>WOYY01000085.1 GCA_011620555.1 Anaerolineaceae bacterium | reverse complement strand
AACCTGACAATTTTATTCGCGAATTAATCATGACATTTTTATTCGCGAACAACAATCTTTTCACTTATTATTGACAAATGATTAAGTCTATGGTTTAATATAGTTACTCGCTGGCCGGGTGCCCCCCTCACCCGGTCAGTGAGCTTTTTAAACCCCTATTTCCTAAAATTCAGACTATTGAAATCAGCCAATTTCCTGATAGAATTACTGAGCAACTTTATTTACCAGCGAAAGGGGAAAATCAATTAATGGCAGAAATCATCAACCTCGCAATTCTGGAAGATCACCAAGCAACCATTGATGGTTATATCCATCGTCTCGAGGAGTACACCAACATCAAAATTGCCGGCACCTGCCTTTTCAGCCAGTGCCTGAAAGACCTGCTGAAGGATAGAGTTGTGGATATGCTCATCCTGGATATCAACGTGCCGATCAGCGAAGAAAACCGCAATATCCAGCCAATCCATCAACTCCTGACAGAGTTGAAATCGGACTATCCCGACCTTTTGATCCTGGTGATCTCCATGCACTCCCAACGGGCGATGATCAAGAGCATTTTAGAGGTAGGGACCAGCGGATACATCCTCAAGGATGATTACGACAGCATTCGCAACCTGGGAAAGATCATCGAAACTCTGGCCGATGGCGGCAGTTTTATGAGCAATCGTGTCCGGGATATTTTTTTCACCGGCAAGGCCGATGATCTCACCCTGACCCCCCGTGAACTGGAAGTCCTCTCCATCTGCGCCGCATATCCTGACGAACCCACAGCGGACCTCGCTGAAAGGCTGGAAATAGCCAACCCCACTGTCCGCAACTTCCTGCACAAAATCTACCTAAAGCTCCAGGTCCACGGCCGCGCGGCGGCCATCCTCAAAGCGCAGGAAATGGGGCTGATCTCCAGCGCTAATCCCCAACCGACCCCCGTCCAGGTTGAGCCTGATACAGACCCTGCTTCAGGACATAGCGATACACTTCCAGCGGAAGATAATAACGAAACGCCCGACGATCTGTGACCCTGTGGCGGATCTGCTTGGCTGAAATCTCCAGGAGTGGCGCGGTCACAAAATTCAGCTTGTCCTTCAACATCGGCAGCGCAGCGAACAATTCCGAGAGGTCAATCTCATCCCCCGGACGGCGCATCACGCCCACCCCATCCAGCGCCGCAAGGAAGGCCTCCGCCTGATACCAGTGCGGCAGGTCCTGCAGCGAATCTCCCCCCATCAGATAGATCAATTCATCACCCGGATACTGCTGCCGCAGCAGCCTGACCGTGTCCACCGCATAGTGCGGGCCAGGCCGGTCAATATCCACATGGGAGAGGAAAAAGCCTGGGTCGTCGGCGATCGCCAGTTCGACCATCGCCAGCCGGTGTTCCAGAGCAGCGATCTCGCTGCCCTGCTTATGCGGCGGGTCGGGCGTCAGCACCCAAACGGTCAGATCCAGGTTCAGTTGGTCGCGGGCTTCCGCTGCCAGGATCAGGTGGCCAATATGGGGTGGATCGAATGTGCCGCCAAAAATGCCCAAGCGTCTCGCTGACACGGCTAATCCTGCCATTCCAGTTCATAATCGCCGATGAAGACCGTATCCCCCTCCACGATCCCGGCCTCCCGCAACGCTTCCTCTACGCCGATATTCTCCATCAGACGCTGGAATCGGCGGATTGACTCCCGGTGCTCCCAATAGGTCATCGCGGCAGCCCGCTCAATGGCTTCACCCCTCACCACCCAGCCCTCTTCGACCTGCTCAATGGAGAAGGCCCGCGGGTCTTCCGATGCCCGGTAAACCGGCATCGCTTGCACGGCTTCCGGTTCCGGCGCGTCCTCCAGCATGGCGTTCGCCTTCCACATCAGAGCATTGACGTTCTCATGGCTCACCGTTGAAATCGGCATGATCTCATAGCCCAGGTCCGTGATCGCCTTTTGGACTTCCGGCCAGCGTTCCTGCACGGAAGGCAGGTCCATCTTATTAAAAGCAACGATCTGGGGCTTCTCGGCGATCTTCTCATCAAAAAGCGCCATCTCACTGTTGATCTGCGAGAAATCGGAAATCGGGTCCTCTGACAGCCCATCCAAAACATGGATCAGAACCCGGGTCCGCTGGACGTGGCGTAAAAAGGCAAAGCCCAGGCCCACGCCCTGATGCGCCCCCTCGATCAGGCCGGGGATATCCGCCAACACCATTACAACGTCATGATCCAGCTGGACCACGCCGAGGTTTGGCGAAAGGGTTGTGAAGGGATAATTGGCGATCTTCGGTTTGGCATTGGAGACCACCGCCAGCAGGCTGGATTTTCCAGCATTGGGCACGCCAACGATCCCCAAATCGGCGATCATCTTCAGTTCAAACCGCAGGGTCTTCTCTTCCCCAGGTTCCCCCTTCTCTGCCATGCGCGGCGCCTGATTGCGGCTGGTGGCGTAATGCTGGTTTCCTTTGCCGCCCCGGCCGCCTTTGGCGACCACCAATTGCTGATGATTCTCCACCAGATCGCCCAGCAGGTCGCCCGTTTGGGCATCATAAACCAAAGTCCCCGGTGGCACGCTGACCACCAGGTCGCGGGCCGACTTGCCGCTCATGTTGTTGGGTCCGCCGGGTTTCCCGTCCTCAGCAACATACCGGGAGCGGTGGCTGAAATCAAAAAGGGTATTGATTTTGGCGTTGACCTCCAAAATCACACTGCCACCGCGGCCGCCATCGCCCCCATCCGGGCCGCCGTGGGGAACATACTTTTCTTTATGAAAATGAACCATCCCGTCGCCGCCGCGACCGGATTGCACAAAAATCTCTGCTTCATCAAAAAACATGGGGCAATGTCACCCTTCGAATTGAATTTCTTTCGTGAAAACTCCAGCCATTAATCTTACCGCATTAAAACCAAATCGGGGTCGCCTATGGCGACCCCGAGATTTCGTTACTGTAAGGTTGGGTTATTTACCGAACTTCTTGGTCAGGATCGTTTTAAGGGTCGGTTCACCGATTTCTTGCAGCTCATAGCGGACCCGCTGGAGCGGTTTGTTGATCGTGATGATCCGGGTCAGGTCAATCGGCGTCCCGCTGAGGACCAGGTCCACATCGGCCCTGTTGATGGTTTCTTGGAGGTCCTTCATCATATCCTCGCCGTAACCCATCGCCGGCAGGATCGTCCCGGTATTGGGATATTTCTCATAGGTGGACTTGATGGAACCCACAGCAAACGGGCGGGGATCCACAATCTCGCCTGCGCCAAAGCGGCGGGCGGCCACATAACCTGCGCCATAGGCCATTTCGCCATGAGTCAGCGTCGGGCCGTCTTCAACGACCAACACCCGCTTGCCGCGGATCGCCTCGGGGTCATCCACAAACAGCGGGCTGGCGCCTTCGATCACCTGGGCATCCGGATTGAGGGCATACAGGTTATCGCGGACGGTGATGACGTCCTCGGGGTTGGCGGTGTCCACCTTGTTGATCACGAAGACATCCGCCATGCGGACGTTGGTCTCGCCAGGATAGTAGCGGACCTCGTGGCCAGGCCGGTGGGGGTCCGCAACCACGATCAGCAGGTCAGAAGCGTAGAAGGAGAAGTCGTTGTTGCCGCCATCCCACAGGACGATGTCCACTTCCTTCTCAGCTTCGCGCAAAATCGCTTCGTAGTCCACACCCGCATAAACGATCACGCCGTTATCCAAATGCGGTTCATATTCCTCGCGCTCCTCGATCGTGCATTCATGCTTGTCGAGGTCACTGTAATCCGCAAAGCGTTGGACTTTCTGCTTCACCAGGTCGCCATAGGGCATGGGATGCCGGATGGCCGCCACTTTGTAGCCCATATCGCGCAGGATCAGCGAAACCCGGCGGGTGGTCTGGCTCTTACCGGAGCCGGTCCGTACGGCGCAGACGGCCACAACGGGTTTGGTGGATTTGATCTGGGTCTTATCCGTTCCCATCAGGCGGAAATCAGCGCCGGCCGCATTGACCAGGGCTGCTTTGTGCATCACATATTCGCCCGGAACGTCGCTATAGGCAAAGACGACTTGATCAATGTCATTCTTCTTGATCAGATCAACGAGTTCCGCTTCGGGATAGATCGGAATGCCCGCCGGATAAAGTTCTCCGGCTAATTCAGCAGGGTATTTTCGCCCTTCAATATTCGGGATCTGGGTCGCTGTGAAGGCGACAACCTCATAATCTTCATTGCCTCGGAAGAAGGTGTTGAAATTGTGAAAATCTCGCCCTGCAGCACCCATAATGATGGTTCTAATTCGCGCCATTGAAAAATTTACTCCTTATCTTATAGTTGGTCAGTTAACGAAAATGGGCATCTCACATTATGTTGGGAGCATCAATGCCCAGCAAATTCAGACTGGTTGCAATCACCTGCTTGGCCGCAGCCACCAGGCGGAGCCGGTAGGCCCGGATGTCCGGTTCGGCGTTCAACACCTGGCAGGTGTTATAGAAATCGTTGAAGCCCTTCGCCAGGTCAAAGGCCAGGTTCGCGATCACCAGCGGCCGCAGGTCCTCTGCCGCCCGTTGGACCTCCGCGGGCAGCCGGGTCATCAATTCGATCAGGTCAACCTCAGTTTTCTCCAGGTCCGCGGGGAAGGACGCCTCCTCTGGCAGGTCGCTGCCCGCCTTGCGCAGGATACTGCCCGCCCGGACGTGCGCATACTGGATATAAGGCGCAGCCTGGCCGTTGAAGTCAAGGGCGGCATCCCAATCAAAGGTGACCACCTTGGTATTATCCCTCGAAAGCATAGTGTACTTCAAGGCGCCCAGAGCGACCGCCAAGGCAATCGAGTCCTTGGCTTCCTGGGAAAGCTCAGGGTTCTTACTTTCCACAATCTGTTTGGCGCGGCTGGTCGCTTCGGCCACCAGGTCATCAAACAGCACCACAGTCCCCTCGCGCGAGGCCATCGTGACGTTCCCCGGCAGGTTCACCAGTTCATAAGCCAGGTGGTAGAGCTTGTCCGCCCAGTCATAACCCAGGAGTTCCAGGGTCTTGAAGATCTGCTTGAGATAGAGCGACTGGCGAACGTCAATCACATAGATTGAGCGGTCCAGATCGTATTCCTCGAATTTCTGGATGGCGAGCGGCAGGTCCTTGGTGGCATAGAGCGAAGAGCCGTCGGAGCGCAAAATCACCAGCACCCGGTATTCATCCTCGGTGCCCAGAGCCGCGTCCAAGTCAATGAAGACGGGTTTTTCCCGCCGGCCATCCGTCGCCAGGCCATCCCGGATCAGCTGCTCAACCAGCTCCGAACCTGAATCCTCGACTTCACTCTCAAAATAGATCCGGTCAAAGTGTTCGCCCAGCAGGTCGTAAATCTGTTCAAAGCCTTCCAGTGACCACTGGCGGGTGGTCTTCCAGAGGTCCACGATCTCCGGGTCACGGGCGTTCCAGCGGGCATAAAGCGCCCGAACCTCGGCTTCATTTTCAGGCTCCTGGAAGAGCCGGTCGGCCTCGGCGTAAATTTCGTTCATCCAATGGGTCTTATCCTCACCGGGCTGTTCGCCCTTGTGGTTCTTGAGGTAATTCCACATCCATTTGACCACGTGCAGGCCGATGTCGCCCAGGTAGTTCGCCCGGATAACCTCATTCCCAGCGAATTCCAGGATCCGGCAGACGCTGCCGCCGAGGATCACATTGCGCAAATGGCCGACATGGAAGGATTTATGCGTGTTGGGCTGGGAATATTCCACCATGACCGTCTGGTGCTTGTCCGCCCCGCGGCCATAGTCCCCATCTTCCGTCAGGATGGTATCCACCACCCGGCGGGCATATTCCGCTGTGGAGAAGTAGAGGTTGAGATAGCCTTTCACCGCTTCAACATGAGAAAGCCCCAGCGCCTCCGGGTCAAACTCCGCCTGGAGGCCCTCCGCCAGAGCTGCCGCCCGTTGCGGAACGTTCACCTTCTTCCCCGACCGGGCCTCCCCCGCAGCGATCGGGAAGAGCGGGACAGCGAGGCCCCATTCACCGCTGAAAGGGATCTGACGGAATTCGATCTGGGCGTCCCGGATGCCCTCTTGGGCCAGGTAAGTCCTGATCTTTGCCGTGATTAATGCTTTTTCTTGATCAAACATGCTTTCTCTTTTTGAATGTGAATCAGAACAGACCGTATTATAACATTGCAAAAGCAGTTGGTCAGCCTTTTAGGCCCACTAACGGCTGATCGCGATCACCCAGGCATCCGTTGCGACCCTCGTCAGGGCCAGGCTTTCAGCATCCATGCGCCAGAGGGTGCCATCCCTATCATTAAACCAGATCGTCCCCGGCGCCTGCCAGGCCACAGCCCGCATCAGGTTGGCGTCATCCGTCACCAGGTAGGTGACCGCCAGCGAAGCCATGTCAATTTTGATCACGCTGTAGGCGTCCGTCTCCCACATGCCCTGCCCCAAAGTCACCAGCAGAGCGCTGTCATCCGGCGCCCAAACCATCTGCCAGGCCTGTTTGTAAACCTCCGGCAGGGTAACCGTTTGGTTGGTCGCATGCGCCAGATCGCGGATCACGATCGCCAGAGGGTCCCCAGAGACCACCCGGGCGGCGTAGATCTCGTTGGGCGAGACAGAGGTGGAAACCAAACCGCCCGCCTCCGGGAAGATCTGCTCGCTGGCGCGGGTCTCAACATTGACCTTATAAAGGTCCAGACCGCCGTATCCCTCAATCCCCTCGATCACATTCATATAATAGAGGGCTTCGCCATCCGCGGACCATTTCAGGGGCGTGGGCCGCAGAGGCTGGTCCAAGGTCTGATCCAAAAGGACCTGTTCCCCGCTGCCATCAACATTGACGACCTTCAACTGCACCTGGCTGCCGCTGGCCTCAAAGCTCAGCACGGCCCCCTGAGCGACCTTCAGCCCATCCGGCGAGGGCAGGATCAAGCCCTCAAAATAGCCGCCGTCCGGGTTGAGGAAGGTCAATTCCTGCAGGGCGTTATCGAAGCCCACCCGGTAAGCCTGGGTGTAATCCGAGTCAACATAAAACACGCCGTTGCCGGAGACGCCGCCATTGTCGCCAAAGCCCAGACCCGGGGCCGTCAGACGCATGATCTCGCTGCCATCCAGCGGGTCCAGGACCACCAAGGCCTCAGCCAGATTGTAGACAATTGGCAGCGGCAGGTCGGAGGCCTCACCGGGGGCTTCGGTTTCTGTTTCAATTTCAGGGGGGACAATTTCAGTTGAATGGGGGATTTCCGTTGCCTCCGCTGTGGGGGTCTCGGTCGCCTGGGCAGGCAGGCCGCAGGCAAGGGTAGTCACTACCAGGATCAATCCAGCAGACAGAGCCTTGTTTTTCGCTTTTATTTTCATTCCGCTCTCCTTTTCCAAAAGCGCAAAGCGGGAGCGAATTCGCTCCCGCTGCTAATTTTACTTCAATATGTGCAAGAAGACTTCCGGAAGAAGAATCCCGGAATTTACTCCATGCTATTGAGTTGCTTCATCAGGCGGCTTTTGCGGCGTGCGGCGTTATTTTTATGGATAACGCCTTTGGCAGCGGCTTTGTCCAGGGCCTTCAGCGCGGCCATAGCTTTGCTGCGGGCATCTTCCGGTTCGCCAGTTTCGATCGCAACGAGGGTGTTGCGGACGGCTTTGCGGGCGGTGCCGCGGTACACACGGTTCTGAATACGTCGCTTTTCATTCTGACGATTGCGCTTGATTTGCGATTTAATATTTGCCAAGGTACTTCCTCCAAGAACTTACTGGATCTTTCTATCCATCACTAATCACGAAGAATTATTTTACCTGAGCCTCTCCAATTTGTCCAGTCGCTTTTCCGGCTTTGCTCCCAGGGTGCCCTTTTTTTGTTAATTATCGTATAATAGCCATCCGTTATAATGAAATCAGGTTGGCCGGATGGACGCGGGACTTCGGTCGCGAGGAAAGTCCGCACACCACAGGGCAGCACGCCGGGTAACGCCCGGAAGCGTGTAAACGTTTGGAACAGGGCCACAGAAAACAGACCGCTCCCCCAGGGGAGCAAGGGTGAAAAGGTGGTGTAAGAGACCACCGGCAGGCGCCGCAATGCGCCTGGCCAGGTAACCCCCGTGCGGTGCAAGGTCAAGCAGGAGAGAAGCCTTCGGGCGGGAAATGCCCGTTTCCCAAGCATCTCCGGGTAGACTGCTCGAGCTGTGGGGCGACCCGCAGCCAAGATAGATGTCCATCCAGGCGGGAATACCCGCTGGACAGAATGCGGCTTACAGGCCAACCTGATTTTTTCTCTGATGGAGGTCCCGCTTCTCGCGTGACTTTTTTGCTACCCGCGCCGCCTTTTCCTTTCCGGGCGCGATTAATTCCCCCTTAACAATAAACAACAAATCGGATATTGATTTAACCCCCTCAACCTTTATATAATAAAGTATGCCGGAAGTCATCTATACTATCGGGCACGGCAACCTACCCTTCATGAAGTTCACTTCACTGATCCAGGAGAATAGCATCACCCACCTCATCGACATCCGCAGCATCCCCTACAGTCGAAAAGCCCCATGGAGCAATAAATCGCGCCTTCCGCAGCTTCTCCGGCCCTTGGGCATTCGTTACACTTATCTTGGCCATAAATTCAACGATGAAAATCAAAACTTCAAGCACCCTGACCAGACCACGCAGCATGACCCCACTGCTGCATCTTATGACGAAGCCATAATCACCATCCTTCTGGCCGCCGCCAAACGGCAGGCGGCCCTGCTGTGTTCGGAAAGCAATCCTGCAAATTGTTTCCGCCAGCGTGTCATCGCCCAGACCTTGCTCAAGCAAAACATCAAAGTCATCCACATCCTCCAAAACGGCAGTCAGCAGGATGCCTGGCAGGAACCTTCCTCCCCCAAACAACCTGAATTATTTTAAAAATTAACCCGAGAGCACCTTTTTCGATCTGGAATAGTTATTAATTTTATAAATAAGACAAATGAGGTAAACATGCATAAATTTATCCATTCAAAGCTCCTCCTGATCGCCGCAGCGCTGATCCTGTTGCTGACCGGCTGCAACCTGCCGGGGCGCACGTCCGTGGAAATCACGATCACCAGCCCCGAAAACGGGCAGGCCATCCTGCTGGGGCAGGAAACCCGGATCGTTTCATTGGCCACTGCCCGGCGAGGAATCGAAACAGTCGAGCTTTATATCAACGGTGAACTTCTGGAAACAGCCACGCCCCCTGAGGAGAACCCGGAGGAATTCACCGCGGACCAGCCTTTCACGCCGGCGGAGGAAGGCAATCTGATCATCTCCGTCCTGGCCACCGATACCCGGGGGAACAAATCCCAACCGATGAGCATCTCCCTGCAAGTCGTTCAAACTCTGGAAGACAGCGGGGTAACCCCCGAAGCCACGATCACGCTCACCCCGGAAGGGCTGGACCAGACCCAAACGGCGGCCCTGGGCTGTTCCAACGAGGCGGCTTTCGTCTCCGACCTGACGATCCCCGCCAACACTGTCCTGACGGCCGGCGCGAACTTCACCAAAATTTGGCGGGTCACCAATGCCGGCTCCTGCGACTGGGTCGGCTATCAACTGGTGCATGCCAGCGGGGACCTGATGGGCGCATCCTCGCCGCAGGCTCTCCCCCTGGTGAACGCCGGCGCGTATGGCGATCTGAGCGTGGAGCTGACCGCCCCCGGCTCGCCCGGCACCTACACCGCCATCTGGCGGTTGCGGGCCTCGGATGGCGCCGTTTACGGCCCCGACCTGGCCGTCACGATCATCGTGCCCCAGCCGCCCACCAGCACACCCAACCCCACCGCGACCTTCACCCCCACGGTCACTGTCACACCGACCGCGACGGCCAATCCAATCTCCGTAACCCAAGAAGGCGATTCCTACACCCTCAACCCGGGCCAAACCGTCAGCCCGACCGTCAGCTGCCCGGCTGGGTCGGTGGTCGTCTCCGGTGGCTATGCCGGCAATGACGGCGTGCGGGTCTGGCATTCGAAGATGGTGGACAACGGATGGCAAATCTATGCCGACAACACCACGGGGGTTTCCAAGCAAGTCAATATTTACGCGGTTTGCCTGCATAACAGCGGCGGCACCACGGAACTGGCCTGGGATTACAAGAATATTGCGCCCAATAACGTCACCCAAATCATCCAGGCCTGTCCTGCTGGCTCACTTGTAACAGGCGGAGGCTGGGTCATCGGAACCAACCCCGATGTAAGCATTTACAACTCCTCAAAATCCGGCAATGGCTGGCAAATCTACGTCAACAATGCTGGGGGAAGCAGCCCTCAGGTGAATGTCTACGCCATTTGCCTCTCGGGCGTTTCCGGGGCCACGACCTCGATCAACAATACCGGCAACACCGTGCCCGCCAATGATTTCAAGCATGTGGCCATCGAATGTCCCAGCGGCAGTTATGTCACAGGCGGGGGTTTCGCAACCAACCTGGAAGTGACCATTTACAACGAATCAATCTCAGGTAATAGCTGGAACGAATATGGCCGAAATTACAGCGGCACCTCAAAACTCCTGAATGGCTATGTCATTTGCTATTCCCCGTAAATCCAAACACCACTCTTCCCGCCTGGGTGCAATCCAAAATGGACTGCACCCTTTTTATTTTCACCAATCGTTCTGGGTATAATTAGGTCAATTCAAAAGAAACGAGGTTTGCATGCCAAAGAACCCAATCTTCAACCCCACCGTCATCGAAAAGATCCGAACTGCAGAGAGCGCAGAGATCATCCAACCGATCGAGGTTGACAACACCCGCTCTGAAAATGAACTGGTATTTTTCATCAAACCAGAGCTGCTGGACGTGCAGGACGACGCGAAAATCGCCAACAGCCTGCGCCTGATCGAGGAGAAATTCAAGGAATACCGGGTGACCGTCAGCGGCGCAGCCATCGTCCCCGGCGCGGTCTTGGAGCAATACGAGATCATGAACCGCCATTATGGCTTCATCAATCAGCTTTCCCGCCTGGCCTCCAAGATGATTGACGCGGAAACCCGCCGGGCGATGTTCGCCAAACTCGGCCTGGAGGATGACGGCAGCCATAAGATCCTCGGGGGGCATGAATTCCTCAAGGCCTTTGATGCGGACCTGGACACCCTTTCGGATGTCTGGTTTGGCAAAGGCGCCGAGAAAATGCGCAGCGGTTTCTATTTCGTTGAAGAGACCTTTCAGGGGCAGCCGATCCTGCTGGTCAATGGTTTCCACCCCTCCCAGCTGACGCACTTCACCCGCCCCGACCACCGGATCGTCCTGATGCTGCTCCACACCGATACGGACTGGGAACGGATGAAATTCAGCCTGGTGGGCGATACTTTCCCGGAACGGGCCAAACCCGCCTCCATCCGGGGGACTCTCTTCGCTGACCCCCCTGCCTACGGCCAGGCCGAAGTTGGCATCAACACCAACGGCGTTCACCTCTCCGCCGGCCCCTACGAAGCCGCCTATGAGGTCGTCAATTTCTTTGGCAATCTGCTGGCGCTAGACCCCCACCAAACGCCCCCCGCCGTCATTCAGCGCTCGATGGACGTGGGCGTCCCCCAAGATCTGGCCTTCAAACTGCTGGAAAACCCCGCCATCGGCAACAGTGACCTCTTCTCTAAAACGGAAAACCTCGACGCGAAAGACGCTATCCATTTCGTCTTGGACAACCTCGTCTACTAAAACTGGGGCTCCATCCCATCACTCAAAGGATTCAAATGAAACCCATTCAAGATTCCCATCTCTACCAGGAAATTCACCAGCAGCCGGCTCTGATTCGGAATTTGATTGACCACCCTCAGGACAATATCAACGCCCTGGCCGAAGAAGTCCGGACCCGCGGGATCAAGCATGTCTTCATCGCGGCCCGCGGCACCAGCGACAACGCCGGCCGCTATGCGAAATATCTACTGGGCGCGCACAATCAGATGGATGTCAGCCTGGCAACCCCCAGCCTCTTCACCATCTATGGCCGCCCTCCCTATCTCGAAGGCAGCCTTGTTCTGGGGATCAGCCAGAGCGGCAAAAGCCCGGATATCGTCTCCGTGCTGACCGAAGGCCGCCGACAAGGCGCCCTGACCGCCGCCATCACCAATATCCCCGATTCTGACCTGGGACACGCGGCGGATATCGTCCTGGACCTCCAGGCCGGGCCGGAGATTTCCCTGGCCGCCACCAAAACCTACACCGCCCAGCTGACGACCCTGGCGCTGCTTTCGACCGCGCTCAACCCCAACCCGCAACACACAGAGGACCTGGCCGCCTTCCCCGGCCATCTCAAAGACATCTTCGCAATTGAAGACCATGTCGCCCGTTTGGCGGAACGCTACCGCTATATGACCCACTGTGTGATGATCGGCCGGGGTTACAACTACGCCACAGCCTTCGAGTTCTCCCTCAAGGTCAAGGAGCTGACCTATACCATCGCCGAACCCTATTCCAGCGCCGACTTCCTCCATGGGCCGGTTGCGCTGGTGGATCAGGGTTTCCCCGTCTTCGTGCTCGCCCCCAGCGGCAAAATGGTCGGTGAGATGGTCGCCCTGATCAAGACCGTCCAGCAGCGCGCCGCGGAAGTGGTCGTGATCAGCGACGAACAGGAACCGCTGACGCTCGCGGACCAGCAACTCCAGCTCCCCGCCGGCATCCCGGAATGGCTCTCCCCAATCTCCGCGATCATCCCCGGGCAGCTATTCGGCATGTACCTCGCCCACACCCGCGGGTTTGATGTTGATCAGCCGCGCGGCCTGAACAAGGTCACCAAAACCTGGTGACCCGGCAATTTCCAAATAAAATCCAGTCAAAAATCTCCGGCACAACCGGAGATTTTTTTATCTGCTTGACATCCTGGACGATCAGCCCGCGATTCCAGCCCTTTTAACCAAACCATAGCCCCCGCTTAATCAAAACCCCCAAAATGAGAAGAATTTAATTTGACATTTAAGGTCAATTTTATACATAATAGGAGGGACAGAGGATTGAGTCTTAAGTTTCACCTGCAGGTTTTGACCAGCAAACACCAGATTTAAAGTTGGGATCCTGATACCTGCCCTCACCACCCACTCCTCACATCGGTATTATTGACAATTTTAATCATTTAAGGAGTCTAACTATGAAAAACCGAACTATTCTGACACTCATCAGCGTTTTGATGCTGGCAGCCATCCTTTCGGCCTGCGGCCTGCCCGCTCAGAGCGACCCAAACGCCACCAGCCAGACTCTGGTTGCCCTGGCCTTCACGCAGACAGCCGTCGCTGAAGTCAGCCTGCCTGAGGAGGGAACTGAAGAACCCACCTCGGAGCTGACCGAGGCGCTCACGGGGGAACCCACCCCGGAGCTAACGGAGGAACCGACCGTAGAGACAACGGAAATTCCCCATGAATTGATTCCGACCAATCCCGGCTACGCCACAAAGTGGTTTTATGACACCAATTCCACCGGCAACGCCTCAACCGGCACCGTGAGGGCGGGCGACGACTATGTCGCTAACCTCTTTGAGCGGCCCTTCACCGAATCGGAAATGGTCTACCGGCCCGATCTGGACATCATCAAAGCCGAGATTTCCAGCGATGCGAATTTCATCTTTGTCAACCTGATCCTTTCCGGCGAGAATCCTGAGGGCGGCTTCCCCGGCATCTACGGCGTTGAACTCGATTTTGACCGGGATGGGCGGGGCGATGCGCTGGTTCTGGCGGGCCAGCCCCAAACCGGCGACTGGTCAATTGACGGCGTGGGCGTATTCAAGGACCTGAATAACGATGTCGGCGGTTCCAGCATTATGCGGCCCGATTCGAGTTACAACGGCAATGGCTATGAGACCGCCCTGCTCTCTTCGGATGTGCTGGACGATCCCGACCTGGCCTGGTCCCGCGTCACGCCTGGGAACGACCCGACCGTCACGCTTGCCTTCAAAAAGTCGCTGGTGGATGGCGGCGGGACCTTTGTCTGGGGCGTTTGGGCGGCTGAGAGCCTGCTCACCCCGGAGAATCTGGACCTGCACGATCACATTACCAAAGCGGACGCCGGCTCGCCCTACGCCTCCCATACGGACTACCCGCTGGCCGCCCTTAACCTGGTGGATAACACCTGCCGGGAGACCTATGGCTTTGAAGCTACCCGCCCCATCGCAGGTTTGTGCTATATTCCTGAAACACCTGAACCGATGCCGACCCTGACACCTACCGCTGCGCCCGGTACAATCAATGGCTACGTATTCTATGATAACAATAGAAATGGTACCTGGGACTCGGGCGAACCCGCCTTTCCCGATGACGTCACTGTGACCTTACATGCTAATTCATGCAGTAGCCCTTCTATCAATTCCATTTCCAATAACAGCTTCTCGTTTAGCAATCTGTCTGCTGGCTCCTATTGCGTCAAGGCCACAAGCGCATTTAGTGCCACGACACCAACAGAAGTCAACGTTACTGTGTCTCCGGGAGGCGCCTATTATGTAGAATTTGGCATCTATGTTATCCCATAACAAATCTGAGGGACTCGATAACCTCAGGGATTAAATTCATCAGAGTACGTGTAATCCAACCCACATCACAATTTCAATTCCTGACACAAACTCCCCCCAGCGCTACTGCGTTCTGGGGGGAGTGCGAGTCTGAAACACGAAACAAAGGCGATCGGCAGTTTTCTCCTGCCATCCTCCGATCAATGAACAAGGTCAGTGTCAAACCCGCTGCTGGAATCTCCCGCCCGGTTGCTTTTCAAACGCCAGCGCAACCCCTTCATGCAGGAGCCTACTCGATCCCGGTCACGCTTACCCGGGTTTGACCATGCCGCCCGCAACCCGCCAGACGGCGTGGCTCTCAATGAAGTCGGTCCCAAACATGGACAGGTCGGTGGAGGTGAGGATCGCCTGGTCGCATTCCGCCAGGGCGGCCAGGAGGTCCGCCCGCCGCTGCACATCCAGTTCGGACATGATCTCATCCAACAGCAGCACGGGCCACTCCCCGGTCCGGTTGCGGAGCCAGTTCACTTCGCCCAGCTTGAGGGCCAGCAAAGCCGTCCGCCCCTGGCCGCGGGAGCCATACTCCCCCAGGTCCACCTGGTTGCTCAGGAAGCGCAGCTCATCCCGGTGCGGGCCGATAGTGGTCACCCCGCGGGCGATCTCTTCCCGCTGATGTTTGCCAAGCTCGGCCAGCAGGCCTGCTTCCAGGTCTTTCTGGGAAAAGCCCGATCGGTCAGCCACCGTTGAGACGTTCAGCAGCATCTGGCCCTCGGGCTTTGAAAGCGGCTCATAGGAAGGCTGATAATCCAATCGCAGAACTTCCAGCCCATGCGTCAACTCGTAGTGAATCCGCTTGGCTTCCTCTTCCAGCTCGCGGATGACCTGAATGCGTTCCTTCATAATGAAGGCGCCGTGCCGGGCGAGCATCCCATCCCAAACGGCCAGCTGCCCAGGGTCTCCCCCGCGCTCGGACAACAACTTCAAAAGGGCATTGCGCTGGGCCAGCGTTTGGGCGTAATCGCTCAGATGCTGGACATAGCGCGGCGAAACCTGCGAGATCAATATATCCAGATAACGCCGACGTTCGGAAGGGCTTTCTTCAATGATCCGCGCCATCTGCGGTAGGAAGATCACCGCATTGAACTGCCCGACGACTTCGTTCATCTTCCGTTTGACTCCGTCGAGCAAAACTTCCTTGCGGAACCGGGAATGCCCGTTGCCGTTATTGTTTTCCCGGATCAGGCGGACTTCCATCCGGTGCTCCCCATCCTGGCGGACAAAATCCCCAACGATCCGCCCGACGGTTGTGCCGACATCCGGCAGGGTGAAATTGATCAACTGCCGGTCGGAACGGGCATGGAAGGATGAAAAAGTGGAGAGGAAATAAACCGCCTCCAGCAGGGTGGTCTTGCCCTGCGCATTGCCGCCCACCAACAGAAAGATTTCCCGGGGGACATCCAGATCCAACCGGGAAAATTGACGGAAATTGGTCAGTGAGAGGCGTTTTAAATACATGGATCAGCGATCAGATCGTATCCAGCTCATCAGGCTCGGGCTGCCAGATCTCTCTCGTGCGGTCGGTATAGAGGATGCCATTGATATGGTCAATCTCATGCTGGAAAATGCGAGCCAGCCAGCCTTCTGCCCTGATCTTCAGGTTCTTGCCGTGCTGGTCCTGGGCGCGGACGGTCACCACGCGGGCGCGGTCCACCGAGCCGACCAAATCCGGCACCGATAGGCACCCCTCGACCCCGCGCACGGTCTCCTCCGAACGCTCGACAATCTCGGGATTCGCCAGCACAAATAATTGCTTGGGGAAGGAATCCTCCTCCTCGCGGCCATATTCCACGACCACCAGCTTCTTTGAGACGCCAACCTGCGGCGCGGCCAAGCCAACGCCGGGGGCATCCCGCATGGTGTCAATCATATCTTCCACCAGTTTTTCCAAATCCTGGTCAAAATCAGTGATTGGTTTGGTCTCTTCCCGCAGCACTTTGCTGGGAAAAGTCACAATATCCAAAATAGCCATTGTTCACACCTCGAATAACATTCTACCCATAAATTTTAGTTATTTTTTCAACGAACTTCAAACGGGTCGGCTGGCCCCGGCGGTCTTTGCGAACCGCCCTGCTCCTGCGGGTTCTGAGCCACCCTGCGGTGATAGCTGGCGATCCATTCTGAAATGCGTTCCCGCTCGGAATCGATCTCATACTGCCGCAACTGTTCCAATCGTTCACCCATCCTGTAAAAGATGTCCTGCTGGACTTCCGACGGGTTATAGACAAAGTCAAAGGTCAGCCGGGTATTCCCTACAGTAATATATACCGTCCCAAAGTTGAAAAGAAAACCCCAGAATCCCTTGCGCTCGTATTCAATGCTCAGCACATTTTCCAGCGGTGCGGAACGCCGCCGAACCTGGCCCAGGGGTTTGCGGTCAAAATCAATGATCTGGTCCAGGGTCACCTGGAAGACGTCATTCCGCCAATCGGCATATTGATAAAGGACCCAGAGGAAATCTACGAACATCAGCCCGATCAGGCCATACAAAGCCGCATTTAACGGGATGAACTGCAGGCCGCCCGTCATCCTGGCGATCACAACGGCCAGCATTCCCAACATCAGCAGAACAGGCAGCCAGGTTGCCCGGACAAGCACAAACCAGTGCTTCCGATAAGTGATCGCGCTATTTCCCTCATAGCGCAAACGGATGAAATCCGAAAACAGCCACGCCAGGAAGCCAGGCTCTCGGATTTTTTCTTCCTCGTCAGGCTCAACCCTCTGCGTTGGCGCGGGCCGGGTCAGGTCTTCCGGATGGCCAAAATTCTCAAGCTTTTCACGCAGTTTGAGGTCCATAATCTCGGCCTCTTCCCGCCGGTTGGAATCATCCGACTGGTGCCAGTAGGTCTCAATCAAGTTGGCGATCACATCCGCCTTGGCCAAATCGTGCAGGCGGATCGTCCCCACATAAGTCATCACCACCACATCAGAATAGCCGAGCAGGCTGCCCAGCCGGGTCCGCTGTTCCCCAACGGACATGATCGTCCGCAGAGGCGCTTCTTTCCGGCTGTCATAGATCAGCGCGACCTTCTCGATCCACACCACCCGCTTATTGGTCAGCAGGAAATAGTCATTGCGCCAGTCGAAATAGGTCCAGATCGACCAGATCAACGAAATCCCGCCGCCCAGGCCCATGATCAGTCCGCCATAGGGTCGCCCGGGCAGCCAGTTCACCAGAGTGATAAAACCCACCAGAAGCGCCACTATCCCCGTGAGGATGGAAGCGGTTTCCCTGGCCCAAAGGACCGCCTTGTGGCGTCTTGAGACCACCAGGGGATATTCATCCTGGCCCAGCCAGGAAAATGGGATCTGGATCGCCAGTTTCCGGCTTTCAACCGTGATTTCCAGCCGGTCTTCAATGCCGGGAAGTTCCGGATAGATATAAAGATAACCGTCCACATCGAGCGAGATCAGGGTCACATCCGTTGCGGCCACAGCCTTATAAAAGCGAAGATCATCCTGAAAAAGCGCTTCCTCGCCAAAATAATCCCCGCGGTTCAGCGTTGAAAACGGGACTTCCTGCTGTTTGTGGACCGTCAGCAGCTCCACTTCCCCTTCGCAGATAATATACATCGCCTCAGAAGGTCCCTGCTCTTTGAAAATCGTATCCCCTGCCTCAAAGCTGACCACCTTGAACAAACCCGCGAGGCGATTGATCCTTCCCGAGTCCAGGTAGCCGAAAAGCGGGGATTGTCTGAGCAGTTCGATGCGTTCGGATTGGTCAATTCGCATGACTTTAGTATAAAACAAGTTTTCGGTTAATGAAACGTCCAATAACGAAAAAGGCTGCCTTTTCTCAAGACAGCCCTTTAGTTTTATTTATAGTAGAGCTTTAGACTTCGGCGTTATCCATCTTAGGGACCGCAATCCCCTCTTTTTTCTTGAAGGCCACTTTGTCATCTTCAATATCCACCAATACGGTGTCGCCGGGCTTGAAGTCACCGGAGAGCAGGCTGATGGAGAGCGGGCTTTCAACGTGCTTCTGCAAGGCCCGTTTGAGCGGCCTGGCGCCGAATGCCGGGTCATAGCCCTGGCCAGCCAGCCATTCCTTCGCTTCGTGGGTCAATTCAACCAGCAAGCCGTGCTCTGAGAGCCGAGTTTGGATATCTTGCATCTGCAACTCAACAATCCGCTGCATATCCTCCCTGGAGAGCGGGGAGAAGAGAATAATCTCGTCAATCCGGTTCAGGAATTCAGGGCGGAACGTGCCTTTGAGCGCCTTTTCGATCTTTTCGCGGTTGTCCTGATCGCCATTTCCCATGGAGCCAAGGAACCCGAGCGTGCCGCTCTTGTTCACATATTCCGTCCCCAGGTTGCTGGTCATGATCAGAACGGTGTTGCGGAAATCCACCACCCGGCCCTGGCCATCCGTCAGGCGGCCATCATCCAGGATCTGCAATAAGGCATTCCAGACTTCAGGATGAGCTTTCTCAACCTCGTCAAAGAGGATCACACGATACGGGCGGCGCCGGACAGCTTCCGTCAATTGGCCGCCTTCTTCATAACCCACATAGCCGGGAGGGGCGCCAAAGAGGCGGGAAACGGTGTGCTGTTCACGGTATTCGCTCATGTCGATCCGCACCAGCGCCTCCTCATCATCAAACATGAACTCAGCCAGCGCTTTCGCAAGCTCCGTCTTGCCAACACCGGAGGGTCCGATGAAAACAAACGAACCGATCGGACGGCGGGGATCCTTCAGACCGCTGCGCGCCCGGCGGATGGCGTCGGAAACCGCCGCAATCGCCTCATCCTGGCCGATCAAGCGCTCGTGCAAACGGCTTTCCATCTGGAGCAGTTTATCCCGCTCGTCCTCCATCATCTGCGAGACAGGAATGCCTGTCCACTGATTGATGACTTCGGCGATGTCATTGACATCCACGATCTCATCCAGTTTGTGTTCCTGCTCCCAAATGTCCCGCTGGGTATTGAATTCTTCCTCGGCCCGCAGGCGGTCGGCTTTCATCCGGGCGGCGCGCTCATAGTCGCGCTCCACGCCGGCCTGTTCTTCTTCTTTCAACAAGCGGTCAATCTCGGACTTCATCGCCTTCAGGTCATCCGGCAGGGAATAAAGGGCAACCCGCAATTTCGCGGCCGCCTCATCTATCAGGTCAATGGCCTTATCCGGCAGACGCCGGTCGGTCACGTAGCGGGCGGAGAGCTTGGCCGCCTGCACCAGGGCCTGGTCGGAGAAAGTCACTTTGTGGTGCGCTTCATAGCGGTCACGCAGGCCGCGCAGCATCTCGATCGTGTCATCCACGGTCGGTTCCTCCACATAGATTGGCGCAAAACGCCGTTCGAGGGCAGAGTCCTTCTCAATGTATTTGTGATATTCATCCAAAGTGGTCGCGCCAATACATTGCAGTTCGCCCCGCGCCAGGGCGGGTTTCAGCATGGTGGAAGCGTCCATCGCGCCTTGCGCGGCGCCGGCGCCGACCACGGTGTGCAGCTCGTCAATGAAGAGGATGATCTCCCCTTCCGAGCGCTGAATCTCTTCAATGGCGGCTTTGAGCCGCTCTTCAAATTCACCCCGGAACCGGGAACCGGCAATCATCGCGCCCAAATCCAGCGAGACCACTTTCTTGCCCATCAGGATCTCCGGGACGTCATTGCTGGCGACCTTTTGGCTCAGGCCTTCCACGATCGCGGTCTTGCCCACCCCGGCCTCACCGATCAACACCGGGTTGTTCTTGGTCCGGCGGGAGAGGATCTGGATCAGGCGCAGGATCTCATTATCCCGGCCGATCACAGGGTCCAGCTTCCCTTCCCGAGCCATCGTGGTCAGGTCGCGGGAGTATTTCTCCAGCGTGCGGTAGCGGGATTCAGCCTTGGGATCGGTCACTTTCTGTCCGCCGCGCAGTTCATCAATTGCATCCAGCACCCGCTGACGGGTGATGCCCAGGTCTTCCAACAGCCGGGCAGCCGGCGTATTGCGTTCGCTGAGGATGGCCAGGAAAATATGCTCGGTGGAGATATATTCGTCCTTGAGCCGGTTAGCTTCCTCATTCGCCTGGTCAATGATCCGCTTCACCCGCGGGGTGATAAACACCTGCCCCGCCCCGCCGCCAAAAATATTGGCTTTCGGGCTGGTCCGCAAGATGTAATCCAACCTCTCTTTAAAGTTTTCCGGGTCCACCTTGAGGATCTCAAGCAGTTGGGTCACCACGCCCTGGGGCTGTTCGATCAGCGCCAGCAGGATGTGTTCTGTATCAATTTGGTTGTGCCCGTAGCGTTGAATGATCTCAGCCGCGCGTTGGGCCGCTTCTTGGGCACGTTCTGTGAAACGATCAAATCGCATCATAATTTTATCTATCCTTGTTCAGGCTTATTTTCTTTGAATTTTCCTCTATATAATTTAGAACAAACGAATTATAGCATCTAACGAGGTAAAGTTGAACTAATTTTTATAAGAATTGTATAAAAAATTTCTAAAAATGA
>WOYY01000070.1 GCA_011620555.1 Anaerolineaceae bacterium | reverse complement strand
AATTGGATCGTCCCTACTAGTTTAGCTTAAGGAGGACGCTTTCATCTTATCAATCGCATCTGTTCAGCTCCATCCACCTCCCGCCGCTAATCCGGGATTGTTTCCTCCCGGCTGCGCCGTCTTTCGCAATGAGTCATAATTTCGCTGGTAATGACCCTTCTCCCCCCACCTTTTAATCATCTATAATAAAGGGAAGACCACAGGAGAAGGGAATTTATAGATGAGCTTTTTGGAAAAAATATTCGGATACTCCGCCATCAATCAACTGCCCTCCCACCAGAAGCAGGAAGTCAATAAACTGCTGGAGGAGCTGGTCAAAATCGGCAAGCTGGACGACTACCTTTCCCTGCAGCCCGGCGGGCCTTTCAATGTCCGCTGCCACCACACCCAGGCCCGCAAGATCGGGGAACGGTTGAACGAGATCGGCGGTCTGGACCTGATGCTGGCCGCGCGGTCCTATGTCAATGACAAACTCAAAAGCACCCTCGCAGAACACCTGGACTACTGCTGGCAGGATATCGGTGAGTGGCAAGTCTGATTCTTGTCGTTCCCAAGAAAATCTAGGGTTGGCCTTAATCAAAAAATGATATATTGAAGACAGTAAGCCCACGATTCAATATCCAAAAGGACAAAACCTGATGACCGAACACGATTTAAAACCTGAAAGCACAGTTCCTGAAGGGGAATCTTCCCTCGAGGGAAGAATGGAAGCCAAACGCCGCAGCGACCGCCTCAGTTCCATCACCTGGGCGCTGATCCTGATCTGGGTGGGGCTGGTTTTCATGGCAGTCAACCTTGGTTGGCTGGAGCCTTCACGCACTTCCATTGTCCATCCCTGGGTTTCAACCCTTGCCGGGATGGGCGTCTGGTCAGCGATTTTCCTCGGCGCAGGCGGCTTGGTCTTTATTGAAGCCCTGATACGGACCTTTGCCAAGCCCTATCGCTCCACCGACGGCGGCAATTTCTTCCTGGCCGCCATCTTCCTGGGAGTTGGCCTGAGCGCCATCTTCGGCTGGCGGGTGGTCTGGCCCCTCGTGCTGATCGCCATGGGCCTTTTCGCCCTGCTCAGCGCGCTGATTCGCCGCTAAAATCTTACCTGCCTCGCCAACCTGATCTGTGCGGGCATTCCCTCCCAAAAGCAACCTCTAAAAGGGAGGGAATGACTTCCTGTCAGGTTGGCTGCGTTTAACCCCGTTTGGCAGTCTGGCAAACCGGACCAGCTTTCGCGAAAGCTTCTGGCTATAATTGAGTCAGACCCATCCACGAATTTCGGAAACCAGAGTAAGATGACCGTCGAAGAAACCAACTTGATCCAACGTGCCCAAAAAGGTGATGCCCTGGCGCTGGCGCGCCTGCATGACCTCTACTATCAGGAGGTTTACCGCTATTTCTACTACCGGGTGGAAGGCGAGAGTTTTATTGAAAGCCTGGCAGCGGATCTCTTCATCCGAATGGTCGAACGGATCAGTCTCTTCAAACCCGAGAGCGGCTC
The DNA here is from genome assembly GCA_011620555.1 of Anaerolineaceae bacterium. GTDB lineage: Bacteria > Chloroflexota > Anaerolineae > Anaerolineales > Anaerolineaceae > Brevifilum. Next base: position 78,264 of record WOYY01000070.1, on the reverse strand, counting down.
TTTCCGGGCCTGGCTCTTTGGGCTGGCGCGCAGCCTGATGCTGGAGGAACTACTCAAAAAGGACATCCGTTACCGGGATTACACCTTTGGGCTTTATGCCGGCGAAAGCTGGGGGCAGCCCGCGGGCAGGCTTAAGCGAAAGCTTGCGCAGCTGACCCCCGCCGAACGGGATGTGATCGTCGGGAGGTTGATCGAAAACCGCCCGGCCCGGGAGGTTGGCCGGGAAGTCGGGCATGCCATCGGCGGCGTGCTCGCGCTCCAGGCAGCTGCCCTCGCCAAACTGGCCCAGGCCGAATTTGGCGCAGATGAACCGGAGGAAACGAGACGGCGTTTTTGCCATCAGCTGGAAGACCTGCTCTCCGCAACAGGTGATTCCCTTGCCGAAAAGGCCCTTCTCGAACAATACCCCAAAAATGGGCCAAGACTTGCGCCGCTGGCCGCCCTGGCTCGTGAGATCCGCTCCACCCCCAGACCTGAACCGCCAGCCGGCGCCTTCGCGGCCAGCAAATCCAGATTGATGGAAAGCCTGGACCTCAAGAAAACCCTCGGTGCCCAGCACAAGGTTGCCGTGATGGACCACCTGGGCGCTGATCTGCGCCAGGAGCGCGGTCAGCGCTTGATTCTGGCAATCCTGTGCCTGGTGATGATCTTCATCCTGCTGAGCACGATCACGGTTTCAGCGATCTATGCCCTGCCCGGTTCCCCGCTCTACCCCGTCAAGCTCCGCCTGGAAGAGGCCCGCATCCGGCTGGCTTTTGACCCGATCACCCGGGATAAACTGGTGAAATATTACCACCAGCGCCAGATCAAAGACCTGCAAACCGCGGTCGAACTCGGCCGGCTCTCGGCGGCGGACGCGCAGGCGACCATGACCGCGATGCCCACGCCGACGGCAACGCCCACACTCAACCCATAAATTTTTTATCAAAAACGGTGTTTTATTCGGCAGTTGGCTCGAATAGGGATTGTTTCCGGATCTCGGCCAGCCCCCGGCTCACCAGAATCCCCACTGTGATGACAAAATAGGCGCTGAAAAGCGCCGCCTCCGCCAGATAACCCAGTTTCGGGACGATTAGGAAGGCCAGCAGAACCTTGCCCAGCATGGTGAAAAAGCTCACCTTGAGCGGCAGTTCCGCCTTGCCAAAAGCCAGCAGCAGCGACCTGTCCCAGAAGAAGATATTGGCGACCCCAAAACCGATCAGGATCACCAGCAGCACGCCGTAGGCCGGGGCATAAGCCTCTTTGTAGATGTAGATCGTGTGCCCAAACAAGTTCCAGGGCGAAAAGAGCAGCTGACGCCCCAGCAGCAATAGGCCCACTGTCACCGCGCTGGTCCAGCCCCCGGAGATCACGGTAACCCGGGTCAGCAGTTGCTTGAGCTGGGACCATTGCTTCCTGACCACATGCCGGGTTATCTCCGGGAAGGATGTGCTGATGAAGGGCGTGATAGGCATCACCACCAGGTTGATGACGGCCAAAGCCACTTTGAAATAGCCGCCCACCGTGGTATCGAAGAAATAACTCACCCAGAGCACTTCGCTGTCCCGGGCGACGAGGGTGATCGTCCCGCTGAAGTTGCTGCTGATCGCAAAGCGGGCCATTGGCCCAAAAGGCGGCAGGTTGCCGCGGAGCGGCGTGCGCAGCCATTGCTTGCCCAAACTTTTCGGCAGCCAGTAAAGCGCCAACAGCACCGGCCCGATCCCGAGCACCATCTTGCCGGCGAGATAGACCAGCATTACCGCAAAGATCCCGCCCTGATTGATGAAGACCAGCACAAATAGCCCGGCCGTCAGCAGACTTTGCAGCAGGTTCAAAAGCGCTTGCGAGCGGAAATGTCCGGTCACCTGCAGCGCGCCGGTGGCCGTTTCGGTCATCACATTGCCCAGGATCGTGATCCCATAGATCAGGAACAGCGAGCGGATCGAGGGGTCCTTGGCAAAGGTCGCCGCGCCCCAACCCGAAAGCAGGACCAGCACGCCATAAGCCACCAGGGAAGTGACCAGTTCGGTCAGGGCGGCCGCCTTGAGCACAGCCGCGGCCTCCTTACGCTTATCTTCCGCCAGGAACCCGCCCACATAGCGCACCACAAAATCCCCCATCCGGAAGGAAAGCAGCCGGTTGATGTTGGTGACAAAACTGATCACCACACCCAGCGCGCCAAAGCTGGCCACGCCGAGCAGGTTGGCCGTGAGGATGCTCAGGACCGCGCTGACCGCCTGGCCGCCAAATAAATAAGCTGAATTGCCAACAACTTTCCTGAGGACCACATCCTTCCCCCAGGATTTGAGGCCGGAGAAAAGTTTTTTCATGGGGTTTCGATCTGGCTCGCCCAATCCCGCTCCTGCATGTACCAATCCACCAGGCGGGTGATCCCCTCCTCCAGGCTCACCTGCGGCTCCCAGCCGAGGACCTCCCGGGCGCGGGAAACATCGGCGTGGTTGGAAGTCACATCAGCGGGATGGAAATCGGCCTGCACGATCTGCGCAGGTTTGCCGATCCGGTCTTCCAGCATTTTGATCATTTCGTTGATGGTGATCACCTCATGCCCGCCCAGGTTGATGACCTCATAGCCCACCGGCTTGAGCGCCAGGATCGTGCCGCGGGCGATATCATCGAGATAGGTGAAGCCGCGGGATTGCTCGCCATCGCCATTGACCACCACAGGCTGGTTTTCCGCAATCCACTTGCAGAAGCGGAACATCACCATCTGCGGCCGGCCCGCCGGCCCATAGACCGTGAAATAGCGCAGGATGGTCACATCCAGACCATAAAGGTGATGATAGGCGTAGGCCAACGCTTCGGCGCCCTTCTTGGTGGCGGCGTAGGGCTGTAAAGGATGGTCGGTCTCATCGGTTTCGCTGTAGGGCGGCGTGTTCAGATTGCCATAAACGCTGGAGGAGGAAGCCTCCACAAACTTGGGGATATTGTGCAAACGGCAGAGTTCCATCATGTTCAGGGCCCCGGTCATATTGGTCTCAATATAGATCCAGGGGTTCGAGAGGCTGCGGCGGGTGCCTGCCCAGGCGGCCAGGTTGATCACGCCGGCAATCTCGGCTGGGAGCCAGCCATGCAGATCCTCAATGATCGCTTTCTCGGAAATATCCCATTGCTGGAAGTGAAAGCCTTCCCGCCCGAGCAGCTTTCCCAGGCGGTAATCCTTCAGGCGGATATCATAGGCGTGGTTCAAATTATCCACGCCATAGACCTCGTGGCCGTCCTGCAGCAGGAACTCAGCCACACGGGAGCCGATGAAACCGGCCACACCCGTTAGGAGATAGGCGCTCATCAGAGCCGGACCACTTTCGGGCTGGCTTTGCCCTTGGCACCGAGGGCGTTGCGGGTATCCACAAGCATCTGGGCAGCATCCAAGATCGCATCGTAGTCATAATCGCTGTGATTGGTGATGATCGCCACACAATCCGCCTCGGCCACCGCGGCCATCAGATCTGCCACGCCATCCAACACGATGTTGTCATGGTTCAGATGCGGGATATAAGGATCGTGATAGCTCACCTCCGCGCCCTTCTCCTGCAAGAGGTGGATCACATCCAGCGCCGGAGATTCGCGCAGGTCGTCAATATCCGGTTTGTAGGCCACGCCCAAAACCAGCACTTTGCTGCCGTTGACGGGTTTCTTTGCCAGGTTCAACGCGTCCTGGATTTTGCCCAGGGTATAGCGCGGCATGTTGGTGTTGATCTCTGAAGCCAGCTCAATGAAACGGGCGTTGTAGTTCAGCGATTTGAGTTTCCAGGAAAGGTAGAGTGGGTCAATCGGGATGCAGTGACCGCCCAGGCCGGGGCCGGGGGTGAACTTCATGAAGCCAAAGGGCTTGGTGGCTGCGGCGTCAATCACTTCCCAGACATCCACCTTAAGCCGGTCGCACATGATCGCCAATTCATTCACCAGCCCGATATTGATCATTCGGAAGGTGTTTTCCAGGAGTTTCGTCATCTCGGCCACTTCGCAGGTGGAGACGGGAACAATGGTCTCCAGCGCCTGCCCATACCAGACCGAGGCCACCTCACCGCAATCCGCCGTGATTCCCCCGATCACCTTGGGTGTGTTGATCGTGGTCCAGTCCTTCCGGCCAGGGTCCACCCGTTCGGGGGAAAAGGCCAGGAAGAAATCCTGGCCCACTTTCAAACCGCAGACCTTTTCCATCTCGGGCAGGACCATTTCGCGGGTCGTGCCGGGGTAGGTGCTGGATTCGAGGACAATCACCATGCCGGGATGGAGGTGGGGCGCCAGCGATTTGCTGGCGGAGGCAATGAAAGAGAGGTCCGGGTCGCCGGTCTTCCGCAGCGGGGTGGGCACGCAGATGGATACGGCGTCCAACTCAGCCAGGACGGCATAATCCGCGCTGGCCGAGAGTTTGCCGGACTCCACCAGCGCCTTGACCTTGGCGGATTCCACATCGAGGATGTAGCTCTCTCCCCGGTTGATGGCCGCCACCTTGTCCGCCAGCGGGTCCACACCCACGACTTCAAATCCCGCCTCGGCGAAAGTCACGGCCAGAGGCAGACCGACATAGCCAATCCCGATCACGCCAATTTTGGCGGTCCGGTCATTCAGTTTCTTGAGCAGTGCTGATTTTGTCTCACTCATGTTCAGATCCTTGATCGCAATTTACAACCAGAATGGCAATTTTATCATAATCATCCGGAGGCTTATCTTACTCCAAAGGCGCTAGAAAAGGCTCAACTGTTCGGCGTTGTTATCTTCCGGGCCATTATCTTCTTCCAAAGAGTTGTTCAGCGCAGCGAGATCGGGGTTGCTGCGCCGGGTTTCCTGCGCCCGGGCAACCATCTCTGGGAGCTTGGCGAAATCCTGTTTGACCACTTCGCGCAGCGAGGGCTGGTGCAGCGCCGCAGCGGGGTGGTACATCGGGATGATCATCCGCCCGCCCGACCAAAAGGGTTTGCCGTGGATGCCGGAGATCTTGCCGTTGTTGAAGAAGTGTCCCATGGAAAAACGCCCCAGGGTCACGATCACATCCGGGTTGATCGCGGCGATCTGGCGCTCCAGATAGGGTTTGCAGGCATCCAGTTCCTCAGCCTGGGGGTCGCGGTTGCCGGGAGGACGGCATTTGACCACATTGGTGATGAAAACCTCCTCGCGCTTCAGGCCGGCATCCGCCAGCAGCTCATCCAGGAACTGCCCGGCCGCGCCCACAAAAGGCAGTCCCTGCACGTTCTCGTGAAAGCCCGGGCCTTCGCCGATGAACATGATCTCAGCCCGGGGGTTGCCCGTGCCGGGGACGGATTTATTGCGGGAATAGTGCAGGTCACAGCGGGTGCAGCCTGCGGTCTGCTGCGCAACTTCTTTGAGGATCTCTTCAGTGGTCAACGTCTACCTCCTCTTTCAACGTCTCTCTTTAATTTTCTTCCCGGGACAGCAAAACAGACAACCTGTCCGGGTCAAGTTCCGGCAGGGTCATCAGGATGGCATCTTCATGCGTGTCACTGTAATAAGCCCGCCGGGTGCCTACCTGCTCAAACCCAAATTGGTAGTACAAATTCCGGGCAGCCTGGTTGCTTTCTCGCACTTCCAGCAAAGCCTGCCGCGCGCCGCTTTCATAAGCCACGGAAAGCGTCTGCGCCAACAGCCTGCGGGCTACGCCATGCCGGCGGTAGGCCCCGCTGACGGCCAGCGTGGCCAGATGGGCTTCATCCACCACCAGCCAGATCACAACCGACCCAACCAAAATCGGTTCGTAGCCGGGCGTGGTCAGTTCCGCAACCCAGCAGATCGAATGGGAGTTGTCGGTGAGTTCATAACAGAATGCGTTCTGGGGCCAGGGGGTGAGAAAAGACTCGCGATCCAGCGCTTCGACCTTGGGCAGGTCAGCGAGGGTCATAGGTCGCAGGATCACCTGCGTGCCGCCAGCCGCACCGGCCATCATGGCTACACCGGGATGGAATTGACCGTGCTCAGATAGATCGGGGCCAGGGTGACGGGGTCATCCGCCCGGTCGCTCATCAGCCGTTCCCAGCCGATTTCGGCCAGGTAACCGGCCCGGCGCAGGCAGCGGGCAGGCTGGGCGATCAGGGCGTTCTTCCAACGCCGTCCCAGCACGGAACGGGCTTCTTCTGAAAGCTCTCCGGCGATCAGAGTCGGTGAAGAGATGGTCTTCACCAGGTCCTTGGCATCAATGGCGACGGGTTCGTGCTGCGGCTGCCAGGCGCCGCCCTCCACCAGGTAGGTGACATAGGCCAGGCGGGTCCGTCCGGCATGCAGCACGGCGATCAGGGGAAGCTCATCCAGCGGCTGGGCAGCCGCCAGGATATCCAGCGAGGGGACCCCCGCCAAGGGAATCTGCAAAGCCAGGGCGAAGCCCTTGGCCGCCGCCAGGCCGATCCGCAGACTGGTGAAGGAGCCGGGGCCAATTGCCACAGCCAAGCCGGTCAGGTCAGCGGGTTGCACACCCGTCCGCCCAAAAAGTTCATCAATAGCCGGAGCCAGTTCCACGGTGTGGTGCTGCTGGCTTTGCCAGGTGGTTTCGTAAAGAACTGAAATCCCATCATACAAGGCCAGGCTGATCCAGGATGTTGACGTATCAATTGCAAGTAACACTAGAAATCTCCATATAACTTGCGGCGCAGGTTTTCGACCAGCGCCACGAAATGCTTCCCCTCCGGGTTCAGCATCATGGCGCGGTGCCCAATGCCCGTGTAATCCAGCCGGATCCGCAACAGTTCCCCGGGCAGGACCTCCCGGATCCGTTCGGCCCACTCAATCACCACAGGCCCCTGGGCAAGCATCCGGTCGAAATCGAGGATCTCGGCATCAAAGGTGCCCTCCAGCCGGTAAGCGTCAATGTGAAATAAACGCTGCGCATCCGCCCGCCGGTACTCATTCACGATGACATAGGTCGGGCTGGAGACCGGGTCCAAAACGCCCCAACCCTGAGCGATCCCCTGCACAAGGGTGGTCTTGCCGGAACCGAGGTTGCCTTCCAGCGCGATCACATCACCGGGGCGCAAATAGCCGCCCAGGTGGATGCCCAGCCGGCGGGTCTGATCCGGGCTGTGGCTGAAAAACTCAAAGTTGCGGTCATCTAAGATCGGCATAAGATTCTTCTAATATCATATCAGATTCATGCCCGGTAAACCGTATCAATGATCTTTTGGGCAATGTCATAGGAAGCATCCGGCCGGCCCAGGCTCTTGGAAATGGCTGCGGTCTCTTTCAAAACATCGGGGTTGGCCAGCCAGTAACGCAGCGTGGTGAGCACATCCTCAACCGTGGGCGCCCAAACGCCCGCGCCTTCGTTGAGCACGTAATCCACATTGCCATCTTCCTGCCCAGGCATCTTGGAATAGAGGATCAGCGGCAGTCCGGCGATGAAACCCTCCGAGATCGTCCCGGGGCCGGCTTTGGTCAGCAGGATATCCGCCGCATTCATCAAATCGGGCATGTTCTCCACAAATCCATAGATAAAGGTCGGCGTTTCCAGATCCGCATTTTCGAGATTGGTCTTCAAGGTCTCGTTATGGCCTGCGATCACGGCCAGCGCCAGGTCCATCCCGGATTGGCCGATCGCTTTCACCGTCTCTTCCACTGGCCCCATGCCCTCCCCGCCGCCCACGATCAGGGCAACGGTCTGATCCTGAGGCCAGCCGAGCATCTCACGCAGGTCTTTTTTGGGAGGACTGGGCTGCCGGAATTTATCGGCAATCGGCTGCCCCACCAGTACAATCCGTTTGGGGTCCATGCCAATCCCAATCCCGCGCAGCCGGGCGACCTCGGTCGGCGTCATCGTCAGGGTGGCCTTGTCGTTGTACCAAAAGGCATGGGTGCTGACCATGTCGGTGATCACAACCAGATAGGGCGCGTGGTCTTCACCCAGCGCGCGCAAAATGGGCGTATTGATAATGGGATGAACCGAGAGGAAAAGGTCACAGGGATGTTCGGTAACGAGCCGCTCCGCCGATTTACGGATATAGGGCCAGAGCACATCCTGGACCAGCTTGCCGCGCCATTTGCCGTTGCTGAGTTTATACCCCAGCTCCCAAAGGTCGGGCACCTGCGCCATCGGCGCGTAGGTGGTGACGGCCATGTCAAAAGGAGGCGGGGCGTATTCCACGAAAAAATCCAGCATCTCCGTGGTCACTTTGCCGGGGTGATAGATTTCCAAGGCTTCAATAATCGCCTTGGCAGCGCTGCGGTGGCCGCCGCCCGTATCAGAGAAAAGGAAAAGGATATGCGGTTTATCAGCCGTTTTCCGGGTCATTTTCACTGCCTTTGCGGACAATCTGTTTCAGCCGGTTTTTGAGCGCGCGCCGGTCCAGCATGATCCGGTGGCCGCAGGTGAGGCATTCCAGACCAATATCTGCACCCAGGCGCACGACCCGCCATTCAAGCCCGCCGCAGGGGTGGGCTTTGCGCAGGCGAACAACATCACCGAGTTCAAGGTCCTGTAACACGTTTTGGATTATACCACCCGGAGGGAATTCACCTGAAAAGGCTTGAGGGTTTTTACGCCGCGGCTTGTTCCGCCAGCAGTTCCTGCAGCCGGGGATGGTCCGCATAGAACCCGCGGTACCCCGGCGGCAGGAGGGCGGCGATCCGGCACATGATCTCATCGGTGCAGCGGGTCAGCCACTCCTGGCGGTTGTCACGATCGAACTCCGGCAGCATATAGGGTTGGCCCACCGTGATCGAGACCGGCGCGCGCCTCAATTTCAATAAGCTGGACCGGATAAATTCCGAGCCCACGATCCCCACCGGAACGATCGGCACATTTGCCCTGGCCGCCAGCAAAGCGGCTCCGGGTTTGCCCTCCAACAGCCCCCGGCCATCCTTGCTGCGGGTCCCTTCCGGGGCAATTCCCAGGATTGCGCCCTGCTTAAGATATTCCAGCGCTTCGCGCATGGCAGAAAAATCCGTGTTCTCACGGTCCATCCAGACGATCGTGCCGATCTTTTCCAGGATCCATTTAAAGAGGGGTTTCCGCATATATTTCTTGGCAACAATCGCCACAACGTCCGTCCGCTCGGTCGTCGCCAACAGCAGGGGCGTATCCATCAGGCTGAGGTGGTTGGTGGTCAGCAGGGTGCTGCCGTTCTCAGGCAGGTTAGCTGGGTTGATGACGGAGAATTGAGTCACTTTTTTAATCAGCGATCGGGATAACGGCAGCAAAGGAGGGGTATGCATCAAACAAGTCTCCAATCGAGAGCTTTCGGCATTTATTCTGAGATCGAGGAATCGGGCGGTTCCAGATCACCTGATTCCAGCAGATCAGCGCTTTCAGAGAGGCTTTGACCCTTCCGGAAATGCCGGTTGATCAAAACCAAAGCGCCGACCTCGATGAGGAAAAGCAGGATCAATGGCAGGTAGAAAAGCAGCTGCTGTCCAAGGGTCGGGTTCGTTCCATAAACGAAGCCCGGGCCAAGGCCGCCCAGCAGCGCAAACGCATTCCACAGGCCGTGAAAGGCCACAGCGAGGAGCGTCATTCCCCCCAGAAAGGGCCATTTGCCGCTGCGCCAGGTGCGGGCCAAAGCCCAGCCCACCAGGCCGGAGCTGAACATATGCAGCACGCCCGTCCCGGCCCGGCCGATAACCATGAACAACCAGCCTTCGGCGGTCAGGATGTTGGTGAAATAAAGCAGGTTCTCCAGCAGGGCAAAGCCAGCGCCGGAAAGCAAACCGGCCACAAAGCCTTCCTGGTCGGTCAGTTCCCGGCCGGCCAGGCTCCAAAGGGCCAGCGGCTTGAGGATCTCTTCGATCAGGGGGATGATGCCGCTCAGCACCGCCAACGTCCCAAAGATCACCACGGGCTGCATGAAGTAAGGCTCCAGCAGCTGCAGGATAACCTCGACATCCTGGCTGGCGGAGACCTGCTGTAAGAGATCGTTGAGGTCCTGGTTGAGCGCCGGATTGAGTGAGGCCAGGGCCGCCACCAAAATCAGCGCGGCGATTCCCAGCGCTGCCAAAACGACCACTTCGGCCAGGACAATCACCAGGGGAGAAACGGTCAGGCTAAAGCCAAAGATCTGCCATTTGCGCTCGCTGGAGCCGGCCTTCAACCTGCGCTGCGCCAAGGCATAGATCCAGACCACCGGGATCCCCGCCGCCAGGATATTAATCGGCCCGAGAAGCCAGACGGCCAAGCCCGGCCGACCGGCCACCAGCCATCCCAGCGCGAGCACCAGAGGCCAGACCAGCAGGGAGGCGCGCAGGATCGCGCCGACATGGGGACGTTGACCATCCAGCAAGGCGGGCGCGGGCTTGCCGGCAAGCCGGTTGAAACTGAGCCAGAAAACGGGGACCAGCAGCAAAGCCGAGAGCAAAGATGCCCAGACCAGCAGGCCGCTTGGAATATTCTCGGCCATGCCGGTCTGGGGATCAATCAGGTTGACCAACCAAAGCATCCCCCCACCCCAAACCTGCACCAGGAAATAGACGATTCCCAGCGCGCTCAAGATCAGCGCCAGAATAGTCTGCCAGCGTTTTTCAGGCGGATGGGGGGTGGTCATGGGGTCAGCGTCCTAAAATTCAGTTTTCAATGATCTCAATCGACTGAATCACTGTGGCGCCTTCGAAATCCATAGCTGTGTTGGGATCGCGCAGGGCAATCTGGTCTAAAACGTCCAGGCTGTCTTCCTGCACCTGACCGAAGATGGTATACCCGCCGTCCAGGTCCGTGGCAGGCGCCAGAGTGATGAAGAACTGGCTGCCGTTCTGATCCGGGCCGGAATTCGCCATGCCAACCACGCCGACCTTATCAAAGGAAAGGACATTATCGGTTTCATTGGCAAATTTATAACCCGGGCTGATCACGCCGTACCCAGAGGGGTCACCGGCCTGGGCGACGAAATCTTCAATCACACGGTGGAAGATCACATCGTCGTACCAGCCATTTTCAGCCAAAAAGACGAAGCTATTGACAGCCATCGGCGCCACATCGGCAAAGAGGTCAATTGTGATCGCGCCGGCGGTGGTGTCGATCTTGGCGCTGTAGCTCTTGCCGGGATCAATCACCCAGGCGGGGCATTCCGTATAGCCGTTGTATTCATAAGCCCCCACCAGAGAGAACATATTAGGGTTATTATCTCTGAAAATGTGGTCGTTGATGATCACAAAGGGCGTGTAATGCAAACCGAGATCCAATAGTTCATTGGTCTGAGCTTCCAGGGCTGCCCGGTCATCGGCGTTCAGCATATCCGCTTCAAATTGATCGGGGTCCAGATCCAAGGCTGCGGCCTGCTCCTCAACCCAGGTGATGAACTCTTCTTCTGTGTAACCAGACCAGACGGATTGGTTGGCATAGAGCACATCGTACATTTCCCAGAATTTATCCTGAGCGCCGGCCGCTTCTGCCGCCATGGAAGAGATATAGGCCTTATCATGGATTGAAGACAGGGGCATATGGCGGAAGACAATCCTGATCGAATCAGGGAAAGCGGACATCACGGTCTGGAGGTAATACGAGTAATTCGCGCAGGCCGGGCATTGAAAATCGGCATATTCCACAATCGTGATCGGCGCATCGGGGTTGCCGCGGACCCAGTCCGCATCGCTGACGGCCGGGAGCTGGTCCGCAACGGCCTGATATTGGGCCGCTTCATCCGAAAGCTGATAATCAAAGGTTGTTGTGCAGGGCATCTGGCCGGTATAGGTCAGATCTCCGGCGGTCACTTCCGTGGCTTCGCTGGTCGCTGCCACGGTGGGTTCTGGGGTGGGCGTCGCCTGTGGCGTACAGGCGGATAATAGTAAAACACCCAACATCAATCCAAACATTATTTTTTTAGGCATAAACACCTTCCCAATCTTAGATTTTTTATTTTTCCAACGGGATTTCTTAAGACCGGTGGAAGCAATTTTATTTTACAGGCAATCTGTCCTGAACAGCCTGCTGCATGGCGGCTTGCACCTGCGGCATCGGCTGGGTGGCATCAATGACCTTCCAACGCTCAGGCTCTTCTTGCACCAGTTTTATATATCCTTCGCGGACCCGGCAGTGGAAGGCCTCGGCATAAGCGTCCAACCGGTTCCATTCGGAAGCGTTAGCCACCTTGCGCTTCAGGCCCTCCCGCACGGGGATATCCAGCAGCAAAGTTAGGTCCGGCTGCAAACCGCCGGTCGCATAGTTCACCAGATAGCGCAGCTTTTCCAGGTCGGTTTGGTGCCCATAACCCTGATAGGCCAGGGTGGAATCGCCAAAGCGGTCGCAGATCACAACCTTGCCAGCGGCCAGAGCAGGACGGATCACTTCTTCGACATGCTGGGCGCGGGCAGCCTGAAAAAGCAGGATTTCCGTGCGCGGCACGATCGAAACATTCTTAAGGTTCATCAGGACTTCCCGGATCTGGTCGCCCACACGGGTCCCGCCAGGCTCCCGAGTCACCAATACATCATACCCCCTCTCGCAAATAAATGCCTTCAACGCGGGGATTTGGGATGTCTTTCCGCTGCCTTCTGGTCCTTCCAGGGTGATAAACATAATCAGTCCCTAAATATTCTGACGTGGCGGTTGGGTTCCTTCCCATAGGAATGGGAAACCAGTTCCGCCTCACGGGCCATCTCATGCTGCAGCCTGCGGATGGTCGCAGAGGCCGGCCGCAAGTCCACCCAGCGCTCGCCATTCAAAACCGCCTGAATCGCGGCCTGGGTCTGATCCACAACAGCAGCTTCCTGGGGAGTGGAATTGGGGGCGGTGGAAAGGTCAAACAAATCCACCAGGAATTGTTCGATCTGCTGGCTGGTATTGGAACGCAGGACAAAAATCGGCAGGCCGAGTTGTTCGGCTTCGACCACCGGCTGCTGGCGCTCTCGGTAATACCGCCGCAGGGTCAGCAGCACCTCCGCTTCCTTCAGACTGTGCACGATCCGGGCTGGAACGTTGAACTGCTTGGCGGCATCCAACAAACGGTTCCGCGCCACGCCGTAAGGATAAATGGAAACCTGTTTGCGGACCGGCTCCGGCGCTGCCGCTGCGGGGGCCGCCTGGCTGCCGCTTTCCACCCCATTCCCGTTCCTGGATTGGCGTTGCGCGTTGTTGGAGCGGGAGAAAGGGGCGGTGTCCCCTTTGCCGTTGCGGCTCAAAGCCTGCGAAGTCGTGCCGGGCGGTGGTGCGGAGGGACGCTGGATATGGATCTTGTTGTCCTCATCGCGGTAGCGGATTTCCGGCGGCAGGGGGTAGCCCCGCAGAAGCGCGTCCACCGCGGCCGAGACATTTTTTTGAATCGCGAACCGGTTCCGGTCCTGGATCTCCACCAGCATGTCAAAGGTCGCCGGGGCGCGGCGTTCCAGCACGGTTTTCTGCGTGCCGCGGCGCCGGGCCTCATCATCGGATAAAGTCACCGATTCGATCCCGCCGACCAGGTCGGACAGGGTGGGGTTCAAAAGCAGGTTCTCCAGCGTGTTCCCGTGGGCCGTGCCAATCAGCTGAACGCCGCGCTCGGCAATGGTCCGGGCGGCCAGCGCCTCCAATTCACGACCGATCTCATCGATCACAATCACTTCGGGATTATGGTTTTCCACGGCCTCGATCATCACCTCATGCTGCAGTGAGGGTTTGGCCACCTGCATCCGGCGGGCCGCGCCAATCGCTGGGTGGGGCACATCGCCATCGCCGCCGATCTCGTTGCTGGTATCCACAATGATCACCCGCGCCGAATCCGCCAGGATCCGGGCGGCTTCCCGCAGGATGGTGGTCTTGCCCACCCCCGGCCGCCCAAGGATCAGGATGCTCGCGCCGGATTCGATCAAGTCCTGGATGATATCGCTGGTGCCATAGACCGCGCGGCCGATGCGGCAGGTCAGCCCAACCACATCGTTATGCCGGTTGCGGATCGCCGAGATCCGGTGCAGGGTCCGTTCGATCCCGGCGCGGTTATCGGCGTCAAATTCGCTGATGCCCGCCGTGATTGACTGGATATCCTCATAGCTGATCTCCCGATCGCTGAGAGCAACCTCGCGCTCCACAAAGCGGGCCTTGGGCAGCCGCCCAAGGTCCATCACGATCTCAAGCAGGTTCTCGCTGTCGTCCAGTTCCCGCACCTTGTCAGAGATGTGCTGCGGCAGGACGTCCAGCAGCAGATCCAAATCATCTGTTATTTTTTGATGCTCTCGCATATATTTCTTCAATTTCTGACCTTAGATCTGTTCAAGCCCTCAAAGGCTGAACGCAATTAAGTATTTTATCCGATTTTTATCAAAAATCTCAACACTATCTTGTTTGAGGCAGGGTCGCCGCTACGATCATAATATTCTAGAAGCAAAAAAAGGTTCAGATTCATATACTTTGCGGTTGCCCTGTCGTTTGGGGGTGATTAACAGGTTATTTGCCATTGTTGCGGATCGGCGCAACCGGCAGATGGGGGCTGGCTGTCCCTTTTTCCAGTGAGCCGAAGGCCAGGTCCGCAATGACCGGCTGACGGTAGGCCAGATATTTGACCAGCAGCGCCTCTTCCGGTCCCGGGTCGGCGCCCAAGATTTCCAAAGCGTTTTCCACCCAGGGCTGGTAGGAACGGGCAGTCACATACACCGGCCGCTTGTTGCGGTCCGGCAGGTTCAGGACCATCTGCGCCAGCATTCCCGGGATATCAACGACGCTCTGGGGGTGAAGGAATGGGATTACCCAGATCCCGATCGGCCCGTAAACCAGGTCGGCGAAGGCCTGCAATCCGCCTTGCCCGTCATAGAAGACCAGGCCCAGCATTTCCAGGCGGGTCAGGGGTTCCACCAGCTGGGTCAGGGGCGGCACGAGCGCCTGGTAGAGCACCCGCATCGCCGGGATGTCCTGGCTGTTCCAGATTCGCCATTTCCCTTCATCCGTGGGTTTCAAGGCCAAGCCATCCGGGAAGCGATAAATCCGCTGCTTGCCAAAGACCCGGAAACCCGCCTGACGCACCGCTGGGTAGAGCGGCGATTCCGGAGCCAGCTCGGCGATCACCTGTTTTGCGCCCCAGCCCCCCGCTTCCTTGCAAAGCCCTTCGATCAGCACTGTCAGATCGCCCAGTTGGGACTCATCCACGATGACAAATTGCAGCTGGGCGGAGGGAATCTGGGGCGACTGATGAACCTGCCCCATTGGCCCCCGGTTGCCATCGGCATCCACATAGACGCCCGTGAAGACCTCTTCGGTCGGGCGGAAGGATGACAGGATGCTGAACCAGGAAAGTGGAAGGCCGCGGGTCAAGGACTGGATGTTATCCAGACTTTGGACTTGGCGGCGGTGACGGTGAATATAGGGCCAATCATGCCAGTAGATCGGACGGATGGCTATGCTGCTAACTCCAGAAAATATTGGTGGAACCGGGCGTCCGAGGTCAATTCAGGATGGAAGGAGGTTGCCAGGAGCTTGCCCTGCTGGGCGGCAACGATCCGCCCATCCGGCAGGTCAAGCAGGACTTCCGCCTGACCAAAAACCCTGCTGATGATCGGCGCCCGGATGAATACGGCGTGATAGGGAACATCCCCGCCATCTTCCAGGAACGGGACGGAGAGATCAATTTCAAAGCTATCCACCTGGCGGCCAAAGGCGTTCCGCTCCACCTCAATTTCCATCAGGTTCAAGAGCGGCTGGTCGCGCTGGGCATCCTTTGAGAGGAAAATCGCCCCCGCGCAGGTGCCCCAGATCGCCTTCTGGCGGCCAAATTCCCGCAAAGGCCCCATCAGGTCATAGGCCACGGCCAGTTTCCCAATGGTGGTGGATTCGCCTCCGGGGATGATCAGCCCATCCAAGCCTTCCAGCTGGGCAGGCAGCTTGACAATGCGCGCAGCCACACCCAGGGACTGGAGGACCTTGTAGTGTTCAATGAAATCGCCCTGTAAGGCGAGAACGCCAATTTCCATAAGGTGTTGCTTACCAACCGCGTTGGGCGATCAGCTCACCTTCCGGGATGCTTGAAATCTGGCGGCCGACCATCGGCTCACCCAGGTTGCGGCTGACCTCGGCCAGGATGGCGGGGTCGTTGTAATGGGTGGTGGCCTTGACGATCGCATTCGCCCGCTTGGCGGGATCGCCGGATTTGAAAATGCCGGAACCGACAAACACGCCATCCACGCCCAGCTGCATCATCAGCGCAGCATCGGCGGGTGTGGCAATGCCGCCCGCGGCGAAATTGACCACCGGCATGCGGCCCAGCTCACGGGTTTCCTTCACCAGCGCATAGGGCGCGCCGATTTCCTTGGCAAAGGTCATCAGTTCGTCTTCGGGCATGTTCTGCAGTTTGCGGATCTCACCGAGCACGGTACGGGCGTGGCGGACAGCCTCGACCACATCACCGGTGCCGGCTTCGCCCTTGGTGCGGATCATCGCCGCGCCTTCGCCGATCCGACGCAGAGCCTCGCCCAGGTTGCGGCAGCCGCAGACAAAAGGCACCTTGAAATCATGCTTGAAAATATGGTGGGATTCATCGGCCGGGGTCAGGACTTCGGATTCGTCAATGTAGTCCACACCGATCGCTTCGAGGATCTGGGCCTCGACGAAATGTCCGATCCGGCATTTGGCCATCACAGGGATGGATACCGATTCCATGATCTTCATAATCAATTCAGGGTCGCTCATCCGGGCAACGCCCCCATCCGCGCGGATATCCGCCGGGACGCGTTCGAGGGCCATCACAGCCACCGCGCCAGCATCTTCAGCGATCTTTGCATGATCGACTGTGACCACATCCATGATCACGCCGCCTTTTAACATTTGGGCCAGCCCTTTTTTGACGTTAAATGTTGCGACCTGTTGTTCCATAGCACCTCCACTAGTTGAATACATCCGGATTCTACCACGCAGGGGGTCGTTTAACAATGAAGAATGCCACCTTCCCGGACTGAAAAGTGGCATTGAAAACCCTACGATTTAGATGAAAGGAACTAGATATCGTCCATGTAGCGGGAATCGTCCAGGTTGTCCTTTTTCTCAGGCGCGGGCTTCACTTTGCCCCCGTGCTGGTCATCCTGGATATCCTGCTGCTCAGCGGCTTCCGCCGCCGCCAGCTCCGCCGCCGAGGCCGGGTGGGTCATTGACCACTTGCCGCAGTTGTCACAGCGGTCCAGCCGGCCCACCACCAGCTTTATGCCCCAGAGATGGCGGGGGAACGGCCGCCCGCACTTGGGGCAAACCGTGCCGCCCAACATCCCGTAATTGCGCGGTTCACCGACCCCATGAGCCTGGCGCTTGCCTTTGAGCATTGCACCCTGGATCACGCCGACGATCAGCAGGGTGACCACCACGGCCCCGCCAATCCATAGGAAAATGGAGGTTACCTGGCTCCGCTCCTCTTCCGGGCTGACAAAGTTGTATTGCAGGGACGGCGTCAGCGTGGTCGTGCCATCCGTCAGGGTATATTCAGCCGTCAGCAGGTGCATCCCCAAGCCGTAGTCATCCGTGTGGAACTGGTAGCTGAAAGGCGCCTCTTCCACCACGGCCAGTGAACTGCCGTCGATCAGGAAATTCACCTTTTCTACCTGGGCCTCATCTCCCACCAGGCTGATGGTGAAGGTCCCGCGGATATTAACGCCGCCGCCATAACCAAAATTGCGGGTCAGGTGGATGCCGTAGCCCTCACTTTGCGCCTGGACGGGCAAAACCGCGCCGCCCAGCAAGATCAGGACCAGCATCAGAGCCAATAGGAATTTATAAGCATTTTTCATCAATCCAACCTCGTCATTTCCAGCGGGTGAGGATCTTCTCACGTTGGAAGATCGAGGCACCCAGATAAATCAATCCCACATCCAATAAAGCCATCCCGCCGATGAAACTCAGCATGGTCAGCACGTTGATCACGATGATCCCGGCCAGCTGGGCAAAGAGCAGCCCGAGGATCGGCACGATCATCACGCTGGAGATCTGCTCCGCCACCCGCGGGGCATTGACCCGGGAGGAGACGAAGAGCGCAAAATTGACGGAGGCGATCGCCATCAGCGGCCCGGCCACCAGGATCGCCAGCAGCCAGGTTGGCCCGGTGATGTAATCGATCACGGCCCTGCTGACGCCGAGGATCGGCAGCCCGAGCAGAAAGATGCCAAAAGACGTCCACCCGATCAGGATTGCAGGCAGTCCGGCAGCCAAACTCTTGCCGGCCAACAGCTCCGTGGTGGAGATCGGCGTCGCCAAGAGGGGTTCCAGGCTGTGCGTGGCCTTCTCACCCACGATGCTGTAAGCCGCAATTGTCACCGGGATGATCACGGGCATCATCATAAAGATCAGCAGGAACTGATTCATCACATAGATCTGCATGCAGTCACCGGCGCTCATCTCCGGCGAGCAGGCCGACAGAAATTCGACGGGGACATCGGCGGACTGCACAGCGCCCATATTTCCCGCCATCCCATCGCCGGTGAAATAGAGCATGGCCAGCGGCATGATCGTGAAGATCAGCGGCATGAAGATCAGGGTGAACAGCACGAGACGGTTTTTAAAAACTTCGGACCATTCTTTTAAAACGATTGTCTTGATATGTTTCATGCTGCCGCCTCCTCTTCCTCAGATTCCTGCATGGTTTGAATGTAAATCTCTTCCAATGAATGGCGCAGTTCACCGACAAATTCAATATCCGCGCCGGCCTGCACCAGGAGCCGGACAATCTGAGGGTTCAGAGCTTCGGGGTCTTCCATCCCGACCACCAGCTTCTGGTCCACAGTCTGCACATCCTTCACGCCGGCGATGCCGCTGACCTGGTCCGCCCAGGCAGGATCCAGCTGGCGCAGGTGGAAGACCACCCGGCGGCCGTAGAACTTTTCCCGCAGGTTTTCGGGCGTGTCAATCTCAATCAGGCGGGATTTGAAGATCCCGATCCGATCGCAGAGCCGGTCCGCTTCGGTCAGGTTATGCGTGCAAAGAAAAATCGTTCGGCCTTCCCCTCGCAGTTCTTCAATGAAACTGCGCACCAGGCGGGCCGCCTCAGGGTCCAGGCCGCTGGTCGGCTCATCCAAAAAGAGGACTTTCGGCTCATGCAGCAGGGCGCGGGCGATCGCCAGTTTCTGGCGCATACCCTTGGAAAAACTGCCCGCAGGCTCATCCCGCCGGGACCATAGCCCCAGCATGTGCAGGTATTTCGAGACCTGCCCGTCCACATCCGCCACATCGTAGAGTTCGGCAAAGATGGAAAGATTGCGGAAGGCGCTCAAGCGCTCATAGAGGCCCGGGCTTTCCGTGAGGACCCCAATTGACCGGCGGATCTCCGTGTCATCCACCCCCAGCTGATAGCCATTGACTCGGGCTGTGCCCGCGGTCGGGGCGATCAGGCTGGTCAGCATCCGAATAGTCGTGGTCTTCCCGGCGCCATTCGGCCCCAAAAAGCCAAAGACTTCCCCTTCCGGGATGAAGAGGGTCAGGTCCTGCACCGCGGTGATATCCGGGCTCTTTTTAACGTCAAATATTTTGGTTAATCCATTGGTTTCAATCATCAACTTATCTTCCAAATTTTTGTTCTGCCCCCAGGAACTCCTGCGGGGGTCAGGCAAAAGACAGCCAGTAGGCCGCCGCGGCAAAGGCGGCCGCCACATTCAGCGAATTCTTCTGGCCGGTCATGGGCAAACTGAGCACCTGGTCGCAGCGCGCCAGCAGGCCTGGGTCCACCCCGGCCTGCTCATTGCCCACCACCAGCACCCAGGAACCAGGGTCTGGCGCTTCCGCCCTGAAGCGGTAAATTGGAGTGGCTTTGGCTGTGCATTCCAAAGCGATCAACGGATGGCCGTCATCCTTAAGCTGGTCCGCCAGGTCCAGGCTGTTGCGGTGCTGCGACCAGGTCAGGTGCTTCTCCGCGCCGAGGGCCGTCTTGGCAATGGCCGGGTTCTCATCCGGGCTGGGCGTGAAGCCGCAGAGATAAAGATGCCGCAGTCCAACGCCATCACCGGTGCGGAAGATCGCGCCGACGTTATAGGCGGAGCGGATATTATCCAGCAGCGCCGAAAGCGGGATCCGCGGGGCGGCTTGCGCGGAGCAATCCGGGTTTTGGTAGGCCGCCTCCACAAGGGCCAGCGGCGCGCCGCAGCGTGGGCAATAGGCCCCGCTGAACACTTCCGGGTCCAGGGGGATCCGCAGCCGGCAGGCCGGGTCTGTGCATTGGCGAATTTCGAACGTGGTCAAGGCTCACTCCGCTAGAGTTTCAAAATTAATCCAACCTATCCATTTTATCGGAATTCTGATGTTTCAGTTGGGTCAATCCCCTGCTTTTCCCCAAGCAACAAGTTTGAAAATTTTGGCCTTTAAAGTGCCAAACGCCTGGGTGAGGGGGGCACCCAGACGTTCGACCATGTAATAATAGCATAAAACCCAATCATTGACAAGGGGTTTTAATATAAGTGTTTCATAAGAGTTAATCCAAATGCTTACCCATTTCCCAGACGATTCTGAGCAACATGGGCCATCAGAGCCTGGGTGGAGAAATCCCGATTTTGGTTATCCACCAGATATCCGGGCGCCCAAAAGTCGGGTGAAGTGGCGCCTTCTTTGAGGTTCGGGAAAGTCCGGAAGATCCGCTGGGACGTCTTCTCCCGC
Source organism: Anaerolineaceae bacterium (assembly GCA_011620555.1). Taxonomy (GTDB): domain Bacteria; phylum Chloroflexota; class Anaerolineae; order Anaerolineales; family Anaerolineaceae; genus Brevifilum. Next base: position 57,815 of record WOYY01000070.1, on the reverse strand, counting down.
ACGGTCAGGAGCATATCCCGGATCAGCAACTCAGGGAAGTCCCGCAGGGTCCATTTGAGGTAATCCGGCCGGACTGAGAGCAGGTCCAGTTCCCAGCCATAGGTCTTGCAAATTTCGGGCAGCCACTCCCGCAAATTGCGGGACAGCCCGCCGATCAGGAAATGTTTGGTCTGGCAAGGGGCAAGGTAAAAAGTGATATTCGCGGCCACCGGGATTTCCGGGCCGACGGTCCAGTTCTCCAGCGCGGAGGTCAGCCGCACTGGCTGGGTATCCACCTGGGACTGAAAGGTGGATGTCGGCGGCATCCCCAATTCACGGGTGGAAGCGTTCTTTTCAGCCGAATCGAAACCCTCCTGAAAGATGCTGACCAGATCCTCTTCAGGGTGAGAGATTTCAGCCAGCGGCTGCCAGGAATTGCCCAGGATCACGCCGCCCTCTTTGGGATCCTTGGAAATATGCTCCCATTTATTTTGCGAGGCTTGGGCGTTCTTTTCCTTGGGGGATTGTTCGTGTTGGTTCTCTGCCAAAAGTCGGCCCTCTTTTTAACAACTGCTTCTATGATCTCAACCGGTATCGCGCTTACCTCTTACGTTTGCAAGTTCTGTTCCATCAAGCATCCGAAAGAAGCGCAATGCAGCTTTCATTGCGGCTTGGTTCTCCTGCAGGTGAGCTAGAAAGTGCAATGAGATTCTCAACAAATGCCTTCGGAATTGATCCGCTTTCACGGGACCGGCCAAGGGTCCAAATTCCCCAAAGGGGCACTGGCTGTCAAGCTCACTGCTTTCACAATGCGTGACCACCACCTTAAATAGGTATTCTAACTCATGGATATTAAATGAACATGAGTGAACTGGGAGGAATTGTTTTGTAACCCGGCGCATGGTAAGACCATCATATACAACAAATAATAGTCAAATTGTCATATTATTCCCCGGAAGGATTGACGAATGACACTTTCCAAGGAGCAAAAGAAAGAAATGTTCTGGATGATGGTGCTTTCCAGGCGTCTGGATGAACGCGCCTGGGTGCCGCTTCGCCAGGGCAAAATTGCATTTTATATCTCCGGGTTCGGTCAGGAAACGGCGCAGTTTGGCGCCGTTTATGCGCTTAAACAGGGCAAAGACTGGCTGGTCCTTTATTACCGCGACCTGGCGATGATGCTGGTGATGGGCATGAAGCCCACAGAATACGCGATGAGCCTGATGGGCAAGGCGGCCAAACCGACCTCCGGCGCCCGGCAGATGCCCAGCCATTTCGGCCTGCGCCGCGCGCGGGTCGCCACCGAATCGCCCTACCCCAAGGGGGGAGGACACGGACTTCCCGGTCTATACCGCGCAGGGGGTGCAGCATGGCTGAGATCACCGGAGTTGAAGCCATCCGCCAGGCGGTGGACGAGGAGCTGGCCCGCGACCCCAACACCTTCGTGATCGGTGAAGATAACGGCGGGCGCTTCGGCCGACTCATTCCTGGCCGCGGTGGTGGATGCGCTGCAGAGCTGGCCCACAGCCTGACCATTCATTAACCCTCTAAGAGGACACATTCGGTATAATAAATGCCGAACAGGAGTATATACACCTATGACAGCCCGAAAGCGGCCGTCTTGAATTTAGAAAGAGAGTTTTGTCAATGAAAGAATATGATGTTGTCGTGATCGGCGCAGGCCCCGGTGGATACGTTGCCGCCATCCGCAGCGCGCAGCTCGGCCTGAAGACCGCGGTCGTGGAAAAACGCTTCCTCGGCGGCGTCTGCTTAAATATCGGCTGCATTCCCTCCAAAGCCCTGCTGCGGAATGCGGATATCGCCCACACCCTGCGGGAACGGGGCAAGGAATTCGGCTTCAAGTTCGATAACCTGGAACTGGATTACGCTGTGGCCTACGACCGCAGCCGCAAGGTCTCCCAGCGCCTGGTGCGCGGGGTCACCTTCCTGATGAAGAAAAATAACATTGATGTGATCATGGGCGCGGCCAAGCTGACGGCCAAGGACACCCTCGAAGTGACCCCCGAAGAAGGCGACGCCGAGACCCTCAAAGCCAAGAACATCGTGATCGCCACCGGCTCCCATCCCTTCACTGTCCCCGGCGTCGAGCTGGATGGCGAAAAGGTTGTGGACTACGAAGCCGCGATCCTCAGCGACAAGCTCCCGGCTTCCGCGGTGATCATCGGCGGCGGTGCGATCGGCGTGGAATTCGCTTCCGTTTGGAATGCCTACGGCGTGGATGTGACCATCGTTGAAATGCTGCCCCAGCTGCTGCCCACCGAAGATGAGGCCGTAGCCAAAGAGATCGAAAAGGCCTATCAGAAGCGCGGCATCAAGATCATGACCGGCACCAAGGTCAAGGGTGTTGCCACCACCAAGAGCGGCACCCAGGTGACCGTGGAAGGTAAAGAGGGCGAAGAAGTCCTCGAAGCGGAACGCACTCTCGTGGCGATCGGCTTCCGGCCGAATACCGCCGGGCTGGGCCTCGAAGATGTCGGCGTGAAGCTGACCGAGCGCGGCCATATCGACATTGACGAGAAAATGGCGACCAATGTCCCAGGCATTTGGGCCATCGGCGATGTGACCGGAAAACTGCTCCTGGCGCATGTGGCGCAGGCGATGGGCGTGGTGGCGGCTGAGAACATCGCCGGCGTGGAAACCGTGACTCTGAATTACGACATGATGCCCCGAGCCACCTACTGCTTCCCGCAGACCGCCTCCTTCGGTTACACTGAAGCCAAGGCCAAGGAATTGGGCTATGACGTTGAAGTCGGCGAGTTCCCCTTCCAGGCGAACGGCAAGGCCCTCGGCCTGGACGACTATCAGGGTTTTGTCAAAGTCGTGACCGACAAGAAATACGGCGAGATCCTCGGCGCCCAGATGGTCGGCCCCGATGTCTCCGAGCTGCTGCCCGAGCTGACCCTGGCCCAGCGCTTCGAGCTGACCGCGCATGAGATCGCCCGCAACGTGCATGCGCACCCGACGCTGAGCGAGGCCATCATGGAAGCCGCAGCCGGCGCCGAAGGCGAAGCTATCCACATCTAAGCGAAAGTTGTATAATTGAACTAACAGGCGGACCTAAGTTCCCCATCAAAAAGGTCTCCCGTCAATCACGACGGGAGACCTTTTTATTTCCAGGATGGTCAGGAGCTTTTGAGTTTCAGCGCACAACCCGCCAAATTTTAGGCAGGGCTGGACCCCGCCCCAAACAGATCCGGGTTATACTGCACCCGTGCTTCACCATCAATGGCGATTTCGCCGTTTTCCTTGATGATGGTGGTCGCAATCAGCATGCGTTTCTTTTCGGGTTGCAGTTCTTTCACACGCAACTCGATTCGCACCGATTCATCAATGAAGATCGGTTTGAGAAATTTTGCTTCCTGGCCCATATAGATGGTGCCAAACCCCGGGAAATGCGTTCCCAACGCCGCCGAGATCAGGCTGAGGCCATACATCCCATGAGCAATCGTCTTACCGAAAATGGACTTACGGGCAAACTCAGGGTCCGTATGGAGCGGATTATGATCGCCGGAAACCTGGGCAAAGGCATTGATTTGATCTTGTGTGATGCGAATGGTCTGTTGGTATTCTTGTCCTACGGTGAAATCTTCATAGTTCATAGTATAGTCCTTAAGGTTTTGATGAAAGTTGTTCGATCATTGCCGGGATAATCTGATACAAGTCCCCCACAATCCCATAATGTGCAATTTTAAAAATGGGGGCGCTGCTGTCCTTATTGATGGCCACGATGGTCCGGGATTTATTCATCCCGATCAGATGCTGGATCGCGCCGGAAATGCCACAGGCGATATACAACTCGGGCTGGACGGTTTTACCGGTCTGCCCGACCTGGCGGGCATTGCTGATCCAGCCTGCATCCACCGTGGCCCGGGAAGCGGCCACTGTCCCACCCAGGCAGTCCGCCAATTCCTGCAAAAGGTCAAAACCGGCCGCGCTTCCCAGGCCCCGCCCGCCGGCAACGAGGATCTTGGCCCGGGTGATCTCTTCTTCCTGTGATTTTTCCTTTACAATGCGAAGGATCTCAGTCTGCAGATCACCCGGATGAATTTCAGGGGGGACTTTTACGATCTGAGCTTTTGAAGGGGACTCCACCGGCAGCGACTTGAACACTCCCGGGCGGACCGTGGCCATCTGCGGGCGATGGCTGGGGCAGACAATGGTGGCCATCAGGTTCCCGCCAAAGGCCGGACGGGTCATCAACAGGTCGCCCTTTTCCAGGTCCACATCCAGGCCGGTGCAGTCGGCAGTCAGACCGGTATTCAGGCGCGAGGCCAAGCGCGGGCCCAGATCGCGGCCATTATGCGTTGCGCCGATGAACAGCACGGCGGGGGCGTGTTGGCCCACTAAAGCTGCGAGCTGTTGGGTATAGGCGGCTGTGGTGTAATCTTTGAATTCCGGCGCATCGCAGACATAGATGGTTTGGGCGCCATAGGCCCGCAATGGTTCAGCCAGGTCCTCAACCTGGTAGCCCAACATCACCGCGCTCAGACCGGTCCCCAGCTTAGCGGCAATTGCCCGCGCTTCCGTAAGAATTTCAAAGACCACCGGGAAGATCTCGCCGCCCGTTTGTTCAGCAAAGACCCAAACATTGTTGTTTTCGTTATTCATGGCCGTTTTCTCACTTTCCAATCAGGTTCAGGTTTTTCAGCGCATCGAGCAGGGAGGACACCATCTCCTCGGTTGAACCGGTGAGGAAGGTCACCTCGCTGGAGGGCGTGGGGGAGAAAGAGCGCTTGACGCGGGTCGGAGAGCCTTTCAGGCCTGTCTGATCGGGATCCAGTTTCAGATAATTCAAGTCCCAGATCTGGACCGGGTCATCCATCTGGTGAATTTTGACAATGTCCCGAATATTCATGTAACGGGGAGTGTTCAACTTGCGGGTGGCGGTAATCAGCGCGGGCAAGGCGGCCTTTACCACCTCGTAGCCGTCTTCCATCTGGCGCTCAACCACAATGGCATGATCCTCCAATTGAATCGCCCGGGTATAGGTCACCTGCGGGATCGCCAGGCGTTCAGCCAGCTGCGGCCCGACCTGAGCGGTGTCGCCATCAATGGCCTGCTGCCCGCAGAGGATCAGGTCAAACGGCATCAGTTTTCGAACAGCCGCGGCCAGGGTATTGGCGGTCGCCCAGGTATCCGCCCCGCTGAAAGCGCTATCAGAAAGCAGGATGGCCTGATCCGCGCCCATGCACAGGCATTCGATCAGGGCGTTTTTTGCCTGTTTCGGGCCCATGCTGAGGACCACGACTTCGGTATTGGAATCCTGGTCTTTTAAAGAAAGCGCATATTCAAGCGCGTGGCGGTCATCGGGATTGATGATGGAGGGAACGCCTTTGCGAATCATCGTGCCCTTTTCCGGGTCGATGCGGATTTCTTTTGTATCGGGGACCTGCTTGACGCAAACAATGATTTTCATGTTTTTCCTTTCTAACCAATCGCGTGGGAGGAGATCACCATGCGCTGCACTTCAGAGGTGCCCTCATAAATTTCAGTGATTTTGGCGTCCCGCATCATCCGTTCCACTGGATATTCCCGGGTGTAACCATAGCCGCCATGCAGCTGCACGGCCTTATTGGTCACAAAACCAGCGGTTTCGGAGGCAAAGAGCTTGGCCATCGCCGCCAGATCCGAGTAAGGCAGGCCGCGGGTTTTGGCGTCAGCCGCCTGATAGGTCAACAAACGGGCTGCGCTGGTTTGGGTCTGCATATCAGCGATCATAAATTGCACGGCCTGAAACTGGGAAATGGGACGTTTGAATTGTTCGCGCTGCTTGATGTAGGCAATCGTTTCATCCAGTGCGCCCTGGGCGATCCCAACGGCCTGAGCGGCGATCCCAATTCGGCCGCCATCCAGGGTGACCATGGCGATTTTGAAGCCCTCCCCTTCCTGGCCCAAAAGGTTTTCCTGGGGCACAAACACATCTCTGAAGACCAGCTCACGCGTAGAAGACCCATGAATCCCCATCTTTTCCTCCACCCGCCCAAAGGTGAATCCTTCCCAGCCCTTTTCCAGAATAAAGGCTGAGATTCCCCGGGTGCCCTTGCTGGCATCGGTCATCGCAAAAATCACATAATAATCGGCTTCGCCCGCATTGGTGATGAAAATTTTGGTGCCGTTCAGACGGTAACCCTTTTCAACTTTGACCGCGCGGGTGACCTGAGAAGCGGCATCAGTCCCGGCGTTGGGTTCCGTCAGAGCGAACGCGCCCAATTTTTTGCCGCTGGCCGCAGGGCGCAAATAGTGCTCCTGTTGTTCGGGGGTCCCAAATTTTAATAAGGGGTCGCAAAACAGGGAGTTGTGCGCGGACAGGATCACGCCGGTGGTGGCGCAGACTTTTGAAAGCTCTTCCACCGCGATCACATAACTGATATCGTCCGTCCCTGCGCCGCCCACCTCGACAGGCATATTCATCCCCATCAGGCCGTAACGCTGCATCTTCTTGACATTTTCCCAGGGGAAAACAGCGGTTTCATCCGTATCAGCCGCAGTGGGCTTCACTTCGTTCAACGCGAACTTCCGCGCCATCTGCTGGATCATCATTTGAGTGGGGTTAAGTGAAAATTCCATAGGGCCTCTTCCACATTAAATAGGGGTTATATTGTGAATTATTTCACTAGTTAACATCCTAATTCTACGCATCCTCGTTACAAGGCTGTTACAAACCCCTTTTTTTTGCGCATGACAATCTTCCTGCCAGAGGCAACAAATGTCACAAGATGGAAAGCGAAGCTATTGATATCCAAGCGAAAGTTGTGGAGTGGAAAGTGCAGGCGGACCTAAGCTCCCCCATCAAAACAGCCCCTCCGTCTTGATGGACGGGGACCTGTTGATTTCACGGTGGGTCAGCGACCCACTCTTGTGATTGCGACGAAACCGAAGGCGAAGGATAATGCGCCCGGAGCAGAGCGGAGTGATGAGCAATTCCCCCCCCCCTTACACCACCCGCACCTGTGAGCCTTTCTCCGTCTTGGTCACCTCGATCCGCGTTGGGAAGGCGTCCTTGAGTTCCTCCAAATGCGTGATGACCAGGATCTTTTCGAAGTCATCCCGCACGGTGTTGATCGCCTCCACCAATCGCTGGCGGCCCTGCGCGTCCTGGCTGCCAAAGCCCTCGTCAATCACCAGGGTCTGCAGCCGCGCGCCCGCCCGCCGGGCCAGCACCTTGGAGAGCGCCAGCCGGATCGAGAAGTTCACTCGGAAGGCCTCGCCGCCGGAGAACATCTCATAATCCCGCTTACCCAGCCCATCGCTGATGACCATCTCAAGGGTCTCTTTCAGGTCCTCGCGCTTGCTGTCCTTATATTGCCGCTGGGTTTCAAAGCGGAAGGCCATCTGCCCATTCGAGAGCCGGGAGAGCAATTCGTTGGTCGTCTCTTCGATCTCCGGCAGGGCCTGCTCGATCAGCAGGGCCGGGATGCCGTCCTTGCCGAAGGCCCGCTCCAACTGGCGCAGATCAGCGATCTGGTGGCTCAGGGCTTCCCGCTCTTGCTCCAGATCCGCTTTGCGCCTGCGCAGGGTATCCAGCACGGCCACTTTCTGGTTCGCACCGCCCACTTTCAGCCGCAGCAGGTTCTCCTGCTCCTGGCTGTCGTGCAGGGCATTTTCGGCCGCCGCGAGGTCGGGCAGGTCCGTTTGCGTCGCGGCAAAATTCGCGGCCGCGGCAGTGTGCGCCTCGGCCAGGTCCTGCGCCGCCTTTTCCTGCTCCGCCAGCTGCTCTTCCAGCCCCGCGATCTCGCGCTCGATCGGTCCCAGGGCGGCCCGCGCCTGTTCCAGGGCGCGCAGGTCGGCCTCCGCTTCCCGTCCGGCCTGTTCGGCCTGGCGCAATTGCTGGTGCGCCGCCAGGTCATAGCCCAGCGCTTCCAGTTCCTGGTCGATCTCGGCCAGCTTTTGCCGCGCGTCCGGCGCAAAGGACTTCGCCTTCAAAATCGCCTGGATCTCAGTCAGCCGGGCCGCGCCGGTGGCTTCCCAGTCGGCCTGCTGGGCCTTGAGAGTTTCCAGTTGATGGGCCAGCTGGTCCGCGCGGCGGGTGGCTTCGCGCAGTTCGGCGTCCACGCCTTTCAGGTCTGCCAGCTGGGCGCCCATCTGCCGCAGCTGGGATTCAAAGTTTTCCAAAAGCTGCTTGTTCTCGCGGAAGCGGTCGCCCAGGCCCGACCCCTTTTGCGTCAGGTGCTCAACCAGTGCCTGCCGGTCATGCGCGGCCAGCGGCTGGCCGCAGAGCGGGCATTCCGCCCCATCCACCGCCGAAAGCTGGTCAATCCGGTCCTTCAGTTCGAGCATCTCATCCCGCAGGCGGGGGTTCTCGGCCTTGGCCTCGGCCTGGTCCGCCTGCAATTTGCGGAGCGCCTCTTCCAGCTGCTGCCGCTCGGCGAGCTTAGCCTGCAACGCCGCCGCCTTTCCCCGGGCTTCCGCCAACTGCTTTTCGAGCGACTCGCCCTCAGCCTGCGCCCTGGCCAGCGCAGCCCGCTGGGCCTCCAGGCCCTCCTGCTCCTGGGCCAGCCGGGCTTCCTCTGCCCGGATCGCGGCCAGCGGTTCATGCCGCAAGGCCTCATGCTGGCGGAATTGCTCCGCGACCTCCTCCATCGCCTCGAGGCTCTGGCGGGCCGCCTGCCAGTCGGTGTAGGCCTGTTCAATCTCATCCGCCCGGGCCAGAATTTCGGTATAGCCGGCCTGGTCCGCCCGGCGTTCCGCCAGGGTTGTGCGGGTGCGGTCCAGCGCTTTTTCGGCATTCGCCAGCTGGGTCTGGAGTGTAGCCACCAGCTTGCGCTGTTCATCCAGCGCGGCCTGCAAACGCTGGACGTTTTCCAGCGTGCGGGCGCTTTCCACGCGCCGGGCTTCAAGGTCCGCCAGTTTTTCCTGCAACTCGGCCAGGTGCGCCAGGCGCTGGGGTTCCTCGTCCAGCTCGGCCTGGATCTCGCCCAGCCGCCCATCCAGCCCCTCGACCTGTTTATCGGTCTCACGCCGCTTTTGGGCCATCCCTTCCCGGCGGGTCTCCCAGATTTCCAATCCAAGGATGTTGCTCAGGATCTGCTTGCGCTCCGCCGGGCGGGCCGTGGCGAACTGGTCCGCCTTGCCCTGCAAAAAGAAGGACGCATTGGTGAAGGTGTCGTAGTCCATTCGCAGCGTTTCCACGATCTTCGCATCGGTCTCCCGCAGCGTCCGCTCGCTGAGCGTGTTCCATTGCTCCTCGCCCTCCCCCTGGGCGCGGATAAAGAAGGCCGCCGTTGAGGTCTTGCCCTGCGGGTTGCTGCGCACCACCCGGTAGCGGTTGCCTTCGTAGTCAAAATCGAGCGTGACCTCAGCCTTTTTAATATCCGGGTGGGTATTGATCACCGATTCATCGGCTTTGCGCGCCCGGCCAAAGAGCGCCCAGGTGATCGCATCCAGCAGGGACGATTTCCCCGCGCCGTTCTCACCCGAGATGCAGGCCAGGTTGAATCCGGTGAAATCCACCTCGACCGGCTCGCGGTAAGAAAGAAAACCTTGCAGTTTGAGTCTGACAGGGATCATCTTAGAAATCTAGCCCATCGAAAACGGTGTTGGTCTTGCGGCTGCTCGTTTTGGGTTGGAGCAGTTCCTCCCAAAAGACATTGTCATAGCGGCGGGAGCGGATCACGATCGGCATCGGCACGCCCCAGCCCAGCATCAGCACTTCTTCCTTGGGCTGCAGGCGGGCCAGCATCCCGCGCAGTGCGTCACGGCTGGCCAGGCCGGTCAGCACGGCGGCGATGTCATCCGAATCGCCCAGCCAGCCGGTGATCCGGGTGCCCAGCTGCGACATCACCTCGTCATAGATCTGCGAGGGGCGCTGGTCGATGATCAGCAGGGTGACGTAATACTTGCGCATCTCCCGCGCAATCGTGCTGAAGCTGGTCTGTGAGGCCATCTCACGGTTGAGCAGCTTATGCGCTTCTTCCACCGCGATCACCAGCGGACGCGGCTCCGGCGCGCCCTTGCCGCCCCGGAAGTCGTTGGTCCGCTTTTCCCAGACCTCGCGGATCCGGCGGGTGAGCAGGTTGGAGACGAAGAGATAATCCAGATCGGTCTCATAGTCGCCGAAAGAGAGCACCACATGCTGGCCGTTGTCGAGGTTGTCAATCATCTGCTGGAGCGCGTTGGCCGCGGGCTGTTCGACAATATAGGGTGCATTGAACAGCCGTCGCAGCTTGGAATGCAGCGCCTCCGCCGCGCTGCCGTGCACGCCGACTGACTCCGCCCAGGCCTGAACGCTGTCCGGCGCAGGCTCCAGTTTACCATCATCGCCAGGAACAAAGGCATTGGTCCGCATTTTCTTAAATTCACTGAACCAGGTGCCGTGAAATGATGCTCGGAGCGCGTCCAGTGTCGTGGCGGTGGTGTCGCGCAGGTTCAGTTCCTGCGCCAGGAGCAGCACATCCTCCGGTGTAATGTCCGCTTCGGCCACTTCGAGCGTATAGTCCGGCCGCGCTCCGCGGATCGTGGCGTTGCGCCCCAGGCCCACCATGCGGACCTTGGTGGGGAACTTACCCTTGAGGCCGGGCACGTGCAACCCGGTATCGGAAGCGATATCATCCGGGCCGTATTCGTTGTGCATGTCGAAGATCAGCACAGCGGTCTTATCATGCTGGATCAGCCCGGCCAGGATCACGCGGGTCAGGAAGGACTTGCCGGTGCCGGTCGCTCCAAAGATGCCGGCCGAGCGCTGAACCAGCCTGTCGAGGTTCACGCAGACGGGGTGGCCCTGTTCGAGTGTGTCGCCCAGCCGGAAGAAGGCCTTTTCGCCCTCCTTGCCGAAGATCAGGGCGATATCCTCCGCCCGCGCCAGGCGCACCGGCGCGTGGTGCAGCGGGACGGTCTTGGCCGGCTGCGGCGGGACGGATTCCGTCAGCACGCTCTGGAACCAGGTCTCATACCCCTCGGGGTCCTCCAGCGGGTCCGGCCCGGGTTCCATCATCAGGGTGTTCGTGATCTCGGCGCTGGTATAGAGGGTCTGCGCTCGCAGCAGCCCCGCCAGGCGGGGGGAAAGCCGCCGGCCGAGGTCCTCCTGCGCGTAGCGCGGGTCATGGGCTTCAAGGCGGAGGTCGGTGATCAGGCCATAAAAGAGCCAGCGATCCTTTTCGCCGCCCGCCACCACAAAGGCCCCTTCCTGCACCTCGTGGGAGGGCACGGTCAGCCGGGCCTGGAGGTTATTCTTTAGCGAGCCGCCGGTGATGATGCCGATTTGGTCGGTCTTCGGGGTATTACTGCGTTGTTGATCCGTCATCCCAGCCTCCCATTCAACTCACTTTGGCGGTCTCGGGCCAATTCCAGTTCATCCACCGCGCCCAGCACCCGCATCAGCGTGGGGTAATCATCTTTCAGAAGGGCGATCACTTCTTCCAGCGCGGCCTCGAACCAGGCAGGGTTGCCTGCGGCCGACTGCACGTCCCGCGCCTGTTTCAGGTGCGCCGCCAGCAGTTCCTCCACCGGCTTATCCTGATCCCGCAGAACATGCCGCAGGTAGCCCATCCGGCCCGCGCCGGTGAAGGCCGCGATCTCGGCGGGGGTGCAGAGGAAAATCTCATCCAGGCTCAGCGGCGGGCGGGGCGGCAGCAGGTGCGAGACCTGCCCATCCAGCATGTAGCCCAGCGCCAGCACGCCGATCTCCACCGGGACAGTGCGGTTGCCGCGGGTATCCAGCCAGGCCTCGTTCGCCAGCGTGTCGGAAGTGATCAGCTGCCGGACGAGACCGTCATCCTGGACCTGGATATCGTAGATCAGGCCGAAGATCTGGTAGTGATCGTCCATCCGCACCCGGACCAGCGCGCCAAAGCTGGGGCTGTCGATCTGGTCCAGTTTGCAGCCAAAGACAAACCCGGTGGTTTCAGAGCGCAATAGTCTGCCGATTTCGATATGGTCCGCCATCTACTTTCCTCCATCCTGCATAAGATCCTTGACTGCCTGTTTTTGCGATGGGCTGCCAACCGGAATATGATGCCGCAAAAATTCACTGACGATCATCTCCTCCACCCGCCGGTGCTCATCCAGGGATACCACAGCTACCTCGTGAGAGCGGTGCAGCAGATAGGGATAAGGTTTCGTTCCCATGATCCTCGTCTGATCCCATAAAGCCGCCTGGATCAGGGCGATGTTGGCTTTATCCCCTGCCACCCAGGCCGGAACCTCCACCCGCGCCAGATGCTGGAAATCCTCGCTGCCCACGTTCATAAAGAAAAAGTGGACCTGCTGGTCATTTCCAAACTTACCGCTGGTTGGGGATGAAACGCTGAACACAGCCGAGCGGTCGCCTGGGGCCGTGAGGATATCCTTGAAGAGCGCCGTGTCCACCACCCTGACGGGGCGGTCCTTCGGAAAACTTGACTGGAACGCTTTATCCTGCCTGGCGATCACCTCCAGCAGGCTCACCAGCAGGTCGCTGCCCGGCTTATCCACATAGCCCAGGAGAAATACATTGTTTCTTCTAAATTGCTCCAAAACGGCCTGAAACTGCCAGGCGATTCGCTCAAATTCCGTCGCCTGCTGGACGTCCCGGTAGAGTTCCAGCGGCCCATCGATCATCGCAATCGCCGGCTGGGGCAATTCAGCCGACCAGTCCGCCAGCTTCTGGCGCTCCGCCAGGTCTCGGGCCAGCGCGACGCGGCCCTCGCTGATGAGGCCGGTATCCGGCAGCGTGGTGCGGTCGTAATCCAGCAGTTGGCTTTCCTGATAAACCTTGGGCATTTGCCCCGAGCCGCGCAGCATCTCCACGGCGCCGATATTGATCACGCAGAAGGGTACCCTGGCGTGGCGGGAGGGATTGATCTGGGAGCCATCCGCCGCCAGCAGGGCCACCCGCTCCGGCAGCTGCCCAACAGGGATAGCTGTGTTTATCGCTTCATCAGTGGGCACAGCGCAGCGCAGACGGGCGTTGGTGTCCACCTCCCGCCCAACGACTGATCGGATTTGATCTAATGGGTCAGCGTAACTTGTTAAAACCTGCTCCAACTCGCGCAGGTATATTGCTTCCTGCTCAAAGTGAGTCTTGGCCTGATCGGCAAAAGAGGAAAGGCTTTTTTGGATTTCAACCAGATTGACGGGCATAGCGCTCCGGGAATGAGTGAGTGACTAAAACAACCATGTCTAATTATAACGACTGTTCACAAGCCAAAGCAATTTGAACAGAGAAATCTCCTGGCCCAAACCCAAAAGGACTGGCTTTCTCCAGTCCCTTTGTAATCCTCAATTGCGTCTATCCTTAACGGACGCTTTCGGCAATCGCGATCATGTCCGTCTTGGTCAGGGTATTGCCCATGTAACTCAACTCAAAGATCATCTCATCGGTCTGCCAGATCAGGTGCTTCATCACCGTATAATCTGAGTAACTCTTCCAAACAGCTGCGCCATCTTCCAAAGTCCAGACGCCCTCCACATATTCGCCATCAGCGCCATTGATCGAGACGCTTTGAACCCTGGCGGATGTCCCGACCAAGCGGCATAGATAACACGTTCCCGAATCGTTTATTGGTTCCAGTTTGAGGCCAACAGCATTATGGATATTGCCGCCAAAATAATACATGAGCGTGACAACATTGTTCTCCGTATCATACAGCGCTTTTTCAAATTCGAACAAATCCGGCAGCCAGGTAGGTTGGTAAAATGGGAACCCGGCAAGGGCCTGCGCCTCATCCAAAGTCAGATAATCAATGATCTGGCGATTGGATGTGACACTTTCAGCCATGGCGATAAGGTCCTTTTCTAATATATATGCCGGGAAACCGTTATAAAGGATCTGAAAAGCCATTCCGTTTTCTCTCCAGATCATGTGCTTTATATAGTGAGGATTTTCCCAAACGGCATCACCCGCTTCACCCGCCCAAACACCCTCGACATATTCGCCATAAACGCCATGAATCGAAACTTTCTTAATGTCCGCAGAGGTACCCACCGAGGCGCAAATATCGCAGTCCGTCAGGTGGTGATAAGGCTCTTGCCTCAGGTTTAAAGTATTCGCGCTATTGCCCAGACGTTCATACATCAGGGTGACAACTTGGGTCTCGTCGTCATATAAGGCCCCGGCGAATTCAAACCCTTCAGGCAGCCAGGAGGGCTGGTAAGGCACAAACCCGGCAACCGCCTGAACCTCTTCAAAAGTCATCATGTCATCCAATGGATCGCCCGGTGTCGCTGTGGTGTCCCCAGTTGCGACTGAGGTATCCTCCGGCGTCGCAGCAGACGATCTTGCGGACTGGGTCGCCTGGAAGGCCTCGAATGGGACTTGGTCGCTCTCCGTTTTGGTGAAAAATTGGTACGCTTCCTGCGCCCAGGCCTGGCCCTGGGGTGAGAGAATGAACAGCACCCCGGCCAGCAAAACCGCCAGCCCAAGCGCCGCCCCGGCCAGCCGCAGCCGGCTTCGCCAGGTCCGCCGGGGCTTTCCCCCTGAGGCGAAGGCCTCCACTTTGATCCTCGGCCAAAGATGGATCGTTTCCTCCGGCGCTTTTTCTTCCGCCAAGGTCCGAATCATATTCTGAACTTGTTTTTCACTCATGGCTTATTTCCTTCTTTTCAAACTTGCCCTTTTCCTCTGGCCCCAGGACCTGCCGAAGCCGCTTTCTGGCCGCGTGGAGCCACCATTTGACTGTCGTGGAGGGACGACCCAAAGCCCGGACCATCTCCCTTTCCGTGTGCCCCAGAAAATAGCGCATCACGACTGCTTCCCGCTGATCGGGCGTCAATTGCCCGATCGCCTGCCAGACCTGTTCGCGGGTCTCCGCGGTTTCGGCCAAGCTTTCGGGACTTTTCGCCGGATCCATCAGCCATTCCGCAATCGGGTTGCCCTCCTCTGGCGCCTCGAGGGGCAAAGTCCGCTTCTGTTTTTGCACGGCTTTTTTCGCATCATTGATCACGATCCTCAGAAACCAGGGGCCGAAGGGCCGGCTTTCATCAAACTGATGGATTTTCCGGTAGGCTTTCAGGAACGCATCCTGGACCACATCTTCAGCCATCTCCCGCTGAAAGGTGATCAGCAAAGCCGCCTGAACGGATTTGGCCTGATATTTCCAAACCAGGCTTTCCAATCCTTCAATATTTCCCTGCTTCAAGAGGGTCAGAGCCTGTTGATCGGACATCCGTTGAGAGTCTGTGTGTTCCAGTCCGATTGAATCATCCATAAAATCCACACCTTTGTTTTATCCAATTGGCATTGCATCAAGGCCTTTATATATACTATCCTTTTCCCCTGCCAAAGGATAGTTAGGGGTGTGAACTCCGCATCCAAAAAGGGAGTTTTTTGACTTTGGGTCCCTCTTTCTACTGCAAATTAGTTCAGAAAATTAACTGTCTCCATATTGAGTCAAACAAAGTTTTGGAAAATATGGTCGTGTGCTTTGCTAAGAAAAGAGACCCCATCCTGCCTGCAAGCGTAGTGCAGCAGGCAGGATGGGGTTATAAAATCACTTAACACAACAGATTGCCCAACTTGTTCAGTTACCTTCGCCAATTTAATAACTAAAATGCAATGTCCCTGACCGCAAGCCCAGCTCCAATTCGGATCCCGCTCGCCGCTGACTTCCCGCTCAATCACGTTGACAGCTCACCCTTCAAAAGTTATACTTCCAGTATCAAAATCAAACACCTTCGGGGCAGGGTGCGGGTCCTCAGACCCAATTCCCGACCGGTGGTAATCCCCCCAAGGGGTAGCCCACGAGCATACTAAACATGCATGAACCGGTGAAATCCCGGTGCCGGCGGTGACAGTCCGAATGGAAGAAGGTGTCGGTATTCTATGGATATCCGCCCATGCCCCGATTCAAAGAGTCAGGGCTTTTTTTGTATGACGACCAAGGCCAAACCCAAACCACAGCAACCCAAACCAAATCCCTGGAAACGGGCTGTGTTCCTCGCGCTCTCCCTGGCGGGAGGCCTCGCGCTCTGGGCGCTGCTCGCCCGGGTGTTGAAGCTGCCGGCTTTCATCCTGCCGGGTCCCGGTCTGGTCTGGGAACGGTTTCTCAAATCGCTGGCATCCGGCCAGCTGACCCGCCATACCCTGACCACCCTCTTTGAAGTCCTCTCCGGGCTGCTCTTGGGCAGCTTCTTTGCCACCGTCCTGGGCTATCTGCTGGCCAAATCCCCGGCGCTGGAGAAGCTGGTCGCGCCGTACCTCGTCGCCAGCCAGAGCATCCCAATGGTGGCCATCGCTCCGCTGCTGGTGATCTGGTTCGGGCCGGGCATCTTCTCCAAGGTCTTGATCTGCGCGCTGATCGTCTTCTTCCCCGTCCTGATCAACACGGTCGTCGGCCTGCGGGAAGTACCCAAAGACCTGAGCGACCTGATGCGTTCCCTGAACGCCACCCGGGCGCAGACGCTTTGGAAGCTGGAAGTCCCGGCCGCTCTGCCGATCTTTCTTGGCGGCCTGCGGGTTGGGGCGACCCTGTCCGTAATCGGCGCGGTGGTGGGCGAACTGGTCGGCGCGGACCGGGGCCTGGGCTTCCTGATCAATGTCGGCCGCGGGCAATATGACACCGCCCTGGTCTTTGTCGCCGTGATCGCCCTGATCGCGATGGCGATGGCGCTCTATGGCATCGTCCTGCTGATCGAGAGACGCGTCCTCGCCTGGCAATCCTGGCGGCAGGACCAGATCTAAACCCACAGATTTGGAGAAAGAAAATATGAGCACGTTATTCTTGAAAAGAAAAGTCCTACTTCTCCTCAGCCTCATTTTAGCGGCAGGCGCGGGCAGCCTCTCGGCCTGCCAGCCTGCGGAAACGCCCCCAGCCAGTCCGGAGGTCATTTCAACGGCCCTCACCCTGGGCTATATCCCCAACATCCAGTTTGCCCCGGTCTATGTCGCCCTGGAGAAGGGCTATTTCCTCGATGCCGGCTTTGACGTCTCGCTCGAATATGGCAATGAGGCTGACGGTGTGGCCCTGATTGGCGCGGGCGAACAGCTCTTTGCCGTCGCCAGCGGCGAACAGGTCCTGCTCGCCCGGTCCCAAGGGCTGCCTGTGACCTATGTGGCAGCCTGGTACCAGCAATTTCCGGTGGGGATTGTTTCGCTGGCCGATGCAGAGATCCGGGTGCCGGAGAATTTAGCCGGTAAAACCGTTGGCATCCCCGGCCTCTATGGCGCTTCCTACATCGGCATGCAGGCCCTGCTCAGCGCGGTGGACCTGACCGAAGAGGATGTGGACCTGCTTGCCATCGGCTTCAACCAGGTGGAAGCGCTGGCGACCGGCCAGGTGGAAGCGGCCGTGATCTACCTCGCCAATGAGCCGGTCGTCCTGCGCGCCCAGGGCTACGATGTGGACGTGATCCGCGTGGCGGACTATCTGCAATTGGTCGCCAATGGCCTGGTCACCAATGAGACCCTGCTCGCTGAACATCCCGAACAGGTCGAGGCCTTCATTGAAGCTCTGCTGAAAGGGATCGCCGATACGCTGGCCGACCCTGATGAAGCTTATGAGATCAGCAAAGCCTATGTCGAAAATCTGGCCGAGGCTGACCCCGACCTCCAGCATGAGATCCTGAGCGAATCGATCAAGCTCTGGCAGACCGACCAACCGGGCTACAGCGAGCCGGTCGGCTGGGTCAATATGCAGGCCGTCCTGCTGGATATGGGGCTGCTGACCGAAACCCAGGACCTGGATCAGGCTTTTACCAATGACCTTCTCCCCTGAGAAGGCGCTCTCCGTCCAAAACCTGGGCGTCACTTTCAGCGATGCCAGCGGGGTCGTGCACGCGCTGCATGACCTCAGCTTCACGCTGGCGCCCAATGAGTTCGTCTCGCTGATCGGCCCCTCCGGCAGCGGCAAGAGCACCCTGCTGCGCGTGCTGGCCGGGCTGATCCCGCCCACCCACGGCACCTTCGCTTTCAATCAGAACCAGCCGAAGGTGGGCCTGGTCTTCCAGAAAGCGAACCTGATGCCCTGGCGGCGGGTGATTGACAACGTCGGGCTGCCCCTGGAGCTTCAGGGCGCGCCAGCGGCCGAGATCGAGGAGCGCGCCATGGATCTGATCCAGCTGGTGGGACTGGAAGGCTTTGAGCAGGCCTACCCCCGCGACCTTTCCGGTGGGATGGCTCAGCGGGTGGCGATCGCCCGCTCGCTGATGCAGGACCCGGATATGCTCCTGCTGGATGAACCCTTCGGCTCGCTGGATGACCTCACCCGGGAGCGGATGGGCGATGAACTGCTGCATATCTGGCAGGCCCGGCGCAAGACCGTGCTGATGGTCACCCATTCCATCTCAGAGGCGATCTACCTCTCAGACCGGGTACTGGTGCTTTCCCCCCGCCCGGGGATGTTCAAGCTTGACCTGCCGATCGACCTGCCCCGCCCGCGCACGCCCGATCTGCGCTATGCGCCAAAGTTCAGCGCCCTGGCGCAGAAGCTGCGGGAAAGCCTGCGGGATGAAAACGGATATGCCACTTGACAAGAATACCATTTCCAATACCATCTTAGCTTTCCCTTCACGAGACTTCAGAAAGGCAGAGGCCCGTTTTTATGGCGAAAGTCCTTGTACTTGCAAACCCTAAACGGGATGAACGCGCCTCTGGAATAGGCTAGAAGGTTTCTGACCCCCTAGCTCCTTTGTCGGTCACGGGTGTGTTCATGCCCCGTGACCTTTTGATTTAGATCAAATCAATCCAGGATCAGGCTGCACCGGGTCAGGCCTCTGGCGGCATCCTGGACACCTATTAATTACACCTTCCCTGGGCCTAAAAGCTCAGGGAAGATCTGTTAAGGACTGGCCTGAAGGATCAGCAAAGATTCAGGGGCCACCTTTACCTAATATTAAAGTCTTTTCTCCATTCTCCCGCCCCCATTCACCTCTGACCCCATCCTTCCATATTATAATTAGGCATCATGAAGCTGACCATTGAAGAAGTTGAACACATTGCCGCTCTGGCCCGCCTGGAATTGACCGAGGAAGAGCAACAGCGCTACGCCGAACAGCTCTCGGACGTCCTGGACTATGCCGCCCGGCTGGACGAACTGGCCACCGATCAGATCCCGCCCACAGCCAGCGTCCTCGACTTGCAGCTCCGCCTGCGCGAAGATCGCTCCCGGCCGGGCCTGCCCACCAAAGACGTGCTGAAAAACGCCGCCAACACACGGGATGACCAATTCCAGGTCCCCCCGATTTTGGGAGGACAGGAATGACCGACCTGACCCAGCTGGGCGTGCGCGCCTGCCTGGCTGGCTTGCAGGCTGGGGACTTTTCCAGCCTGGAACTGACCCAGGCTCTGTTGCAGCGGATTGACGCGCTGGAACCCCAAATTCACGCCTTCCTGACGCTCACGCCGGAGAAAGCCCTGGCCGCCGCCAAAAACGCGGACAAGCTGCGGGCCAGCCAGCCCGACGATCTGCCCCCGCTGACAGGGCTGCCTTTGGCGGTCAAAGACGTGCTCTGCCTGGAGGGCGTCCGCACCACCTGCGGCTCCAAAATCCTGGAAAACTTCATCCCGCCCTTCACCGCCACCGCCGTCCAGCGCCTGCTGGATGCGGGTGTGGTTCCCCTCGGCAAGACCAACACCGATGAATTCGCGATGGGGTCTTCCACGGAGAACTCCGCCTATGGCCCCAGCCGCAACCCCTGGAACACAGGCCGGGTGCCCGGCGGCTCCAGCGGCGGGTCGGCCGCGGCCGTCGCCGCCCGGATGACCCCCGCGGCTTTCGGCACCGATACCGGCGGCAGCGTTCGGCAGCCCTGTTCCTTCTGCGGCGCCACGGGCATCAAGCCCACCTACGGCCGCACCTCGCGGTATGGCCTGGTGGCTTATGGGTCCTCGCTGGACACCGTCGGGATGATCGCCCGCAACGTGGCCGATGTTGCCACCTTGTTCCAGCACATGGCCGGGTTCGACCCGCTGGATGCCACCAGCGTCCAGCTGCCCGTCCCGGAGTATACCCTGCCCGAGAGCGACTCGCTCAAAGGCCTGCGGGTCGGCGTGCCCGAGGAATATTTCATCGAGGGCATCCAGCCCGAAGTGGAAGAACGAGTGCGGGCCGCAATCGCCCAGCTGGAAGCGCAGGGCGCCACAGCCATCCCGATCCACCTGCCCCACACCGAGTATGCTCTGCCGGTCTACTACCTGATCGCGCCAGCCGAGGCCTCCGCCAACCTGGCGCGCTACGACGGCATCCGTTTTGGCCCCCGACTGGGCGAAGACAATAACCTCTGGTCGCTGTTCACCGAGACCCGCGGCCGGCTGTTCGGCCCCGAGGTCAAGCGCCGGATCATGCTCGGGACCTATGCGCTCTCCGCCGGGTACTACGACGCCTACTATGGCAAGGCCCAAAAGGTCCGCACGTTGATCAAACGCGATTTCGACCTGGCCTTTGAGCAGGTGGATGTGATCGCCGCGCCCGTCGCCCCCACCACGGCTTTCAAGTTCGGCCAGCACACCGATGACCCGCTGGCGATGTACCTCGAAGACGTCTTCACCCTGCCGGCCAACCTGGCCGGCGTCCCCGGCCTGGCCTTCCCCGTGGGGCCGGACTCGGACGGGATGCCGGTCGGCATGCAGTTGATGGGCCCGCATTTCAGGGAAGACCTGCTCTTCCAGGTGGGCCATGCCTACCAACTGGCCACCCCGTGGCACGAGAACTGGCCGGAATAGTTGCTTGTGAGATCAATCAAGGAGCCACTATGACGCTTATCTGGAGAGATGCCGTCATAAATGGAATAGTCCGACTAACCGAAACAAAAGACAGTAAAATTTTTACACGTCAAGAATTAATTGATCAGCAGCTCCCGCTCATAACTCAGGAAGCTGACTCCACTGGAGAAACGCCCTCTCAAACCTTGAGTCGGGTTCTGCAAGAACTCAGAGATGAAAACCTACTTGAATTCATTCGAGGAAAGCACGGAACTTATTATTCGCTGATCCATAATATCGATATTGAACATGAAGATTTACCAAATAAGGTAATTGACAAGGCAATAAAAGAACACAAGCTGAATTTCAATAACGTAAATGTCAGTGAAAAGACCATCGAAACAAGGCAAAGAATTGGTCAACGAAGACTTCGAAGTTTAACATTGAACAATTATCATTCCCGATGTGCCTTATGTGACATCAGCGATGAAAAATTTCTAATTTCTGCCCACCTCGCACGTTGGGCTGATAATTATGAAGGTCGAGGAGACCTCGCCAATATTGTGTGCCTATGCCGCTTTCATGACCCCTTAGTTGAATATGGATACATCTCATTTTCAGATGATCTTAGAATATTAAAGAAAAAGTCACAAAGTCAAATGATAAATTTGGTTTTAGAAAAAACCAATCAATTTACAAATCCAATAGCAGATAAACCGAACGCGAAATATCTGGTGTTGCATAGAAAAAGAAATGGATTCGAGTAATCTGAAGAATGCCAATTCAAGGAGTACAACCATGACTCAAGCTCTGAAAATTGTGATCCCGATGGCCGGCTTCGGCAGCCGCCTGCGGCCGCTCACCTGGAGCCAGCCCAAACCGCTGGTCAGCCTGGCGGGCGGGACGGTGCTCGACCAGGTCCTGAATATGTTCCGGTCAGTGCCCAATTTTGAGCAATCGGAGTTCGTCTTCATCCTCGGCCCCACGATGGGCGAGCAGATCAAAGAGCATGTCGCCCGGCACTACCCAGACAGGCACGTGGATTACGCCGTCCAGCCGGAGATGAAGGGCCAGTCGGATGCCTTCTGGCAAGCGCGCGAATTCCTGCATGGCCCGATGCTGATGGCCTTTTCCGATACGCTGATCAACAATGATTTTTCCTTCCTGGCGGATGAAACCGCAGGCGGCGTGGCCTTTGTCAAATCCGTCCCGGACCCCCGCCGCTTCGGCGTGGCCGAGGTGGATGAGGACAATTGGGTGACGCGCCTGGTGGAAAAGCCCCAGGACATCCAGAACAACCTGGCCGTGGTCGGCTGCTACTACTTCGAGGAAGCGGAAGACCTGATTGTTGCCATCGAAGAACAGATCAAGCGCAATATCTCCCTGAAAAACGAATACTTCCTGGCCGATGCGATCAACAAAATGCTGGAGAGCGGCCTGAGGATGCGCACAGAAAGGGTGAACGTCTGGCTGGATGCGGGGACCTCCGAGACCCTGCTGGAAACCAACCGCTACCTGCTGGAGCATGGTCAGGACAATTCCGACAAGGTGGTCAACCTGGAAGATACCGTCATCATCCCCCCGGTCAATATCCACCCCACGGCCCGGGTCAGCACTTCGGTGATCGGTCCGCATGTCTCGCTGGGGGAGGGCGCGGTGGTCAATGACAGCACCATCCGCGATTCGATCATCGGCCCCGGTACGCACGTCACCAGCTCCATGCTGGAAGGCTCTTTGGTCGGCCACAATGTCAACATCACCGGCCAATCCGGGCGGTTCAATATTGGGGATAACTCCTGGGCGATCAAATAACGGTCCAACCCTGAGCCACGATTTTTGGAGGTGAGATTTTGGAGAGTGCGATCAAAGTCCTGATCCCGATGGGGGGATTTGGCAGCCGACTGCGGCCGCTCACCTGGAGCCGCCCCAAACCGCTGGTCAGCCTGGCCGGCAAAACGGTGATCGATTTTGTTCTGGATATGTTCAGGACCCTTCCCGATTTGGGATCGGCTGAATTCATCTTTTCCGTCAACGCTCAGGTGGAACCCCAGATCCGGGATCACATGGCCCGTTTCTATCCGGACTGGAAAGCCCAGTTCCCAATCGATACGGTGATGCGCGGCCAATCCGACGCGCTCTGGCAGGCCAAAGAAGCCCTCCAGGGACCCCTGCTGATCGCCTTTTCCGATACAATCATCCAAAACGACTTCTCCTGCCTGGCGGAAGAGACCGCCGATGGCGTGATCTGGGTCAAGCCCGTCCCCGACCCGCGCCGCTTCGGCGTGACACTGCTGGATGAGGATGGCTGGATCTCGAAGCTGATCGAAAAGCCCGAAGATTTATCCAACAACCTGGCAATGGTCGGCTGTTACTACTTCAAGAACGCCGCCCTGATCCTCTCCGCCGTTGAGGAACAGATCGAACAGGAAATGTACCTCAACGGCGAATTCTACCTGGCGGATGCGATCAATATCCTGCTGAAGCGCGGGTTGAAGATGCGGGTGCAAAAAGTGGATGTCTGGCTCGATTCCGGCACGCCCGAATCCCTGCTGGATACCAACCACTACCTGCTGAACCACGGCTATGACAACAGCGACAAATTGACCCAGGCCGAAAATACGGTTATCATTCCGCCAGTGTTCATTCACCCCTCGGCCAGCGTCCGCAATTCAGTGATTGGCCCGGATGTCTCAATCGGCGAGAACGTGATCGTCAAAGGCTGCCTGCTGCGGGAAAGCATTGTCGGCCCCGGCTCCACCCTCACGGAATGCCGGCTGGAAGATTCGCTGATCGGCCACAATGTGGCCCTCAAAGGCCAGTCCGGCCGGGCCAACTTCGGCGACAACAGCTGCGCGGTGCCCTGAGGCTGCGGCATGCCGGACCGGGTCGTGTGCTACGCAGGAGCCTCCAACCCGGAAGAACCGCGCCGGGTGATCTGGCAGGGGCAAAGCTATTCCGTCATCGAGATCATTGACCGCCGCCGTCAGCCGGACGCCCTCGTTTTTCTTGTGCGTTGCTCGCCTGGTGAGATGCTGTTCGAACTGACCTGCGACATTGAGTCTGAAAACTGGCAGATCCGCCATCGGGGGGAGCTGCCCTTGTAAAATTAGGATCTATCCACCTCAACCTTCAAGGAGCTTGAATGCCCAAAAGTTATCTTTCAAAGGCCGTGACCAACCTGAAACCTTCCGGAATCCGGAAATTCTTCGACATCGCCGCGACAATGGACGATGTGATCTCCCTGGGGATCGGTGAGCCGGATTTCACAACGCCGCAGCCGATCATTGAGGCCGGGGTGCAGGCCCTGCAAAGGGGCGAGACCCACTACACGTCCAACTCCGGCATCCTGCCGCTCCGCGAGGCGATTGCCGAAAACCTCCAAAACCGCTACGGCGTGCAGTATGACCCGGTCAACGAGATCGTCATCACGGTCGGCGTTTCCGAAGCGCTTTACCTCACCTTCACGGCGCTGCTCGACCCCGGCGACGAGGTCATCATCCCGACCCCCTGCTTTGTGTCCTATCAGGCCGAAGTGGCCTTGGCGGGCGGGGTTCCGGTTGAAATCTATACGACCATGGAAGATGACTTCCAGCCCGACCCGGCTCTGATCGAAAAAGCGATCACGCCCAAAACCAAAGCCATCCTGCTGGGCTATCCCAACAATCCGACCGGCGCGGTGGCCAGCCGGGAGGTCCTGGAAGAGATCGGCCGGATCGCCGAAAAGCACGATCTGGTCGTGATCTCGGATGAGATCTACGACCGGCTGGTCTACGGCCAGGAGCATGTCTGTTTTCCAGCCTTCCCAGGGATGCAGGAACGTACTTTGCTCCTGGGCGGCTTTTCCAAGGACTATGCCATGACCGGCTGGCGGATCGGGTACGCCGCCGGACCTGCCACCCTGATCCAAGGCCTGGTGCGGATCCACCAGTTCTCGGTGATGTCCGCCCCCACCGTCTCGCAATACGGCGCGCTGGCCGCGCTCAAAGTCGGCGATCCTTATATTAACGAAATGCTGGCCGAATATGACCGGCGGCGCAAGTTCATCGTGGAAAACCTGAACGCTCTGGGCCTGCCCACCTTTGAACCGCACGGCGCTTTTTACGCCTTCCCCAGCATCCATAACACCGGGCTGGATGACGAGCGCTTTGCTGAGCGGCTGCTCCTGGAAGAAAAAGTGGCCGTGGTGCCTGGCTCGTCCTTTGGCGATGCAGGCATTGGCTTTGTCCGCTGTTCTTATGCAACCAGCTATGAAAAATTGGAGATCGCCCTGGAAAAAATCGGCCGATTCGTCAGGCGCCTCTGATCCCGCCAGCGCTCCATCAGCAAGACCACCGCAAGCCTCCTCACCTTTCAGTTTGCCGGGGTCGCCGGAAATTGGATAAGGTATGAGATGAAATCTGGATATTTCGCAGATATTGGCCTGGAAGTCCACGCCGAACTGCAAACCCAATCAAAAATGTTCTGTGGCTGTCCGGTGCTGGATTCCACCCGGGCAGAACCCAATACGGCGGTCTGCCCTGTCTGCGCGGGGATGCCCGGCACTTTGCCCGTGGTGAATGACCAGGCGGTGGCTTTCGGCCTGCGGGTGGCCCTCGCCCTCGATTGCGAGATCAACGAGGTCAGCCAGTTCGCCCGCAAGAATTATTTTTATCCCGACCTGCCCAAAGGCTACCAGATCTCCCAATATGAATATCCCCTGGCGGAGCACGGCCTCCTGCCGGTGCTGGCCGAGGACGGCTGGAAGGATATCCGTATCCGCCGAGTGCACCTGGAGGAAGATACTGGCAAGCTGACCCACATCCACAACGAGGATGAAGCCTACTCCTTGGTGGACCTCAACCGGGCCGGCATTCCCCTGCTTGAGATCGTCTCCGAGCCGGACATGCACTCCCTTGACCAGATGCTGGCCTACACCCGCGCCCTGCGGATGGTGCTGCAATACCTCGGTGTGAACTCCGGTGACCTGGAAAAAGGCGTGATCCGCTTTGAAGCGAACGTCTCCGTGCGCCCTGAAGGCAGCGACGCGCTGGGCACCCGGGTCGAGATCAAAAACCTCAACAGCTTTCGCACGATGACCGCGGCCGTCGCCTACGAGCTGGACCGCCAGACGGCCCTCCTCGATGCGGGCGGCAAGGTGGCCCAGGAGACCCTCGGCTGGGACGAAACCGCCGAAGTGACTGTCTCTCAGCGCAGCAAGGAAGAAGCCCACGACTACCGCTACTTCCCCGAGCCGGACCTGCCCCCGCTGGTCATCAGCCCCGAGCAAATTGCAACGGCCAAAGCCAGCCTGCCGGAACGCCCGGATCGCAAATTCCGGCGTTTCCAGCGCGAACTGGGGCTGGATGCCTATCAAGCGGAAGTCCTGACGGATGACCGGCTGACCGCTGAATTCTATGAAGCCACCCTGCATGCCATGTCCAATCCCAACGCCGCGTTGGCGGCCAACTGGGTGACTGGCGAACTCTTTGGCCTGCTGAATGCCAGCGGCGCGGCCCTGGAGGACTTGCAGATTGACCCTGCCGGGCTGGCTGCCCTGTTGGACCTGTTGATGGCAGGCAGAATCAATAACGCCACAGCCAAGACCGTCCTGGGCAGGATGGCCGCCACCGGGCAGGGAGCTTTGGCGATCATCGAAAAAGAAGGGCTGGCGCAGGTCTCCGACCGGGAGGCCATTGCGGCGGTCGTCCGGCAGGTGCTGGCGGAGCATCCCGATGAGGTCCGGGCCTATCGCGCGGGCAAGGTGGCCCTGCGGCAATGGTTCTTTGGCCAGGTCATGCGCCAGATGCGCGGCCAGGCCAATCCCGGCATTGTGCAGGAAATGCTGAAAGACTATCTCTGATTTTTTCTGTTCGGGAAAGTTCAGATCTGGCGGACCAGGCGCCGCAAAGCGCTCAGCCTGGCGCTTTTCAGGCCGGGCATCGCATCCAGAGCAAAAAAGACGCCGCTGCCTTCCACCACCAGTGAGGCAGCAATCGCGCCCTTGAGCGCGGCTTCCAGGGGGTCATAGTTTTCGCTGTAGCCAGCCAGGAATCCTCCCGCAAAGGCATCGCGGCCGCCCGTCGGGTCAACGACCAGCGAAGGATATTGGGGGATCATCCAACGCTTCTTACTCACATGGTCGGCGAGGAAGTACCCGGAGCGCTCCGTCTGGATCAGCACGAACTCCGGACCAAAGCCGCCCAAAGCCGCCGCCATCTCCCAAAGGTCCGAACTGCGCCCCTGAAAGAGCGACCTCACCTCCCGCTCGGAGGCGATGAACGCGGTGATCTCCGAGAGCAGGCCGGGAATCTCTCCCCAAAAGGTCGGCGTCATATAGCTGGGCGCGGGGGAAAGCGTGATCGTGGTGGCCCGGCCCTGGCGGAAGACTGAGGGCATAATGATATGGGAAAGGTAATCAATCGGGCAGATATGCACCGCGCTGGCTTCGAGATAGGCCTCGGGGATATCCGAGATCTGGATCGACTGCCCCTGCTGCGCGGTGGGGTCCGGCGGGGTCAGCGGCCGGGTCTTATAACCCAGCAAGCGCTGGGGGAAAGGGAGACCCCGATCCACATAGTGCTGCATGGGGTTGTCATCAAAGGACGTGTTCTCGTCCTGATGGGCGAGGAAACGTCTGAGATCCAGATCCCTTTCCGCGATTCGGATCCCCTGCAAATTAAATCCAAGCTGCTTGAAGCGATCCAGGCCGGAAACCGGAAATTTCTTATCGGCCCTGGCAATCAAGCCCGCCGCGCCGCCCCACAAAGAAAGCCCCACTGCGGCATAAGGGAGGTTTCCCCCCAGAACTGCGTTTTGTGGGGATTCTGAGATAGGGAGAATATAGTCCTCATTCAGACAGCCGGCGAGGACAAACCGAAGATATTGGTCCGGTGAGGATGAACTCATTGGGATTCTTCGGCGACCATCTCCTCCAGGATGCCCCGGTATTTCTCAATATCGGGCACTTCCTTGGGAAACTGCATGTCCAGATTTTCCAGTTTTTTCACGATTGTCTCTGCGATGACCAGATTACGATACCATTTTTGATCCGAGGGGATCACATACCAGGGTGCCCAATCGGTGCTGGTGCGGTTGACCATATCCTCGTAAGCGTCCATGTAGTCCTGCCAATATTCGCGCTCTTCCAAATCTCCCGGGTTGAACTTCCAACGTTTGCTTGGCTGGTCCAGCCGGGCCAGGAAACGCTCGGCCTGCTCTTCCTTGCTGATATGCAGACAGAATTTCAGGATCGTGGTCCCTTCCTGGGCCAGCAGACGCTCAAAGGCATTGATCTGGTCATAGCGCTTTTCCCAGACTGATTTGGCAACCAGGTCATGCACCCGCACCACCAAGACGTCCTCGTAATGCGAGCGGTTGAAGATCACGATCTCGCCTTTGCCGGGGGTGTTTTGGTGCACCCGCCAGAGGTAATCGTGATCCAGCTCTTTGGGCGTCGGCTGCTTGAAGTTGAAGACTTTGGTCCCCTGGGGGTTCACCTCGCCAAAGACGTGCCGGATGGTGCTGTCCTTGCCGCTGGTATCCATGCCCTGCAAAACGATCAGCACCTTCTGCTTGTGCTCAGCATAGAGCAGCTCCTGAAGGTCCGAGAGCTGCACAGAAAGTTGCGCCAACTGAGCTTTGCCATCCGCCTTTTCAATGCCGCCATCGGAGCGGGTGGGCAAATCGTCCAGTCTGACCTTTGTTTCGGGTTTCACACGGTATGGGTTCATGGATCTCCTTTACTTGTCTGACCTTTACGGGTTAGCCTATTTTTTTTTGAATGACCCCTTACAAGGCCGAAAAAAAATCGAAGGTGTAATTGATCGGGCCGAAAAAGCCTTTGCCGCCGTTCAGGTAGAGCACCGTTACAGAGGCCGGCCTGATCCTGATCCGCTGGAAATGATCCAGGGGGAGTTCCAGGAAATGCGCCACAGCCAGGCGGAGAACGTCGCTATGCGCCGCGCAGACCACCAGGTCTTTTTCCTCATACTGCTCGCTGAGTTTCAGCAGGCCCGCGGCGACCCTGGCCTGGGCCTCGGCGAAACTTTCGCCGCCCGGAAACCGGAAAGTCGCCGGGCTGCCCTGGACGATCTTCCATTGCCGGCCATTCTTCAGCCGCGCCAGGCTTTTGCCTTCCCACTCGCCAAAGTCGATCTCGGTGAGTTCAGGCAGGGTCTGAACCGGCACGCCCTGCACCCGCGCAATCGGCTCCGCCGTCTCCTGCGCTCGTTCCAGCGGGCTGGCGTAGACCGCCCTGATCTTCAATGCCGCCAAGCCGGCCGCCACCCGGCGCGCCTGGGCCTGGCCCTTCTCATTCAGGTGGACATCGGGAATCCGCCCCGCCAGTCTCCTGCCGATCATATCATTTTCGCCGTGCCGAACCAATAAAAATGTTGCCATTAAGAGTCCTTCTTCGTTGGGTTTTGTTCTGATAAGACCTTGTTCTGCGCCTCCCGCCAGCGGCGCACCCGCTCCTGCACCTGGGCTTCATAGCCCTGGTCGGAGGGCTTATAAAAAGTGGTGCCCACCAGAGAGGTCGGGAGGTACTGCTGAGGCGTCCAATGTCCCTCGTGTTCGTGAGGGTAATCATAGCCCACGCCATGTCCCAGCCCTTTGGCGTCGCGGCTCGCGTCCATCAAGTGAACCGGCACGGGACCAACGCCATTCTCTTCGATCTCGGCCAGCGCCGCGTGATAGGCAAAGGCGGAGTTCGATTTCGGCGCGGTCGCCAGGTAGAGCGTGGCCTCCACGATCGGGAAGATGCCTTCGGGCAAGCCGATATATTCAAAAGCCTGGGCGGCCGCGTTCGCCACCACCAGGCCCTGTGGGTCCGCCAGGCCAATATCCTCCCCGGCCAGGATGATCAGCCGGCGGAGGATGAAGCGCGGATCTTCGCCCGCGTGGAGCATCTTCGCCAGCCAGTAAACCGCGGCGTCCGGGTCCGAGCCGCGCACGGATTTGATGAACGCCGAGATGGTGTCGTAATGGGCGTCGTCCGTCTTGTCATAGAGAACCGCCCGCTTCTGGATTGACTCCTGGGCCACATCCAGCCCGATCCGGATCACGCTGTCTTTGTCCGGCGGCGTGGTCTCCACGGCCAGCTCCAGCGCGTTGAGGGCGTTGCGCGCGTCGCCCCCGGCCATGCGGGAGAGATGGGCCAGCGCTTCCGGCGCCAGTTCAACCGTCAGCCTGCCATAGCCGCGCTCGGGGTCCCGCAGGGCGCGGTCTAGGATCTCACGGATATCCTCTTCAGTCAGGGAATGCATCTCAAAGATCCGCGAACGGGAGACCAGCGCTTTGATCACATCGAAATAGGGATTTTGGGTGGTCGCCCCGATCAGGGTCAACAAACCTGATTCAACATGGGGCAGCAGCGCATCCTGCTGAGATTTGTTCCAGCGGTGCACCTCATCAATGAAAAGGATCGTCCGCCGCTGGTAAAGCCGCCGACGGTCGGTCGCCTCGGCGATCACTTTGCGCAAATCGGCAACCCCCGCCAGGACGGCGGAGAGGTTTTCAAAATGGGCTTTCGTCAGGTTGGAGATGACCCTGGCCAGGGTGGTCTTGCCTGTTCCGGGCGGGCCGTAGAGGATGATGGAGGAGAACAGGCGGTCAGCCTGGATCGCCCGGCGCAGCAAGCGGCCTTCCCCGATGATATGGTCCTGGCCGACGATCTCGTCCAGGGTCTGCGGCCGCATCCGGTCCGCCAGGGGGGCTTCATGCCGCATTCGTTCTTCCAGAGCATGGTCAAAGAGGTCCATTCGTTGATTCTACCATGCAGAGATTAAAGTTGGAACATTTGTTTTTACTTTTACGCCTTCCGCACCCCCCTGATTAACCGCAGCGGCGGCTCTGCCTGCCTCTGAAAAGAGCTGTGACCGCCCAAAACGCCGAATTGTCTTTTCTCTGTCGCGTGCGCTGCGCCATTAATTTGCGCAATCCTTACTCAATCGCGCCCAGCAGATCCCATATCAGATCGGAGATATCTTCGATCCCAACTGAGAGGCGCACCAGGCCGTCGGTGATGCCTGCGGCCAGGCGTTTTTCCCGCGGGGTGTTGCGGTGCGTCATGCTGGCGGGGTGCTGGATCAGGGTGTCCACATTGCCCAGGCTGACGGCCAGGGTCGCCACCCGGACGGTATTCATCATGTGCTGGCCGGCTTCCAGCCCGCCCTTGAGGTCAAAGGCGATCATCCCGCCAAAGTCGGTCATCTGGCGGAGGGCCAATGGATAGTCGGGGTGACTGGGCAGCCCGGGATAGTACACCCGGTTCACCGCGGGGTGTTTCTCGAGCACTTTCGCCAGCCGCAGGGCGTTTTGGCATTGGCGCGCCATCCGCAGTTCAAAGGTCTTCAGGCCGATATTCGCCATCCAGGTGTCGATCGGGCTGGGCGTCCCGCCGAACAGCTTATAGATCTGGTAAAGCTGGCCGTGAAGCAGGTCCAGGTCCGTGGTCAGCACGGCGCCGCCCACCACCTGCCCGTGCCCGGAGAGGTACTTGGTGGTGGAATGCACCACGATATCCGCCCCAAAAGCCAATGGCCGCTGGCAGAAGGGCGTGCCGAAGGTGTTATCCACGACCACCCGCGCGCCATGTGCGTGGGCCAGCCCGGAGACCTGTTCAATGTCCGTCAGGCGCAGGGTGGGGTTGACGGGTGTTTCGATATAGGCCAGCTTGGCGGCGGGGTGCTCCTCAAAAGCCTTCGCCCAGCCCACGGGCGTATTATCGGAGACAAAAACTACCTTGATGCCATAGCGGGGAGCGAGGTTGTTGAGGAAAAGATAGGTGCCGTCATAGAGCGCGGCCTGCGCTAAAACCGTTTCACCGGCGGAAACAGTTGCCAGGATCGCCGCCGTCACTGCACCCATGCCGGAGGCGAAAACCAGCCCGCCGACCAGTTCCTCGGGGTCGGTATCCGGGCGCTGCTTGATCAGGTCCCAGGCCTCCAGCGCGGCCAGCTTTTGCGCCAGCTGCTGGTGGTTGGGGTTGTTGAGCCGGGTGTAATAATAGCCGGGCGCTTCACCCCCGGCGATGGCCGCCCCGGACTCAGCGTCGTCAAAAATGAACACCGAATTCTGGTAGATGGGGGGCAGATGAGAGTTTTCAGCATTCTCAAATTCCGTGTAGTGGGTTAGGAAGGTTGACAGGCCTGCATACTGGCTGGGCGGTTGTTTCAAGATGATCTCCTTGACGCAAAGAATGATAAACTGAATCTTATCTCAAAAAGAGATTCCCATAAAAATAATGAATTTCCAAATGAGGTGAAAAAGTGGATGGTGCCGTCTGGTGAGTTACTGCAGCTCAAACCAAATTTCCAAGGGGCATAGAAATACTTTGTCCGATTTTAACATACCCTGAGCAACTTGATAGGGGCATTTTGCCCTTTGCAGCCTGGTCATTCGGCCAGCGGGATCTGTTCAAGCGGATAGGCCGGACCTGGTTAAGCGGATGATTTGCTGAGGAGTTGGAATTTGTATAATCAAGTTACTTATAAAGTGAGCCTTGGATGGGAGGCCCTCGGATGAAAAAAGCTGCGCCCTTGATTTTAGTGATCCTGTCCCTGTCCCTGGCGTTGACGTCCTGCGTCCGGAAGGTGGGCTGGGCGGGCCTGGACGGCCGCTGTGCCCTGAAGGCTGAGGGGCAGGAGACCCAGGGCGGATTTGACATCAGCTGGACTATCGTGAGTAGAGAAACGAGAACGACGACCCCAACGGGAGGCGAACGGGCCTCCCGTTTTTTGGATTCCCAGCCAGATTGTTGCGCCTTTGACCCGCGCTGTATAATGAAGGCATGGCTCTCATTAAAATCTGAAAGGAGGCTCGGATGTCCTTTGAACTGACCTGGCTGGGACACGCCGCCCTGGCCCTGGAAACCAGCGGCTATCACCTGCTGGTGGACCCCTATCTTTCCCACAACCCGGCGGCCGCGGTCAGCGCGGACAAGGTGGCGGCGGATTATATCCTCGTGACCCACGGGCACGGCGACCATATCGGCGATTCGGTGGCGATTGCCAAGCGCACCGGGGCCACCGTGATCTCCAATGCGGAGATCTGCGGCTGGCTGGCGAAAAAGGGAGTGAAAACCCATGCCCAACACCTGGGCGGCGGGTATACTTATCCCTTTGGCCACCTCAAGCTCACTTTGGCTTTGCACGGCTCAGGCCTGCCGGATGGCAGCTATGGCGGCAACCCGGCCGGGCTGCTGCTGACCACTGGCTCGGGCGAGAAAATCTACATGGCGGGCGACACGGGTCTCTTTGGCGATATGGCCCTGATCGGCGAGGAGGGGATCACGCTGGCCGTGCTGCCGATTGGCGATAATTACACCATGGGGCCGGCGGACGCGCTGCGGGCGGTGGAGCTGCTCAGGCCCCAGCATGTGATCCCGATCCATTACAATACCTTTGACCTGATCGCGCAGGACGCCGCGGCCTGGGCGGAAGCTGTCCAGGCGCAGACGGAGGCCAGCGTGCACCTGCTCAAACCCGGCGAAACCTTTGCAATCGAATGAGAGGCATGATGAAACGAAATGATCGGCTGCCCCCTGGCCAGCACCTGACGGAGCGCTTCCCCACCTTGCACTATGGCAAGGTCCCAGCCTTTGATCCCAGCACCTGGGATTTCAGAGTCTGGGGCGAGGTGGAAGAGCCTGTGGTCTGGACCTGGGATGAGGTGATGGCGCTGCCGCGTGTGCAACTCACCCTCGACCTGCACTGCGTGACCACCTGGAGCAAGCTGGATATGCTCTGGGAGGGAATCTCTCTCCGGCAGTTGATCGACGAGGGCTTCATCAAACCCAGACCAGCCGCCCGGTTCGTTGTCCAACATGCCGATCAGGGCTATACCACCAACCTGCCGCTGGACGTGATGCTCCAGGATAATTTCCTGCTGGCCACCCACTATGACGGCCAGCCGCTGACGCCGGAACACGGCTACCCCCTGCGCGGCGTCACGGGCGCAATCCCGGGCCGGGACGACCTGAAAGACGTCTACCTCTGGAAGGGCGCCAAGTGGCTGCGCGGCCTCGAATTTTTAAGCGCGGATCAACTGGGCTTTTGGGAAGCCAACGGCTATAGCAATGAAGCGGATATTTGGAAGCAGCAGCGATTTTCGCGCTGATCAGCCGTTCTGACGGGAGCGGACGAAGAAGAACGCCAGAGCCGCACCGCCTGCCAGCAGCAGGAAGCCGATCGCCAGCAGGAGCGGTGACCGATCTGTGCTGGGGGCGGGGTCCTCATTGGTGACCGCGGCTGAACTCGGCTGGGCGCCGAAATCGACGATGACCGTATCGCCCGCGGTGACGCTCAGGGGATAGTTGAGGGTCGTTGTAGCGTTATAGCCGTTCGGGATGCCCATGCTCAGGTTATACTCCCCCTCTGGCACGTTCTGGAAACAGGGCAGGTCTTCCACGACATAAAGGGCAGGATCGCCCCCGAGGGTATCCAGCGACTGCGAAAAGGTCCCCTCGCGGTTATTCATGTTGGCAACCCCGCCGGCCAGATAGAATTCCGTATCGGAGCGTTTCTGGTTGCCATCCAGATCTTCGTAGAGCACCACGCAGACCGTGGCGTTGCCGTTGAAGGGCGTGGGCGTCGGCGGACTCATGGTGGGGGTCGGGGTGGGGCCTTCCGGGGTGGCCGTTGCAGGCGCAACGGTGGCGAGGATCAGCTGTTGGTCGGGGAGGATGGTGCAATTCTCATCCAACCCGTTCAGTGCGATGATCTGTTCAATGGAGACGTTGGTCAGCAGGAAGATGCTCGTGCAGCTATTGCCTTCCTGGACGGTGTAGATGATCTCGCCCTCGGCATTCGGGGTGGGGGTGGCATAGGCAGCCTGGTTCAGGGGACCGGCATTTACCATCTGCGGGGCTGCAAAGAACAGCAGGCCGACCAGCACCAGCAGGGACAATGAAAGTGTCAAAAGCATAGGTTGTTTTGTCATAAGCGCCTTTTCTTTCTAAGCTTGGATTATAACATCTCTCAAAAAGTTCGCCAGTTTAGGAAGATTTGGACGATTCCCGCTTTAATTATATAATTATGCCCGCATGATGGATAAGCAACCACCCTATTCACGCCATTTCCGGCTGGGTATCCTCCTGGCCGTGCTGAGCGCCCTGCTTTTTCTGGCGGGGTGTGATATCCTGCTGCCGGCCGGGCCGCTCCCGCCGACCGCAACCCCCACCCAAACCCTGACGCCCACGCCGACCATTGACTGGTTCCCGGCGACGCCCACGCCGACCCTGCTGCCAACGGATGCGCCGACCCCGCTGCCCACCCTGGCGGACGTCCGGGAGGGCGTGACGGAATTGCTGGTGGCGGATGATTTCAGCGATCCGGCGCTCTGGACCGCGCCGCACAGCGCGGCGGGCAACGTGGCCTATGGCAATGATAACCTAACCCTGGCCGCGGCCCAGAACGGCGCCTATCTCTTCAGCCTCAGCCCATACACGCTTGCCGACAATTTTTACCTGGAATTCACCGTGGAGACCAGCCTCTGCCAGGGGGACGATCAGTATGGGGTGGTCTTCTGGCGGCAGTCCGAAGGGGATTACTACCGCTTGCTGCTGAGCTGCGATGGCAGTTACCGCCTGGAACTGGTTCAAAGCGGTTCGTCCATTGTGATCCACAATTGGGAAGTCGCCAGCCGAATCCGGCCCAACGCGCCGGCCTCCAACCGCTTCGGCCTGTGGGTCCGCAACGGGCAGTTCCAGCTTTATATCAACGATACTTTCCAGTTTGAAGAGAGCATCGCCCACAACCGTACCGGCGAGCTGGGCGTCTTCGCCCGCACCATCAGCGGCACGACGCTGACCGTCCGCTTCTCGGATTTGCAGATCTATCGCGTGGGGGATGAGTAGGATGGAGGCAGTGCATGGCACAGCACTACGTGACCTTTAAATAAAACCCTTTCCCTCCTGCTTCGCAGTTTTCCTTCCCCCTCTTGAGGGGAAGGGCCAGGGATGGGGTCATTTTATTTTTTTTGTCATTGCGCCGCAGCCGAAGGAACAGATCCCGCTCCGGCTTTAAGCCCCCCTTAACTACAACTTCGGCCAGCGCAGCATCAGATCTTCCAGCACCAAACGGACATTGGCATTAGCATCCACCTGGGCTAGCGCCTCTTCGTGCGCCAGCACCAACGCCCGCGCGGCCGTCAGGTCCAGCGCGGCGGCGACCTGCGCAATCTCTGCGCTGAAATCCACGTTGACCAGCGGCAGGCCCGCGCCGGAGGCAATTACGAACACATCCCGCCAGAAGGACAGCCAGGTGGGAATCGCCTCGCCGGCTTTTTCACGCGCTTTGTCGTAAGGGCGGGAGAGCGACTCGGCCAGGCCGAAGCGGTCCACCCGCGTGGCACTCAGCATCTCGAGCAGGGTCTCGAGGGTCTCCTGCCGCTGGGCGAGGCTCTCGGGCGACTCGGCCAGGTGAATGGCCGCGCCGATCCGCCCGCCGGAGAGATGCGCCAGCAGAAGCGCTTGTTCGGGGGGAAGCGACTTTTCGGCTTGCAGGTAGCTTTCTGCGCTGGCGATGGAAGCCGGGCGCAGGCGGATCACCTCGCAGCGAGAGACGATCGTGGGCAGCAGGCTTTCCAGCGCGTCGGCCGTGAGCAGCAGGACGACCTTATCGGGCGGCTCTTCCAGCGTTTTGAGCAGGGCGTTGGCGGCTTCTTCGGTGGCCTGTTGGAAATCCGGCAGCAGGGCGATCCGATATTTGGCGGCGTAGGGCGAGAGCGCCAGGGTGTGCTGGAGGGCGCGCACCTGGTCGATGCGGATGTCCTTGTGCCCTTCCTCGGGCGTCAGCAGGCTCAGGTCCGGGTGCGTCATCGCCCAGAACTGGCGGCATTCGCGGCACTCGCCGCAGGGCTCGCCGGGGGTGTCGGTTGCGGTGCAGTTGAGCGCCTGGGCAAAGCGCAGCGCCAGGCTGCGTCGGCCCACGCCCTGCGGGCCGACCAGCAGGTAAGCCTGGCGCAGCTTGTCGCCCGCCGCGTGCGCGCGGAGGAGCCTTACTGCCCAGTCGTGTCCGTGGATTTGCCAGTTGGTCATGGGGTTATTGTATCGTTAAATATTATCTCATCAAACTAACGATATCCGATTTTTAACCCATCTACAAAAAATGGTGTGCACACTCTACCCTCGCGTTCACGGGAATCAAAGAAGGCTGAGTCAAATGACCCAGCCTTCCTATTCACTCGTTACTGATTTCCTGCTCCCCAGCCCTTAGGCTTCATGGAACTCGCCTTCAACGACGTCTTCATCGCTGCCGCCGGGTTCACCGGTCGGACCTTGCGCGCCGCCGGCTTGCGGGCCAGCCGCGTCTTGCTGCTGGTAGGCCGCCTGGCCAATGGCCTGTAGATCGGTCTGTAAACCGTCCATCAGATTCTTGATTCGGGCTTTGTCATCGCCCTGGATCGCCTCGCGCAGGTCTTTCACCTTGCTTTCCACCTGGCTGCGCTGGTCGGCCGGGATCTTATCACCCATGTCCTTGACCAGTTTCTCGGCCTGGTAGGCGACGGTGTCCGCCTGGTTGCGAAGGTCCACCAGTTCCTTGCGGGCTTCGTCTGCTGAGCGGTTCTTGCTGGCTTCTTTCACCATCCGCTCCACATCGGACTTGTCCAGGTTGGTGCTGGCCGTGATGGTCACGCTCTGTTCCTTGCCGCTGGCCTTGTCCTTGGCGTTCACGTGGAGGATGCCGTTCGCATCAATATCGAAGGTCACATCAATCTGCGGGATGCCGCGGGGCGCAGGCGGGATGCCTTCCAGCCGGAAGCGGCCCAGGCTCATGTTGTCCGAGGCCATCGGGCGTTCGCCCTGCAGCACATGGACGTCCACGGAAGTCTGGCTGTCCTCAGCCGTCGAGAAGGTCTCAGTCTTCTTGACCGGGATGGTCGTGTTGCGTTCGATCAGCTTGGTCATCACGCCGCCCAGGGTTTCAACGCCCAGCGAAAGCGGGGTCACATCCAGCAGGAGGACGTCTTTGACGTCGCCGGCCAGGACGCCGCCCTGAATGGCTGCGCCAACGGAGACCACTTCATCGGGGTTCACGCCTTTGTTCGGTTCTTTACCGCCGGTCAGGTCCCGGACCAGGTCCTGGATCATGGGCATCCGGGTTGCGCCGCCCACGAGGACCACTTCGTCAATCTGGTCCACGGTCATATTCGCATCTTTGATGGCGGCGTTGAAGGGCTTGCGGGCGCGTTCAACCAGGTGCTCGGTCATCTGTTCAAATTTGGCCCGGTTCAGCTTCAGCAGCAGGTGTTTCGGCCCGCTGGCGTCGGCTGTCACATAGGGCAGGTTGATCTCCGTTTCCATCACGGAGCTGAGTTCGATCTTGGCTTTTTCTGCGGCTTCGCGCAAGCGCTGGAGCGCCTGGCGGTCTTCACGCAGATCAATGCCCTGTTCTTTCTTGAATTCATCCGCCGCCCAATTGACGATCACTTCGTCCCAATCGTCGCCGCCCAGATGGGTGTCGCCGTTGGTGGCCCGGACTTCGATCACACCCTCGCCAACCTCGAGCAGGCTGACATCGAAGGTGCCGCCGCCCAGGTCGAAGACCAGAATGACTTCGGACTCTTTCTTATCGAGGCCGTAGGCCAAAGCGGAGGCTGTCGGCTCGTTAATGATCCGCATCACTTCCAGCCCGGCGATCTTGCCGGCGTCTTTGGTGGCCTGGCGTTGGCTGTCGTTGAAATAGGCCGGAACGGTGATGACAGCTTTGGTCACGGGCTCGCCGAGGTAGGCTTCCGCATCAGCCTTGAGTTTCTCAAGGATCATGGCGGAAATTTCCTGCGGGGTGTAAGTCTTGTTGACCACCGGGATATGCACCCGGGCATCGCTCGCGGGGCCTTCCACGACCTCATAGGGGACCATTTCGCGTTCGGATTTAACTTCGTCATACCGGCGGCCCATAAACCGCTTGATGGACGAAACTGTGTTTT
Organism: Anaerolineaceae bacterium; assembly: GCA_011620555.1. GTDB lineage: Bacteria > Chloroflexota > Anaerolineae > Anaerolineales > Anaerolineaceae > Brevifilum. Next base: position 19,354 of record WOYY01000070.1, on the reverse strand, counting down.
CGGAGTTCACAACAGCCTGCCGCTTGGCGGGTATGCCCACCAGCCGCTCGCCGTTTTTGTTAAATGCAACAACGGAGGGGAGAAGGCGGGAACCTTCTGCTGTCGGGATCACGTTTGCCGTGCCGCCCTCAACAACAGAGACTACGCTGTTGGTTGTCCCAAGGTCAATTCCAATAATCTTTGCCATAATACATTCTCCTTTTTGCCTTGCTTTGAAATCTAATTATGAGAATACTGAGCAAGTCATAGAAGATCGTTAACAAAGTATCTGATTAACATTAGTGGAACGCTATTGGGTTGTATTTGGGGCTTTTCGGGCTATTTCCGGGCGTTGCGGAAGCGGATGATCAGCGAAAGGACATAGATCAACAGGATGCCCAGCAGGACGGCGAACCCCAGGATCATATCGGGGGTGGTGTTGGGGGTCATGGTCAGTTTTCCTCCTGAGCGTTGGCGGATTGCAGAGCGGCCAGGCGGGTCCGATTCCAGATCAGCGCGGCCAGCAGGACGGTGAAGGCGGCCAGACTGACGATGAAAGCCGTCCACATCCGGGGACTCATGGTGAAGGCCGTGCTGCCGCCGCTGACAAAGACCACCGGGTGGATGGTGCGGTAAAGCCGGATGGAGAAGAAGGTCAGCGGCACGGTGATCACGCTGACGATGGCGTAGACCGCGCCGAGGCGGGCTTGGGCTTCGGGCGTGTTCAGTGCGCCCCGCAGGATGAAGTAGGCCAGGTAGATCAGTTCCATGATGGCGGTGGTGGTCAGCCGCGGCTCCCAAACCCACCAGGTGTTCCAAATCGGCTGGGCCCAGATCATGCCGCTGAGGATGGCGGCCAGACCAAACATGATGCCAACCTCAATCGAGGCCAGCGAGAGCCAATCCCAGCGCAGTTCGCGCTTGGCCAGGTAAAGCGCGCCGGCCCCGGCCGCGATCACGAAGCTGAGCATCCCGGCCCAGGCGGAGGACACGTGGAAATAGAAGACTTTTTGGACGGCGCCCATCTGGGCTTCCTCCGGGGTGAAGAACAGGATCAGGATCAGCGCGCCGAGCACGCCAGCGGCGGCCAGGATATTCAGAGCGGTCAGGAGCGGTTGTTTCTTGGGCAATTTATTCCTCCAGGATGGTATCGAAAAGCAGCAGGCCGGCGGCCAGGAAAAGGATATTGCTGGCGATCAGCAGGGAGAGCCAGGACTGAAGCTCAGCGAGAGGCTGACCGGCGAGGACGCCCCGGCTGGCTTCCACGGCCGCGATCAGCACCGGCAGCGCCAGCGGATAGAGCAGCACAGGCAGCAGCACGTCGCGGGTGCGTGTCTGGATGCTGAGGGCGGCCAGCAGGGTGCCGAGGCTGGTATAGGCGCCCAGGCCCAGCAGGATCACCAGCACGAGGCGGGGGTTGAGCATGTTTTGTTGATAAAAGAGGCTGAAAACGGGCAGCAGCACCAGAGCGACCAGGAAGGTGAAGGTCAGATTGCTGAGCGTCTTGCCAAAGAAGATCGCTGAGCGGTCCACGGGCGCCAAAAGCAGGCCAGCGAGGGCGTTGTTTTCACCCTCCAGGCTCACGCTGCGGTTCAGCCCCAGAGTGGAGGCGAAGGCCAGCGAGACCCAGAGCAGCCCGGCGGCCAGGCCGGCCTGCAGGCCGGGGGTCAGCTGCAGGGCGAAGTTGAACAGGAAGACGACCAGCAGGGCGAAGATCAGCATCACGGGCAGCCCCTGCCGCCCGCGCCATTCCACCTGCAGGTCCTTGCGGAAGACCTGCCAGACCATCCGCAGGTAATTGCTGAACCCGTTCATGCCGCCTCCGCCAGATAGTGCAGGAGGTCGGGCGTCTCGCTTAGCCGGTCCACCGCTTGGATCTGCGCGATCCGGCCGTCCCTGAGCCAGGCGACCTGGCTGGCAAAGGCCAGCAGCCGCTGGGGATGATGGGCTGCGATCAGCAGCGTCCGTCCGGGCTGGTGGAGGCCCCGCAGGCGCAGGTCCAGCGCCTGGGCGGCTTCTTTGTCCAGCCCTGTGTAGGGTTCGTCCAGCAGGAGGATGGCGGGGTCATGCAGCAGGGCCCGCGCAATGGCGAGCCGCTGGAGCATCCCGCGGGAATAGGTCCGCACAGGCTTATGCTGGTGGTTGACGAGGTCCATGGAAGCGATCCCTGCGTGGACGCGGTCAGCGACATTGTCCAGCCCATAGAGCCGGGCGTAATGGGTCAGGTTTTCGAGCGCGTTGAGGTCGCTGTAGAACAGGGTCTGATGGCCGAGATAGCCGATCTGGCGGCGGAGGGCGGCATTGTCCTTCAGCGCTGCCCCGTTGATCGCCGCAAACCCGGCATCCGGCCGGACCAGGGAAGCGATGATCCGCAGCAGGGTGGTCTTCCCGGCGCCGTTGGACCCCACCAGCACGCAAAGGCTCCCATCGGCGAGCGCCAGGGAAAGGTCCTTCAGGACGGGCTGCAGGTTATAGCGTTTGGAGAGTCCCCTCACCTCGATTGCAGGCGGCACGGGGGCGTTTTCGGTATCAGTCATGGCATCATTATATTGCATTGAAAAAGATTTGCTTAGATCTGGCGTTTGGCTTGCAGTTTGAAGCCGCAATTGGCGCAGAATTTATCATCCGACCGCACCTGTTTGCGGCACTTTGGGCAAAGGAAGATCGTGCTTTGGTTAACCGGCCGCGTTTTATGCAGGCTGCTGACCCTGAGATTGTGCTCGGTTTGGTAGGGGTCCGGGACGTCACTGATTATGGATTTGGAGATCAGGGTGTTTAATTTTTGCGCCTGCTCACGTTTGGCTTCCAGCTTGTTGCGTAGTTTCCGCGAGGCATTCCCCTTTTCCACTGCTTCTTCCAGAAATTTGATTTCCTGCATCAGGCGCTTAAATTGCAGTTCGTGCTCGGTCTGCGTGACGGGTTCCATTTGCCGCGCTTTCCTCAAACGGACAACGCGCGCAACCAGCAGCAAAAGCAGCACGATCAAAAGGGCGATGAGTTCAATAAAAAGCAGATCCATGGAAAATGGATAACCCTTCGGTGGAACGGTGGTGAAATGAATGTGTCCTGATTCTATCCCAAACAGGGCACCAAACGGCTATAAATTGGACAATCCTTTACAAAATACCCCTGGTAATATGGGATGGGATACCAGGGGTTGATGGGCGTCTCTGAATTTTAAAAGACTATTTTTGGATCTTCTGGGCTTCGCGTTCGAGGAGTTTATCGAAGGTTGAAGCTCGCAGCCGGTTGGCCAGCTCCGCCTGGGTCTCACACCAGACCTCGTGCAGGGGGCAGGTTTCTCCAAAGGTGCAGATATCCGGGTCCTGCGTGCAGTCATTGAGCGTGATGGGGCCATCAATGGCTTCGACGACATCCAACAGGGAGATATCTTCCGGTTTGCGCGCCAGGGAGACGCCGCCGCGTGCGCCGCGGGAGGTGTGGATCAGGCCGGCGATGGAGAGCTGGGAGATGATCTTAGCCAAAAAGGATGGCGGGATCTCCTGCTCTTCAGCGATCTGGCTGGTGGCGGCCCGCTGGCTGGGGTCCAGCCGGGCCAGGTAGAGCATTGCACGTAAAGCGTAATCTGCCTGTCGAGTGATTTGCATGGTTCGGACTCTCTCTAACTTTAAAAGGTTGAAAATCGAAATTGAAGGGGGGGGGAAAAACTTCCCTGATCAATTGAAAGCATCATGAAATTCCATTTACCACCTATCAGGTAGTAAATAGCCTTATTATCTATTTTATCCACTTTGTCCCCAGTTGTAAAGCACAGGGTACAGCACTGTTAGGGCACAGCACAGGCTACAGCACAGGGCACGGTCTTTAAGGTTTGGTTTTGGGGATGAGCGATGCTTTTTTGATCGACTTTGGCAATTCGGGTTTTAATGCGGATGGCTTATAATGAGGGGGTCATTCTCAACAGGGTTTGAAAAGAATATGGAAACAAAACCATTCACTTATTATCACCCAATCGTTGTCCGCTATGCCGATCTGGACCCCCAGGGGCATGTTAATAATGCCGCCTATATGACCTATCTGGAAAGCGCCAGGCTGGGCTACTATGAACGCGCCGGACTCTGGTCGCCCGAGCAGGGCGGCCAGACCGGGATGGTGGTCGCCCGGGCTGAAATGGATTACCTCGCACCCATCGTTTATGGCCAACCCCTGCGGGTGGGCGTGCGGCTGGAAAAATTAGGCACCAAGAGCATGCTCTTCGCCTTTCAGGTGGAAGCCGCCGACGGCGGGCGGATCTTTGCCCGCGGGCTGTCCGTGATGGTGGCCTATGACAACATTAATGAGACCAGCCGCCCGATCCCGCCGGAATGGCGCGAGAAATTAGCTGAATTTGAAGGGAAAATGGAAAATGACGCAACTGCCTGAGATCAACACCGAGGAAATGCTGGCCTTTCTGAGCCGCCTGCTGAACACCCCCAGCCCGACCGGTTTCACCGACCGGGCGATTGAACTTTGCGAAACGGCCCTTGCCGGCCTGCCGGGCATTGAACTGCACCGGACCAATAAGGGCGCGCTGGTTGCGGTGGTCGCTGGGGAGACGAACGGCCCCTGGCGGGCGCTGACCGTCCATGTGGACACGCTGGGCGCGATGGTCAAAGAGGTCAAGCCCAGCGGCCGGCTGCAGGTCACCCGTTTGGGCGGCTATGCCATGAACGCGGTGGAGGGCGAAGGCGTCTGGGTCTATCCCCGCCAGGGCGATCCCATCCGGGGGTCGCTGCTGCTGAACAAAGCCTCCAGCCATGTCTATGGCGCAGAGGTGAACAAGGCCGAACGCAGCGAAGCGAACATGGAAATCCGGCTGGATGCCCGCACCACCAGCGCCGCCGAGACGGCGGCCCTGGGGATCGGCGTGGGCGATTTTGTGTCCCTGGACCCGCGGGTGGAGATCACCCAGGGCTTCGTCCGCTCTCGGCACCTGGATGACAAGGCCTGCGTGGCGAACATGATCTTCGCGCTCAAGGCCCTGCTGGAGGCTGGGCTGAAACCCAAAGTGACCACCGTGCTGCATGTCAGCAACTATGAAGAGGTGGGGCACGGCGCGGCGGCCGGTATCCCGGACGAGGTGGCGGAATTGATCTCGGTGGATATGGCTGCCGTGGGCGAAGGTCAGGCCTCGGATGAGTTCCACGCCACTCTGTGCGTCAAGGACTCCGGCGGCCCTTACCATTACGGTCTCAGCCAGCGGATGCGCGAACTGGCGGAAACCTATGAGATCCCGTACAAAGTGGATATCTATCCCTATTATGGTTCGGATGGTGAGGCCTTTTGGCGGGCCGGCGGGGATGTGGCCGTGGCGCTGATCGGCCCGGGCGTGGATGCCTCGCATAACTACGAGCGGACGCACACCGAAGCGCTGGTAGCCACCACCCGCTGGTGCCTGGCCTATATGCTCCACTAAGGCTGGTTGCCAATGCCCGACCTTCAGCACTGTTTGCAGGATCACGACCTGGGGTTCCTGGAGATCCTTGCCGGACTCTGGGGCGTGGACTTTGCCGCGCCGGATGTCCGCCAGGGATTGCCGAAATTGCTCAAGGCCCTGCTGGATCCAGCCCTGGTGCTGGAAGTGGTTGACGCCCTGCCGGAGACGGCCCGCAAAGCCCTGAACGCCCTTCAATCCCAGGCGGGCTGGATGCCCTGGAGCCGCTTCGTGCGGGATTACGGCGGACTGCGCGAGGTTGGCCCCGGCAAACGGGACCGCGAGAAGCCCTATCTGGAGCCGATCTCGCCGACGGAGGTGCTCTGGTATCGCGGCCTGATCGGCCGGGATTTCCTCCGGCGGGAGGGCGAACTGCAGGAATGCGCCTATATCCCGGATGACCTGTTGAAATTGCTGCCGTCCATCGAACCGGCTGGCCCGCAGCCGCTTGGCCGGAAAGCTGCGCCGGCCGAGGCTCGGTTTGCGACCCCCGCGACGGACCGGGTGCTGGACCATTGCTGCACGCTGCTGGCTGCCCTGCGGCTGGGCGATGCGAAACGTTCTCCGGCAGCGAATGCCTGGCAGCCGCCGCTTGAGGTGGTGAACCAGCTGCTGAGCGCGGTGAAACTGATCTCTTCCAGCGCGGAACCCCTGGCGGAAGATGCCCGGCCTTTCCTGGCGATGCCTCGGGAGAGAGCGCTGGCCTGGCTGGTGCAGGGCTGGCGCGATTCCGATCAGTTCAACGAGCTTTGGATGATGCCCGGCGTGGTCTGCGAGGGCGCCTGGCGGAACGACCCCCGCGCGGCCAGGGAGCAGGTGCTGGCCTGGCTCGGGGAACTCCCGGCGGGAGAGTGGTGGAGTCTGGCGGCTTTGATCGAGGCGGTTTTTGAGCGTACGCCGGACTTCCAGCGGCCGGCCGGGGATTTTGATTCCTGGCTGATCCGCAGGGCCGCCGATGGCGAATCCCTGTGCGGGATAGACCATTGGCCCGAAGTGGATGGCGCGCTGATCCGCTACCTGATCACCGGGCCGCTGCACTGGCTGGGCCTGGTGGACCTGGCCTCGCCAGCCGAGGACGCACCTTTTACGGCGTTTCGGCTCTCGGCCTGGGCGGCCGACCTGCTGGCCGGGGAGCCTCCTGCGGGATTCCCCGCGGAAGATCAGCCCCTCAAAGCGCTCTCGGATGGCCGCGTCATTGCCGGCACCCTGACGCCCCGAATCGCCCGTTATCAGGTCGCCCGTTTTGGCCTCTGGCAGGCCGAGACCGCCGATTCCTACACCTATCAGATCACGCCCCAGTCGCTGGCGGCAGCGGTGGAACAGGGTTTGAAGATCGCCCATCTCGAAACTCTGCTGAACAAGTTTGGCGAACCGCCCCCGCCCAGCCTGGTGCAGGCCCTGCATCAGTGGGAACAGCGCGGGGGGCAGGCGCGCATTCAGCCCTGCGTGGTGCTGCGGGTGGAAGACCCCAAGATCCTGCAGGCGCTGCGCAGCAGCCCGGCGGAGCGCTTCCTGGGTGATATCCTCGGCCCCACCACCGTGATCGTCCATGCCGGCGCGGTGGAAAAGGTCCGCGCCGCGCTGGCCCGGATGGGCGTGCTTGCGGATGTGGATTTTGCCGGCGAAGCAGAGGAGGCCCCGGATGAGGAATCCTGAGCAAGCTGAACGGGCCGTTTCTCCGCAACCGCGAGATCCCACCCGGCCTATCCGACGGCGGCGGCCGCTGGCTTTGCATCTGATTTTCTGGCTGCTGGTGCTCTGGACTGTGTTGGGCTGGCTGCGGTTCGGTCAAACCCTGCAAAACCGGGAATGGGTCCTGGCGCTGACCTCAAGGGGAATCTACGCCTATTTGCTGGGGGCCGGCGCGGCCTGGGGCCTCATTGGGCTGCCGGCGCTCTGGGGGCTGACCCTGCGGACGGCCTGGGCGCGGGCGGCGATCGCCGCCGCGGCGGTGCTTTACCCGGCCATTTACTGGTTTGAACGCCTTGTGCTCTGGCAGGATCAGGACAGCCAGGCGAACTGGCCTTTCATGCTGGCGCTGACGCTGCTCTGGCTGGGCATCGCGGCCTGGGGCCTGCTGGCTCGGCCCGGCCGGGCCTATTTTAGAGAAGAAGAGGTGGACTGATGGATTTTCAGGAGAAGGAAGTCAAATTTTATATTCAGGACCTGCCGCGGTTGGTTGCCCGGGCGCAGGCCACCGGCGCGGATCTGGCCCGCGGGCGGCTCTTTGAACGCAACCTGCGGCTGGATACGCCGGAGGGGGACCTCGTCAGGGCGGGGCGGGTTTTGCGGATCCGCCAGGACGACCAGGTCCGGGTGACCTATAAGGATAACGCCCGCAGCGAGAATGGCGTGATGGTGCGCACGGAGATTGAATTCACCACCGATAACCTCGAGGTGACCCGCAGGTTCTTTGAGGCGCTCGGGTACCGGGTAAGCGTGATTTACGAAAAATACCGCCAGGTCTATCGGATCGGCGATGTTGAGTTGATGTTTGACGAATTGCCCTTTGGCAGCTTTGTGGAGATCGAAGCGGTCAACGCTGTGCTGATCGAAGGCGTGGCGCAGATGCTCGGCCTGGATTGGTCCCGGAGCATCAAGACCAATTACCTGGGATTATTTGAGATCGTCCGCAAAAACAGAGGCCTTGATTTTCAGGACCTCACATTCGTGAACTTTGAGGGGGTTTCCATCACCGCGGCGGATTTGGCGGTCCAGCCCGCCGATGGCTAAGTATTGCGGCTCCGAAAACGCTCGGCGCTAACGCAGGAGCGAGGGCAGGAAAGCTTTGTTGGGCCAGTCCAGCGGTTCAAAGGAGACCCCATCGGACTGTGCCTGGAGGGGGCGGCTGTAACAATGCTCCAGGTGTGAAAGGCTGCCGAGGTGTCAACCCTCAGTTCAATTTGTTCTTCGTGCCCGCCGACCTGTTGGTGTAATAGTTGGTTTGCAGCTGGGTGTGGTTTTTCCCGGTGATCTCGATGTCAATCTCATCCCAGGGTTGCCGTCGGAGGGGCCGGTATAGAGAAAGAAACTGCTGATCACGCCTTCCCCCGCTACGGCCTTCATCCGCACGGTGTAAGCGCCGTACTGGTAATGGCCGTTCGAACGGTATTCCGCGGAGGCATAAGCCATCCCGCCGCAGTCGCCGGGACAGCTTAGGTCATCCAGCTGCAATGAGAGGACGCCGGAAGAAAAGGCGGCATTATCCGCCTGCCGCCAGGCATTAAAGGGATCTTCGTGGCCCAGCCATCCGCCTTGTGCCAGAGCGCAGTGTTGAAGTCGTCAAAATCATCTTTGAAGGACGCAAAGGATGGGCCGCGGAATAGCGCCAGGGTGGTTAGGAGGGGAAACTTTTAGACAAGCATGCCGCCTAAGACGATGGCGAGCATGAGCATGATAAGAGAGCATTTCTTTTTCACAGTATTTCTCCATTGCGATATTTTGAGTTAAAGGTTTGAAGCCAGGCGCTTTTAAGCCTGGCGAGAGTGGGTCATTTTATAAAATTAAAATCCTCAGAAAATTTTAGGGGATCAGGAAATCCCAGGGGTTCACTCGCCCATACTCGTCATTGCGCATCTCGAAATGCAGGTGTGGGCCGGTGGATTGGCCGCTGTTGCCCATCAGGCCGATCGTGTCGCCCTGGTGAACCTCCTGGCCGCAGGTCACGTCGGTCTGGCTCAGGTGAGCATAGAGGGTCTGCCAACCGGAACCGTGATCGATCACGATCATTTCGCCATAGCCATAGTCGTTCCAGCCGGCATAGGTGACCACGCCGCTGTCCGCCGCGTAGATCGGGTTGCCCAGCTGCCCGGCGATGTCGATCCCGTAGTGGTTTGTTTCGGGTGAGTAATCGTAGCCCGAGATGTAATATTCGGTGGAAGGCCAGATGAAAGTGCCCGTGCCCACGAGGCCGTCATAGGCAGCGGTGCAAGCGCCGGGGCCGAGATATTTGGCGGTGACGGGTTCTTCCCGGGTGATGCGGGGGGTGGACCAGTCAGTGTAGGTGCCCGTTCCACCGGGGATCACCAGCATGGTGTCCGGCGCGATGTTCGGGTCGGCGTAGTCGCCGATGGTCTCCGGGTCCAGGTTGTTGCCGGGCCAGTTGATAATATCTTCGGGCGTCACGCCATAGACCGTGGCTACGCCCTTCAGGCCTTCGCCCGCGCTCCACATGTGGTAAACGCCGTCCACCGGCAGGATATTGAGCACCTGGCCGGGCACGATGAAGTGGGGGTTCTCCCCGATGGTGTAACGGTTGCCCCAGAGGATGGTTTCCGGTTTAAGGTTAAATTTCTCGGCAATGGAGAAGATCGAATCGCCGGATTCAACGGTGTAGCGGATCACATCCTGGCGATCATTCAGGACAGGCAGGACGGTGTGCAGGTTGGCGGCGCGTGAGATTCCATCAGAGATTGGGCCGCCCCTCGCGAATGCCGGCGCTTCAACGTCCACAGCAGGTTCCGTCAGGGCATCCGCCAGCACCACGTTATCCGCATTGCGGGCCAATTCCGTCTCAGGGAGGTTAAAGGCCTTCATTACGCCCACCACCACCAGGAGCAGGATCAGGGTGATGGCCGCCGTGGCGAAGCGCAGGGTGGAATCGGCCAGGCCAAGCCGGCGCAAACGATCCCAGAGCCGGATCAGTCCGGTTGGCTGGGATTCGCTGATTTTTTGGGACGTGGGATCGGCTTCGGCGGGGATGATCTCCCGTGACGGCCTGGGATTGGGTGATTCAACCATCATAAACTCCGTACCAGAGTCTAACACGTTTTGCGGTGAAAGGGAATAAGCTGCGGTTTAGACCCCTTTCTCGTTCCCTCCCCCTGATTTTAGGGGAAGGAAGCCTGCAAACAAAGTGCAGCAGGGTGTTTAGGCTGGATCGCTGACCCACCCAAACGGGAGGAGATTGGAAAATCAGCCGGCGGGACAAAGATGGTGTCATTAATGTTATTTGGAGATGGGAAACAGGTAGGGGCGGTCCTCTGTGACCGCCCGGTAATGGAAAGGTCGCCAACAAAGAGGCGGCCCTGCGATGAATATTGTTTTATTGCGATGGATGGGTTTACAACCTTCCATCCGCCATCTGCAGCACCTCATCAGCGATTTCGGCGATGCTGCTATCGTGGGTCACGATGATCACGGTGTATTGATCCTTGTGCACCAGGTCTGAGAGCAGCTTGACAATCCGCTTGCCGGTGGCGAGGTCGAGGTTGCCGGTTGGTTCATCCGCCAGGATCACCTGGGCGCCGCTGGCCAGCGACCGGGCGATGGCGATCCGCTGCTGCTCGCCGCCGGAGAGCATGTTGGGGAAGCGCTTGTGCACCGATTCGGGCAGATCCACCTTCTTGATGTACTCCGCGGCGATCACGGCCGCTTCTTTCGGGCTGTACCCCTTCAACTCCAGTGGATAGCAGACGTTCTCAAGGCTGGTCATCAGGGGGAAGAGGTTGAAGGATTGGTAGATCACGGCCACTTTCTCGCGGCGGTATTGGTCCAGGTCAAAGGAATCGGTGGGAACGCCCTGGAAGCGGATCTCGCCCGCCTCGGGCAGGGCCAGCCCGGCCATCAGCGACAACAGGGTGGATTTACCTGAGCCGGATTTGCCGATGATGGCGTAGAGCTTTCCCTTTTCAAAGGACGTTGTCACCTCCCGGATGGCTGGAATGGACTGGTATTTGTTCTGGTAACTGTAGGTTACGTTTTCGATTTCAATGATTGGGTTCACGATGGTGACCTTCCTTCGCGTTCAATAAACATATCTTTTCTTATTCTTTGGTGAAGAGGATGTCCAAGACTTTGGACCGCCCCATCAGGTAGATGGCGATCATAATGCCAAGGGCGTAGAGCAGAATGAACCAGACCAGGCTCCAGCCAAAATAAGCTGCCCAGGCGGGGCGCAGGATCAGCGCAATCAGGACCGGCGTGACCCCCAGCAGGAACAGGATCAGTTGTTCGAGGAAAAAGGCGCTGTAGACGGCCAGACGCCTGGTGCCCAGGCTGCGCATGACGGCAAATTCATGGAGCCGGTTGCGGGTCAGCAGGTAGGAGAGGATGAAGCCGATCACGGTGGAGAGCGCCAGCATGATGGGGCGGATGATGTTCATCACGGCGATGTGCTGCTGGATCGATTCGATCGCGTCCATCAGGGCCTCGTCCTCGATGACGATGGACATCCGGTTGCGGTTGATGCTGCCCACCTGGCTGTAATTGCGTTCTTCCAGATAGTCGCGCAGTTCGTTCAGGTTGCGGGTGTCGGCCAGCAGGAAGGACGCGGAATTGATGAAATTCGCCAGGTATTCATTTGATATCCTGGCCTCTTCGGGAATCTCCGCATCGGGCGATTCAAGTTCGGCATAGAGGCTGTCCTGGGCGATGGCGATATCCGTGATCAGAGACCAGGGCGTATAAATAACCGGCGTGCGGCTCCCCTGATGGTAAGTGCCGGCGACCAGGAAATCATAGGCTTCCATCACGATGCCGACATTTTGCAGGTTCAGATAGGCGGCGATCCGGACGCTGTCGCCGAGCTTGATCCCATTTTCCTCGGCGTAGCGGTCCGGGAGGATGGCAATATATTGGATTTCCGCCAGCGAGTCGTCGCTATAGCCTTCCAGCCAGGTGGTCTCGTCCAGCAAGGTATCGCTGAATTCCGGAAGGGCGGTAAAACTTTCAATAAAATAGAGGTAGGGCATCTGGCTGACTTTGTCTTCAAACCAGTCATAGCCGAATCGGTTGGAATGCCGGGGGACTTCCGGCCGCCGGGGGAGGGAATAGGTGTGCCCTTCGGCATCAGCTGAAACGCCCATTAGCGTGTAGTGCATTTTGGCCGTCAGGAGGGTCTTTGCGATGTGGGGGTTATCCTCTGTTAACTGGTCCTTGAGGTTGCGGAGTTCTTCCCCAGTCAGGGCGTCCCGGGTCATTTGGCTGGTGCTGCGGGAGGAATACCCCGGGTCCAGGAAGTTGAAGACATCCGTTTGCAAATGCAGCGGCAGTTCCCGCGTATAGCCCAGGAAGGTGGTCAGATAGGCCGTGGTCGGGACCTCGTCATACACGTTTTCGGCGTTGATCTCCTGCTGGTGGGTGGCCAGGCCGATGGCGCCGATGAAGGTCGCCAGTAAAAAGGCTGTGACGGGGACGATCAGGCTGCGCAGGAAGTTGCGGCGGATGGACCGCAGCGCAAAGCGCAGGCTGACGGTGGGCACATTGGCAAAGGCCATCCCCCTGCCAACGCGCAGTTTGGGCGCTTTGAAATCCTTGATCTTCTTCCGTTTGGGTTTGCGGAGGGTGGTCAGGGCAAAGATGATCATGATGAGCAGGATGATCAGCACCAGGATCCCGGCAGAGAGCCAGCGGACCCATCCGGCGGTGGCGATCTCGGGGATGAAGGTCGTCGGGATTCCCAAGGCCCGTTCGCTGTAGCGTTTGTCCTGCACGGGTGCGCCCTGCAGGGATTGCCAGACGGTTTCCGTCATCCGAGTGTCGAAGGCGCCAGCGACCAAGGTGCCCACGCTGGTGGCGAGGATCGCGATCAGCAGGATGCCGTAGAGCAGGTAAGCCATGGTTTTCCGCCGACCGGTGCCCATCATCATCATGATCTGGGCGGTCTCGCGCTGGCGGCTGATGAAAAGGTAGGCGAAGAGGATTGAAACGGCGATTCCTGCCACCGCGCTGATGATGGTCAGGACGATGGCCTGGTTCTTGAGGGCGATGATCGGCTGGATGGTCGCGGCGTAGCCCTGATCCTCAACCTTGGCCTCGATAATATCGGGGAGATAGCCGTCAATGTGGTCGAGATAGGGTTCGACCTCTTGATTGTCGATCTGCACGCGCAGGAAATCGTAATTATCCGGCGTTTTTTCTACCCAGCTGGGGAAGGGCAGGTAAACGGTGAAAGCCAGACCGGGCACTTCATTGAAGATCCCGGCGATCCGCATATCGGCTTCATAGGCGAAGCCGTCTTCCTCCCAATAGCTGTAGGCCGGATTGCCGGAGGAGGCGTAATGGAATTTCAGCGGCCAGAGGTCGCCGACTTCAAGGTCCATCAACGCCGCAACCCGGTCGCTGATATAGACGACATCTTGGTCCGTGGTTTCCAGCGCGCCTTCGTTGATCTCGAATTCGCCTTCGGTCAGCCAGGTCTGGTTTAAATGGAAGGGCGCCATGACCGGCAGATAGGACGAGCTTGTGACAGAGAAGGACTGATCGATGATGTTGATCGACCGGATCAGGTCTTCCCATGAAGCCCATTCCTCTGATGTGAAGAAATCGGGCCGGTCCGTGATATCCGTCACTTCCGCGGCGCTGTCCAGAATGCCGAGTGAGTGGTTGGTCAGTTGCGCCGGCGGAATGAAGGAGGCCATCCGGGCGTTGCTGACATAGGTGACCCGTGCGGCGCCGAGGTAGGTATGCCCCTGCTCAAAATCCTGGATTTCCACACCTTCCGTGGTCATCGGGTTCACTTTGACAAGGATCAGTTCACCCACCTCATCGCCAAAGATCGCGTCCTGCGACATCACGGTCCAGGCGCCGTCGTCGTCTTTGAACCGGGGGGTGAAGGTGAAGATATTGATGTGGGCGAAGGGCGAGTCGCGCTGGATGATCTGGGTGTTGTCTCCGGCATAGGCAAAGATCTCCCGTTCGGTATCCACCGCGAGAACGGCGGGATGGTCCAGCAACGCGGCGAGGTCCAGCTGGGACATGCTCTCCTGAAAGGCTTCGTCTGCCCAGGCGCCGCGCTCATCGTGCAGTCCGCCGTATTTCAGCGACACCACGGTGTTGAACTGTTCATCGGCCTGCTGCAGCATTCGGTCGGCGGAGTAGAGCATGCTGCTGCCGAGGCTCACAAAAAGGATTGCAGCCGAAAGCAGCAAAATGAAGAGGATGCTCTTGGTGGGAGAGCGGAGAACGCTGTGGGTGCTGTGTTTTAACATCATTGGCATAATGGACTTTGAGTAGGGTTGAAGCCGGTGAGGTGCAACAATTTGGTTTGTAAATGGGTTTCTGCTCCGACCGGCCCCCTCATTTTTGGGGACTCAGTCCTGACACCCCAGCCTTGTAGTGAGTAACAAATAGTGTATCATCCTTTGGCGGGGCCCATCGGGTGTAAAACCTCCTAAAGGATGATGTTTGGATTAATTCTCCGGCTAGGCGGGATGAAGGGGCGTTAACGCCAGCAGGGATTCACCGTTATAATATGGGTTGCTGAAAACAATCATATTTTAACGCTAACCCTCCGGCTGGATCGCTGAAACCCTCAGCCGGATTGACCCTGGAAGGTTCTATGAAATTGCGAATGTCATCCCCGGAACTCAGCGATGCCGACCGCGAGGCCGTTCTGGAGGTCGTGAGTACACCCAATCTAAGCATGGGGCCCAAGATCGCCGCTTTTGAGCAGGCCTTTTGTGACCTGACCGGCCTGAAACACGCCATTGGCGTGAACTCCGGTACGGCCGGGCTGCACCTTTGCATCCGGGCCAGCGGGATCGGGCCGGGCGATCTGGTAGTCACCACACCCTTCTCCTTTGTGGCCTCCACCAATGTGATCCTTTTTGAAAAAGCGATCCCGGTCTTTGTGGATATTGACCCGCTCACAGGCAATATCGACCCGGATCTGCTTGAAAAAGCTGTGGAAGACCTATTCCGCGGCGGGGATGCCGCCCGCAAATGGCTGCCGCGGAAGGTGCCGGCCTTCAATGAGGGCCGGATCGGATCGGTCAAAGCGCTGCTGCCGGTGGATGTCTTTGGGCAGCCGGCAGACTACGACCGCATTAAAAAGGTCTCGAGGCATTATGACCTGACTGTCATCGAGGATTCCTGCGAAGCGCTGGGGGGTGAGTATAAGGGCAAGCCAACCGGCACTTTCGGCGATTACGGCGTGTTTGCCTTTTATCCCAATAAGCAGATCACGACGGGCGAGGGCGGCCTGATCGTGACCGATGATGATGAGGCCGCCGATCTAATGCGCGCCCTGCGCAATCAGGGGCGCGCCGTGGGCGATACCTGGCTCCAGCACACCCACCTGGGCTATAACTATCGGATGGACGAGATGAGCGCGGCCCTGGGGCTTTCCCAGATAGGCCGGCTGGAGCAGCTTTTGGCGCACCGCGCTCGGGTCGCTGACTGGTACGCTCAACACCTGGCCGGGATCGAAGAGGTGACCCCGCCGCAGCTGGTCCCGAATACCACCCGGGTCTCCTGGTTCGTCTATGTCATTCGGGTTTCTCCCCGGATCGACCGGGACCGCTTCGCCGAGGTTCTGATCGAAAAGGGTGTTCCCGTTCGCCCTTATTTCGCGCCGATCCATCTCCAGCCTTATGTGATGGAGATGTTTGGGACCCAGGCGGGCGATTTTCCCATCACGGAAGACCTCGGGAATCGCAGCCTGGCGCTGCCCTTCTCCGGCGCGATGACCGAAGAGGAAGTGGTGGAGGTCTGCCGCTGCATTGCTGAAGCCCTGATTGCCGCCCAGAAATCGGAGTAGGCGGCTTTTCCCAATGGACAATGCGTTTTACCCAGCCCGCCGGACCGGCATCCTGATCCAGGGTGCTTTGGTTTTGGGTTTTTTGGCCGCGGGGGGATATTTCTTCCTCACCGCCGTCCAGGACCAGGCTGGGCTGGATTTTCTCCTGCACATGGTGATTGCCCTGGTGCTGCTGGCCCCGCTGCCGGTGCTCGTTTACCGGTTCTATGCGCTGGTCACCGCCAGTTACACCCTCAGACGGGACGGGCTGCGAATTCGCTGGGGGCTGCGCCGGGAGGATATCCCGCTCAATGATATTGAGTGGATTCGGCCGGCCGCTGAGCTGGGCTTCAGTCTGCCCCTCCCCTGGCTGCGCTGGCCGGGGGCAGTGATTGGCAGCCGGAAGGTGCCTGAGCTGGGCGCGGTGGAGTTCATGTCTTCCGACCTGAGCCACATGCTGCTGGTGGCGACGCCCGCCAGGGTTTTTGCGATCTCTCCCCAGGACACCGGCGCTTTCATGGCGCTCTTCCGCCAGATCAATGAGCTGGGCAGCCTGGCGCCGCTGTCCGCCCAGTCCGTTTATCCTACCCTGCTGATCGGCCGGGTCTGGGAAGACCGGATCGCGCGCCTGTTGGTCCTGATCAGCTTTGGGATTGGGGTGGTGCTGCTGGCCGTCAATGCGATTGCGGCGCCGGGATTGGATGTGATCCCCTGGATCGGGGCCGGCGCCATGGCGCCAGCTGAACGCCTGCTGCTCTTGCCGATTCTGGATGGGCTGATCTGGCTGGGAAATTTAGTTGTGGGGGCTTTCCTCTATCCCCGCGGCGGGGACATGCGGCTGGCCGCTTATCTGCTCTGGGGCACTTCCGCTGTGACGGGTTTGCTGCTGCTCGTGGGCAGCCTGATATTCATTTTCTGATCCTGCCTGGATATTTTTTTGGATGGGGCTTATTGTTCCCGCCGCGGGCCTGTTAGGCGAGGGCTTCTTCCTGCCCCTTTTCAACAAACCGCTGCGCTTCATCCTTTCCATCCTGATCGGTAGTGCGGTTGGTGCGTTGGTGCCGGTTGCCCTCAAAACCCCAAAGTCACCACGGAAGGAGAGGCTGCAGAAGCTCTCTAAATCTGCTCACCGAGAAGGCCCCATGAATGCAATGGCCCATTATGCCTTTGAAATCAATTGCTGAACCTTATTATTCGTAGGCTAGGCGTCTTGTCGAAATCTCGCGAAATAACAATTAACATTATCACTTATTGTGGGTTAAAATGAGTTCATACGATAATAAAGCAAATTATGCTGCTGACAAGGTGAGGATATGAAGAAAAAGTTGTTTCGCGAAGAACGCCTGCGGATGATCATGGAAATGCTGTTCACGAATAAAAGTGTGACGGTGGCACAGCTTTCCAAAGAGTTCGATAAGAGCGCCGGCATGATCCGGCTGGACCTCGCCGAACTTGAATCCCGCGGACTGATCTCCCGAACGCATGGGGGCGCTATCCTGGTGAACGATTCGACCGATGACCTGTTTCTGGAGAAGAACATCCTCCAACTGAGGGTTGAATCCAAAAAGGAAGAGAAGACCCG
This sequence comes from Anaerolineaceae bacterium, assembly GCA_011620555.1. Lineage (GTDB taxonomy): Bacteria > Chloroflexota > Anaerolineae > Anaerolineales > Anaerolineaceae > Brevifilum. The sequence goes on along the minus strand of WOYY01000070.1, from coordinate 1,900 downwards.
AATCGGCAAGGCCGTCGCTGAATTGATCCATGACGGCGATTCGATCCTGATTGACGGCGGCACGACCACTTACTTTGTGGCAAAGGAGCTTCATAAAAAGCGGAACCTGAAAATTATCACCACGTCAATGCTCCTGTTCCCGATTCTTTGGGATATTCCCGATGCAACCATTTACCTGACGGGCGGCGTGGTCCACCGTGAGTTTGAAGATACCTACGGCGACATCACCCTGGAGACGATCAAGCGGTTTAAACCCGAATATACGATCATGGGTGTGGATGGCGTTTCCATCGCCAACGGGTTCACCACCACAGACCCCAGCATGGCGATGGTCAAGCGCCAGATGGTGGCGGTCAGCAAGAACCTGATTATTGTGGCGGATTCATCGAAGTTTGGTAAGGTGTGTCTGCTTTCGATTGCGGATATGCAGCAGACCTCGGTCATCGTCACCGATAACAACCTGCCGGTTGAGGAGGCCAAGGCCATTCGAAAACTTGGCCCCGAAGTTATCCTGGCTTAATGCGTTTTCACGATTGACGACCAGCTTAGCGCGCGGGGGAAAACTGACCGCCAAGAGCGGCATCGGCCGGGTATGGCGCGCATGGCGCTCCGCTAAAACACAAAATTATTGAATAAGGCAAATTGACCCTGAACGCTGCGATGCCAAAACGACGGGTTTTTCCTGTCCCATTCCGGGAAATCGGAGGGCGATCTGCGGGTGGTTGAACAGGTTAGGGCAATGGGGGCCTATTTCCCTGCATGGTGCCCCTCTGGCAGATCGGCTATCATTTCGGCCTGCTGGGAAATGGCACCCATCCGGACCGACTCTCGATGAATAAGCCGAAATACAAGGAAGCCTTCTCCTATATTATGAAGGAAGATAAGTGGGTCACGAAGAAATAGGCCCGCGCAACTAGGGGTTAAAGTTTGAAATAATACTATGTCTCCAATATAAATACTGCTTGGACTAATAGCGTCCACCATTACTTTTTGATTAGGCCGTATAGATGGAAGTATACTTTTCCCACGAGCGGGTATGCATATTGATTTTGTCATCGGTTTGTTCTTTATATTCTTAATAGTTGAGCTAATTGAGTTAATTTGATCTTTCATAAAAAATTGCCTTTATGTTTTTTCTTGAAAACAGCAATAAGAAAATCAAAATCGAACCAAGTCCAATAAACAAAGCACTAATTTTTATTCCAACCTGATCTATGAATAATCCTATTAATACCGCAACTATCGAGTAACTAATACTTCCTATTTGATTTTGAGCAGATAGTATAGTGGCTCTACTTTCAGAAGGAATTAATCTGTTCATAATATCTAATAAGACTATTCCTTCTCCTCCTATTGCAAAAAAGAACATTATGAAGACAGGGATTGCCAAAAAAGTAAACTTTAGTAATAGTAATGGTAAACATAAACATGCTGACAATATCAATAATAAGTATCCTTCGTTAAACCGATTTTTTACTTTTCCGACAATAAGTGACGATAAAGCCATTACAATTAAAGATCCTGCAGAAAAAAGAGCAATTTGCGAGTTTGTGGAATACCCCATGTCTGAAAAATAGGGTTGGAAAATTACTCCAACAAATTCCGAAAGTATAAAAAACAATGTCCCATAAAAAAGCAAAAACCTTACTTCAGAATTATTAAATAAAACAGAAAAAGAGATTTTTACTTTTTCTACGAATTGTTGAATTATTGGTTCTTTTACAATATCTGAGATTGTGTCTTTGATCTTTGTTGGTTCAATTGTCATGGAAAAAACGAGTGCTTGTAATAAACCCCCAATACCTGAAATCAATAGTGCAGTATTAAAACCTATTCGATCGGATAATGAGCCTGTTGCACGGACATTAATAAAGAGGGTGTTTTTTGTGTTCTCCATGGG
>WOYY01000006.1 GCA_011620555.1 Anaerolineaceae bacterium | reverse complement strand
ACCCCCGCTGCATCGGGGGTTTTCTATTTTAACTCAGCCCTGGTGGGTGCAGCCGCCTGGCTAAGGGAGATTTAAATGCTTTACTTAAATAACGTCCGAATGAAGAAAGACAAGTTCCGACGAAACGGCGTTCTGGCCTTCATAGGCCATATGCCGCTCTTCCCGGAAAAAAACTACCCCCAACTGAAGCCTGGGGACGTAAGAAACATCGAAGTCACCCGGCTCTCGAAATCCAAAAAGTCCCGGGGCTTTGTCTTGGCAGGGGGCAAATAGTGGCTTTGGCTCAGGGAGCGGTTTGCATTTCAGCCGCTCCCCTTTTGACTGAAGAAGCGATGGATCCTTTGAAGTTTTTGGACGCCCAGGTCAACCTGGACAAGGAAAACATCCCCCAGATCCAATCACTGCTGAGATTGATGCAGCCCTATTGGTCAGCCCCGGTCCTGGAGAAATTGCAGGAGGGTGTTGACTCGTTGAAAAGGGCCGGTATCAAGGGACGACGGTCAACGCCGGAAAGGATGGGGTTGTCCACGGGTTGAATCGGGATACCTGGGAACAGGTGCATGCCAATCCAGGGGTGAAAAGATTCCGGGGAAGTCGTAACGATTTCTGGGGAATCCTGTCCCGGCTGGACGCGCTGCTGATCCCGGTGGAGCGGTTCATCCAAGACGCTCCCATTTTTATATGATCCATGTGATTGGCAACCCAAAAATCATGGTGGTTGTGCGCTGGATTGCAAGATTAGCGGAGTGCGCACACTATCATAGAAAGGAGAAAAGTCATGGAGGTCTTTTTGAACGACCTTCAACAACAAGCGGTCCTCCATGACAGGGGGCCGCTTTTCGTTCTCGCCGGCCCTGGTACGGGCAAGACCCGGATCCTGGTCGAGCGAGTCCGCCGGATGGTCAAGGAGAATTACCCGCCGGAAGAGATTTGCCTGGTGACCTTCACAACCAAAGCGGCCGATGAGATCAGGCATCGCCTGAGACGGGATATTGGAAAGGATCTGGTGGAACACCTCAACGTCTCTACCCTCCACAGCCTGGCGCTCAGAATTATGATCGCCAACGAGAGAGCCCATCAACGGAAAGTCCCGGAGATCGCGGACCCAATGGAATGCTACGGGCTGCTCAAAAGGGCCATGGAGGAAATCGGGATCTCGGAAAACCTATATTCAGCAAACGACCTGCAAAACCGGCTCATCTGGTATAAGACAACCTGGAAAGCAGATCTCTCGATCCTGCCCTTTCCCATGCAGGAAGTGATCCGGCGCTATAACCAGATCCTCAAGTCTGAATCGAAATGGGACCTCTCGGATTTGATTGCTCATGCGATCAATGTCCTGGAAACAGAACCCGAACTGGCTTTGGCCTTTTCTTCCATCCATTACCTGATGGTTGATGAATTTCAGGATACTTCCCTGATGGAGTATGAATTCCTGAAGCTCCTCCTGCAGGGTGGCGAAAACATCATGATGGTGGCCGCAGCCGCCCAGTCCATTTACGCCTGGCGAGGCGCGAACTTTGAAGCTCTGAGCCAGGAGGTCGAAAAGGACTTCCCGCAAATGGAAAGGATCGTCCTCCGGGAAAACTACCGGTGCGGCCGGCGCATTATCGAAGCCGCTGCCTCAATGACCCCCGAAGAAGACGAGGTCCGGCTGAATGGCAACCGGGGCGAAGGTGAAGTCCTCTGGAATGAACTCCCGGACAATTACGCCGAAGCCAATTTCATCGCCAATACCATCATCAACCTCCATGGACAGGGTGTCCCGCTGACCCACATCGCCATTCTGTTCCGCTCCTGGCGGCAGGCCAGCGTGATCGAACAGGCGCTGGTGGATCGCAAAATCCCCTACAAATTGTTTGGGGAAAACCGCCGGTTCTATGAGCGGTCAGAGATCCAGGAACTGGTGGCCTACGTCCAGGCGATCCAGGCGCTGCGTGATTACAATAACGGCGTCAGTGAGACTCCCATTATGAAAGGCGCGATAGATAGGATCATCAATACCCCTCCCAGGGGGATCGGGCCGAGAAGCAAGAAGTTAATCAGGGGGAATGCAGTGGATATCTCAGTGGAAGCGCTGGTCAGGGCCATGGCGAGAAAAGACCTGCGTGAGCAGGTCAGAACTGCCGCCCTCGACCTCTTCAATCTGCTGAACCGCTTTGCCAAAATGGAGATCGACCGCCCCGATGAATTGATCGAAAAGCTGCTGGAGGAAACGGACTGGATCCGCCCTCTGCAGCAGGAACTGGACGGCCGGCAGGCCATCAACCGGATGCGGACCCTGCAGGAAGAAGCTGCCACCTATCGTTTTGTGGACGGTTTCCTCAACACGCTGTCCGAAAAGGTCAGTTTCAAGATGGACGAGGACGGCCTGGCTCTCACCACCATCCACGGTGCGAAAGGGCTGGAATGGTCGGTTGTCTTCCTGGCCGGCTTCAATGAATACGAACTGCCTTCAGCTCAGTCGCTTCGCGAGGCTGCCGGCGGCGATCCCGTCGAAGAACGGCATGTGGCGCATGTGGCCTTCTCCCGGGCCAAGGATTTACTGCTGCTGAGCTGGTATCAGAATCAGATTCGGCCAGATGGGAGACTGCGCCCCATGAGCCGGTCTAGTTTCGTGGGGAAAATCCCCCAGGAGGTGCTGCATGAATTTGATGAAAAATATCTCAAAATCGCCAGGGATAATGAGCCTCTTGATGACGATTACGCCTCCGAAGAAGAGGCGTTTGAAGTCATGTTCGGATAAGGCTTACGCTCTGGCAGAATCGAATCAGCCAGGCTTATACCTGGTCAATACCTTGACGGGAGACGAGGAAGTAAAGATCGTCTCTGTCGAAAAAGAGGTCTACTTCAGCGAAGATGGACGGGCTTTCCCGCAAGACCAGGTGGCCGGTTTTATCTTCGCCGCTATGACGTGGGTGAATCAAGATGAGCCTTGATCTGCAAACACTCAAAAAACAGCACGACCTGCCTAACGTAGCCCACGCTTACGGCGTTGAACTTCGGCAGAGCGGTCGCGGGTTTATCGGCCGCTGTCCGTTCCATGACGACCACAATCCCTCCTTTTCGGTATTCATGACGTCCAACGGCGACTGGCATTTCAAATGCTTCTCCGGCAGCTGCGGCCTTTCCGGCGATGTCCTGGACTTCGTGGGGCTGATGCGGTTCGGCCAGGCATGGAACTCGAACGACTCCGACATGTTCAAAGAGGTGCTCCAATTGCTGGGCGAAAAGGACTTGGGGGCGTCGGAAAAGAAATGGGTCGTTGAATATTCCCCGGAAGACCTGAAATACCACGAGGTCACCTCGACGGTCCGGTTTATCTGGGATGTGGCGCTTAACGTCTACGCTGAGAGGCTGCTGAAGACCCCCGAAGCTGTGGCGTATCTGACCCAGACCCGGAAACTGCCCCTGGAGATCCTCAGAAAGTACCGGTTCGGGTACTGCCCGCCAGAGGGAACCGCCCTCCAATATGCCCTGTATGCTCTTGGAAAGAGCGATAAGGACCTGGAATATGCCAGCATCTCTCACCCTTCCAAGCGGACAGGCCAGAAGCACTACGAGTTCTTTTACAGATGGATCACTTTCGCCGACGTGGACTGGCATAGCCGGCCCACTTATGTCTTTGGCCGATCCCTGCCAGGCGCCGGCTCCCACAATAAATACCTGGGGCTCGCCCTTTTCCCCAAGCCCGTTTTCGGGCTGGCTGCGCTGGCCTCCACTGGCCCGGTGCTCCTGATGGAGGGCCCGATCAACGCCATGATTGCAAATTACTGGGGATTTAACGCGGTCGCTTTGGCCGGCACAAACCCCTCACCGGCTCACCTGGAAGAGATCGAAACCCGGATTGTCAATCACCACCGGCGGCTTGTTCCTGTGATCGACAACGATGAGGCCGGTTCCGTCGCCATCGTAAAATGGCGAGAGTTCATCCCTCAAATGGAAGAACCCATCCTGCTGCCGGCCGAGGTAGACGGGAAGTTGATCAAGGATCTCAATGACCTTCACGTCACCACGGAAAAGGGGCGGCAATTGTTTGTCCACCTGTTGAAAAAGCGCCGGCTGGCCTGATCATCCCCCCGGCGCTTTTCTTTTGTAGAAAGGAGCTTTTGGAAAATATTTGATTGCATGACGCACCCGGTATGATATGGCTGGGTGTGCTTCCCCCACTAAACAACGAACAAATTAATCCAACCCAATAAGTGAAAGACGCCAATTCGAAGTTG
>WOYY01000062.1 GCA_011620555.1 Anaerolineaceae bacterium | reverse complement strand
GGCCCCGGCATCAACTGGAAAGGCGACCTGCGCGGCAAGGGCGGCGTACGGATCGAAGGCACGCTGGAAGGCGAGATCGCCGTGAGCGGCCTGGTGATCGTCGGCGAGACCGGCCGGGTGACCTGCAACACGCTCAAGGCCGGGACGGTGATCGTGGCCGGCACAGTCAACGCGCCGATCGTGGCCGAGAAACTGGAGATCCGCGCCACGGGCCGGGTCTATGGCGATGTGACCACTCAGTCGTTTTCCACCGAAGAAGGCGCTTTCCTGCGCGGTAAGGTCACGATGGAAGAGAAAGTGGACCTCTCCGACCTGCCCGATCCGCCCGCCGAAGCGCCCAGCGAGCGTGAGACCGGCGGCAAAACGGCCTTAGAAGAAAAGGCCGCGGAAGAAACCGCCTCAGACGAGAACGCCCCGGAAAGCGACAACTGAGCCATGCGCCTCTCCAAAGCCTTCAGCACCACCCTGCGGGAGGTGCCGTCCGATGCTGAAATCCCCAGCCACCAGCTCCTGCTGCGCGCCGGCTTCATCCGCCAACTCGGGGCTGGGATCTTCACTTATCTGCCCCTGGCGCGCCGGGCGCTGAACCGGATCGAAGCCATCATGCGGGAAGAGATCAACGCCATCGGCGGGCAGGAACTGACCATGCCGGTGGTGCATCCCGCCGACATCTGGCAGGAGACCGGCCGCTGGTCGCAGATCGGCGATGAGATGGCCCGCTTTAAAGACCGCACCGGGCACGACATGGTGCTGGCGATGACCCACGAAGAGGTCATCACCGACCTGGCCCGCCGTGAGATTCAGTCCTACCGCCAGCTGCCCCAGTTGATCTACCATATCCAGACCAAATTCCGCGACGATCCCCGCCCGCGGGCGGGACTGATCCGCGTGCGCGAGTTCACCATGCTCGATAGTTACAGCCTGGACCGGGATTGGGACGGGCTGAACGCGCAGTATCAGGCGCATTACGACGCCTATTTCCGGATCTTCAAGCGCTGCGGTCTGCCTGTCCGGGCGGTCGGCTCGGATACCGGCATGATGGGCGGCAAGGAAGCGCATGAATATATATACCTGACGCCCGTCGGCGAGGATACATTGATGTTCTGCGATTCCTGTGACTACGCCGCCAACCGCCAGGTCGCAACTTTCGCCAAACCGCATCCCGCGCCGGAAATCTTGCTGCCGATGGAAAAGGTCGCCACACCGGAAGTCTCCACGATTGCCGATCTTTCGGCCTTCCTGGAAATCTCACCCGCCCAAACAGCCAAAGCCGTCTTCCTGACGGCCGAGCTGGCCGGGCGGGAAGACCCATTGCTGATCTTCGCCGTCCTGCGGGGCGACATGGCGCTCAACGAAACCAAGCTGACCAACGCGGTCGCCGCCGCGGGCAAAGGCGCCATCCGCAATCTGCGCCCCGCCCTGAATGAGGAGATCACAGCCATCGGCGCCACGCCGGGCTACGCCTCGCCGATTGGCATCCGGCGGGAGAACGTGCTGGTGGTGGCCGATGACCTGCTGGCGCATTCCCCCAACATGGTCGCTGGCGCAAACGAAATCGGTTTTCACCTGCGCAACACCAACCTCGGCCGGGATTACCAGGCCGAGGTTCTCGCCGACATCACCCAGGCGGAAGACGGCGCACCCTGCCCGCACTGCGGCGGCCGGCTGGAAGCCCAGCGCGGCGTGGAAGTGGGCAATATCTTCAAGCTGGGCACACGCTACACCGAAGCCCTGGGCGCGACCTTCCTCGATGAAGAGGGCGCAGCGCACCCGATCATCATGGGATCTTACGGGATCGGCGTGGGGCGGTTGCTGGCCTGCGTGGCCGAAGAATATCACGATGAGCTGGGCCTGATCTGGCCCGTCAGCCTCGCGCCCTACCCCGTGCACCTGGTGGTGCTCAACAGCAAGGACGGCTCCGCCGAAATTGCCGCTGAACAGCTTTATGCGGACCTGCTGGCCGCCGGGCTGGAACCGCTCTATGATGACCGGGACGAGCGCGCCGGGGTGAAGTTCAACGATGCGGACCTGATTGGCCTGCCGCTGCGGGTCACCGTTTCCGCCCGTTCTCTGCAAAATGGCAGCTTTGAGTTCAAACGGCGGGACCGGGAAGAGCGCTGGGTCGTCCCCGCGGCAGAGGCGCTGGAAACGATCCGGGAGACCCTGGCCGAGATGGCGCAGGCGCAGCAGGACCGCTTCAAACTCTGATTTCTCTCACAGGATGGCAATATGCCTGAACGCACGGCAAAATGGGTCGAAGTTTTCAGCCTGGGGGGCACCCGCGCGGGGGTTCCTGACCTGCCGCGCAGCGCCTGGCCCGCGCCTGGTCAATATCTGCCCGCGCAGTCCCTGACGGCTTCGTCCGCCATCCTCCCAACTCCTTTATTCAACATCACCCTTGACCCGGAACGCCCCGCATTGGCGCCGCTGCCCGAAGACTGGCAGCCCGGCGATGCGTTCGCTTACCTGCCGCCTCAGGGACAGGCCTTCCACCTGCCCGCGGCCGCGCGACGGGTAGCGCTCTGTGCGCTGGGCGTTGCGCCCATCCGGCTGCTGCCCTTGGTCGCGCCAGCCCTGACCCAGAACGCCACCGTGACTCTGTTCTGCGATCCCCAGCCCGCAGCGGACGTTCTGCACCGGGTTCCTTCGGTGGTGGAAATTGCCCCGCTGGCCGCGCTGATGGAAAACCTGGCCTGGCCGGACTATCTGGCCGCGGATTTGAGGCGGGAATCCCTCCCACAGCTGGCTGAAATCCTGCCAGAGGAAAAACTGCCTTTTGAGGCGCAGGCGCTGGTCCGCACGGCGATGCCCTGCCACGGGATCGGCGAGTGCGGCGTCTGCGCGGTCGAGACCCGGCGCGGCGCCAAGCTGGCCTGCGTGGATGGGCCGGTCTTTGTCCTGGAAGAGGTGCTGCATGTGGCTCGCTGAGGACGCCCCAATCCGCAAGCAGGACCTCGATTTGGCGAAGCCTTTCGTGAACGCGGCGGGGATGCTGGGCTTCGCACCGGACCCGCGCTCGATGCCCTTCCTCGGCCGGCTGGGCGCGTTCATCACCCACCCGATCAGCCGCCGGCCGCGCCAACCCGCCGATAACCGCTGCTGCCTGCCCTTTCCGGGCGGCTTCCTGCTGCACACTGGCCTGCCCAACCCGGGCATCAGCAAAGCCATCCAGCACTACCAGCGGCGCTGGGCGGCGGCCCCGCTGCCCGTCATCGTGCACCTCCTGGCCGAAACGCCAGAGACCGTGGCGGAGATGGTGCGCAAGCTGGAAGGGTTGGAAAATGTTCTGGCCGTCGAGCTTGGACTGGCGCCCGACTGCACCCCCGACCAACTGGAAAGCTATTGGGCTGCGGCCGAGGGTGAACTGCCCGTGGCGGTCAGCCTGGGGCCGGAACAGATCCCGGTGTTATTGCCCATTGCGCAGGAGCTGAACCCTGTGGCGCTGCACCTGACCCAGCCGCGCGGCACCCTGCCGGACGGGAAAGGGGCCTTGGTTGCCGGCCGGCTTTACGGCCCAGCGGTTTATCCGGTGATGTTGAATGCGGCGCGGGAGGCCGTGAAAACCGAAGTGCCCGTGATCGTGGATGGGGGCGTGGATGAGAAGGCGCAGGCCAATGTTTTGCTCGATTTGGGCGCTTTGGCAGTGGGGTTAGAGAGTGTATTGTGGGGGATCAATTTCCGTCTTTAAGTCACATGCGCTGCGCGGCATGGGACCTATGGGATTTCTATAGTGGGTAAGTCCCCCCACGGCTAACTAGCCCGCAGGCACATACGATATAAAAAGGACAGCCGCCTCAGATATTTGGAAGCTTTTGATGAAGGCCAATACCGATTCCTCCCAGATCTTTGCTGAACCTGCCCTCCGCTGGTTCCAGAGGAGAGGGGTCCGGGTTAAATGTATTCAAACCGACAAGGGATTTGAGATCCCAAAAAAGGTTGGGAAGATCCAAAAAAGAAGAGGACCTGACCCTGTTCGAACAATTTTTGCAGGCTCAAGGCGTTCGCCTCAAAACCATCCGGCCTTATACCCCCAGATGCAACGGCAAAGTGGAACGGAGTCCTAGAGAAGATCAAAACGACTATATGATCAAGGAAGGTCTTTTTCCTTTGTAGATTTCAAGACCCAACTGAGACGACACAATCAGCGCACTAACCCTATCCCCATGAGACCTTTGAACTTCCTCTCTCCTATTCAATTCCTTGACCAGACTGTCCTTGATGTTTGACAATCCTACACAAGAAGCCATTGGGGTAAAAATTGCCCGAT
>WOYY01000092.1 GCA_011620555.1 Anaerolineaceae bacterium | reverse complement strand
TTAACAGTACGGCGGATTTTAATGTACATGTTCTTAACATTGGTCATATATAATCGTGAAAATCTTAACTACTGAGAGGTACGAGCTTGTCTACCGAGTTCAGCTATTTGATTATTGTTGTCATCCTTTGGGTGCTTTACATGTTTATGGGAAAGCGCCCATTTGTGGTTGGGAAGGCACTGGTCAACCGGAATTCAAGATAGACCAAAGCTGAGTAAAGAGCAAAGCCACCCCAACCCGAGGGGTGGCTTTTTTTCCTTAAACCGATGATAAGGAAAAGCTTAGTAAGAATTGGAGGTGCGCCGCCCTGGATAATTTGGTCCTAAAGCTTTATGTCTTGAAAAATTTATTTAATCATTACAGAGGAGAAGAACGATGAAGTTCAAAAATCTATTCGTATTGATGGTTGTGTTTGTTTTGGCTTTGGGTGCATGTGCCCCAGCACCGGTTGATGAGACTGCGGCTCCAGAAGTCGAAGAGACTGAAGCGGCAGCTGAAGAGGCTGCCCCAGCCGATGAAGCCGTCCTACCGGCTGCCTGTGAAGAAGATGCCTTTGGCTGCGCTGTGATCCCCGCTGGCGAAACAATCAAGATCGGCATGGGCGCCCCGATGCTGGGCGACTATTCCATGTTTGGGATTGATATCAGCCAAGCAGTTGCCCTGGCGCTATCTGAAGATGATGGCTTTGAGGGCTGGTCCTACGAGCTGGTCGCCGAAGATACCGGCGGCACGCCCGAAGGCGGCGCGGCTGTTGCCAACAAACTCGTGACCGACCCGACCGTTGTTGCCATCGCTGGCCACATTTTCTCGGGCTCCACCGATGCGGCCATGCCGATCTATGAAAAGGCCGGCCTGCCCATGATGTCTCCCTCCGCGACCAACCCCGATCTGACCCAGAAGGGTTCCTCGGTCTTCAACCGCCTGGCCTTCACTGACGCTGCTCAGGGTGAAGCTGCCGCTTCCCTGCTCTTCAACGACCTTGGCTTTACCAAGATCGCTGTGATGCACGATGGCGGCACCTATGGACAGGGCCTGGCCGATGTTGTTCAGGCCAAATTTGAGGAATTGGGCGGCGAAGTTGTGGCTTACGAAGCCATCACCCCCGGCGAGGCTGACTATGTGGCGCCGCTCTCAGCGGTTGCCGCTGCCGGCCCCGAAGCCGTGTACTTTGGCGGCTACGCTGCTGAAGCCATTGTTATGATGAATCAGTGGTCGCAGGCTGGTTTGGATGGCGTGCTCTTCTTCGGCTGCGACGGCACCTATGGTGTTGAATTCACCGAAAAGACCGGCGCCAATGGCGAAGGTGCAATTGCCGCTTCTCTGGTCCCCCCGGATTCCAATGAGAAGACCGCCTTTGATGCGCTTTACGCTGCGACCTTTCCGACCCAGGCTGGTGAGCTGAGCGCTTTCACCTGGTCTTCCTTTGACACCGGCAATGTTTTGATCGAAGCGATCGAATCGGTGGCCTTTGTTGATAGTGGTGTGCTCTTTGTCCCGCGCGGTGCGCTGGTTGAAGCTGTCCGCACTTTGGATACCACTGGTCTGACCGGTGCAATCGCTTGTGATGAAATCGGCGAATGTAACGCTTCCGGCCCCGCCTGGTACCAGGTTGTCGATGGTGTTTGGGTTCCCCTGAACTTAGCTGGCGAATAAACGCTTTCTCCTATGATGGGTGGGGAAGTTGAAAAGCTTCCCCACCCTTTCACTCATTGCTCTTGGAATTTTCGCATTATGATCAAAAAACTACGCAACCTGAAACTAACACCGGGATTGATCCTACGGCTGGTGGTGGGATTGGTGGTATTGATTTACCTGGGATGGCGAATCTATCAAACCGCATTCGGCGAAGGGACCTACGGACCGGACACCTGGATGCGGTTTTTGATTGCCGGCCTGATCGTCGGTGGAATGTATGCGCTGATCGCAATTGGTTACACCCTGGTCTACGGGACCCTTTTTATGATCAACTTCGCCCATGGCGAGGTGATGATGTTAGGCACTTACGCGGGCTATTTCGCTCTGGAAGCGTTTGCGTCCCTCCCTGCCCCAACAGCAGCGGACCCGAACCTCAATTTTCTGAACGCCCAACCGGTCATCGCACTGATCCTGACTTTTGTGGCCGGTGCGGGAGTCTCGGCTCTGATGGGTTATCTGCTTGAAAAGATTGCCTATCGGCCCTTGCGAGGCGCTCCCCGGCTGGTCCCCTTGATCAGCGCCATCGGCACATCCATCTTTCTTCAAAACGCGGCGCAATTGCTTTTTGGCCCGCAACGCCGCCAATATCAAAACCCGGATTTCCTGTGGCGCGGCACAGGTTGGATGATCCCTGTCGGAGGGAAAGATGTCATGCTCACTTATACCGGCCTGTTTTCCTTCGTTCTCTCCATCTTGTTGATGGTGGGTTTATTCATTCTGGTCAGGAGGACCAAGTTGGGCAAATCCATGCGTGCCGTCGCAGAGAACAAACAAGCCGCTGCCCTGATGGGCATTGATGTCGACTCCGTCATCAGCAAGACTTTTATCATCAGTGGCATCCTGGCGGGTTCCGCCGGTGTGATGTGGGGGATTCACAACGGCCTGTTCAATCACTATGTCGGGTTCATTCCTGGCATCAAAGCCTTCACCGCCGCCGTCCTGGGCGGCATCGGGAATATCCCGGGCGCCATGTTAGGCGGGATGCTGCTTGGACTCCTCGAGTCCCTGGGGCCGGCCCTGCTGGGCCTGGACTTCCAGCTGAAGGATGTAATCGCATTCACCATCCTGATCCTGGTCCTGATCTTCAGGCCGTCCGGTTTGCTGGGTGAAGCTCTGTCGGAGGAAAAAGTCTGATGAAAACTTCATTGAAAAAAGGACTGAGTTCCGGCGTCATTTTTGGAATCGTATTCATCTTCCTGCTGCTGATCGGTTTTATCAACGTCGGTTCGACGATGATCGGCGACCTGTTGGGCAATACCGCCAGCGGTCGTTTGCCTGTGAATAACCTGCTGACCTTTCTGGCTGTCTTGGGCGTATTGACGGGGATCACCGCGCGGAATGGGCTGGGCGAGTCTCAATGGTGGCAGGCTCTGCTGGGCGGCCTGGTGGCTGGCCTGGTCAGTGGCGTTTTGGCCTGGCTCGCCATCTGGCTGACCGGGACCCTGTCCCTGCAGGGTTCGGAGATCCAAACCTACCTGCCCAATATGGACCCGGCGGATTTGAACTATCTGCGGTTTTACAGCACACCGCTCGCCGCCGCCAATACCTACTTGCTTTATTTCGTTGGGTTCAGCGTGGCCGGCGCGGCCTTGGTCTGGCTGCTATCGATCAAGGGCTGGTTCGTCAAGTGCTGGCAGGCCTGCCGGAACGGCGTTTCCAACTGGAAAGGCACCAAGGACCTCAGCGATGTGTTTAAGAACCGCTGGGTGATGCTGGTGATCTTCCTGGCTGTGGCCGTTGCGCTCTATTTTCTGCCTCTGGCCTGGGGTTCCTACTGGAACTACATCATGGGCACCGTGGCAATCTATGTCATCCTTGGCCTGGGCTTGAACATCATTGTGGGATATTCCGGGCAGCTGGTTTTGGGCTTTGGGGCGTTCTTCGCCACTGGCGCCTACACCTTTGCCCTGCTGACCGCACCAACGCCGCATGGCATCGGCCTGAATCTGTGGCTGGCCGTCGGCGGATCGGTGCTAGTTTCCACCTTGACGGGATTGCTGCTGGGCCTCCCGATCCTGAACTTGCGGGGCGACTACCTGGCAATCGTGACTTTGGGATTTGGCGAGATCATCCGAATTCTGATCAAGAGCGACCTGCTGACCGCAGTGACCAACGGGCCGAAGGGGGTGACCAATGTGGGTCAGCCCACCTGGTTTGGCGAGACCTTTAACGACGTGAACTACATGCACCTCCTGATGCTGCTGGTCTTGGTGGCTTTGTTTATCGCCAAGCGGCTGAAGGATTCCCGCACGGGGCGGGCCTGGGTGGCTATCCGCGAGGACCAGACCGTGGCCCAGGCAACCGGCATCAATACTTACCGTTCCAAGATCCTGGCCCTGATGCTGGGTGCGGCTTTTGCCGGCCTGGCTGGCGCGCTGTTCGCCTCTCGCAACCAGTTCACCGGTCCCGAGGACTTTACCCTGATGGTTTCCATCAACGTCCTTTGTATTGTGATCGTGGGCGGGATGGGCAGCCTGCCTGGCATCGTCCTGGGTGCGTTCGTGCTCAAGGGCCTGCCGGAGCTGCTGCGGGAGCTTGAGGACTACCGTTTGCTGGTCTTTGGCGCATTGCTGGTCGTGATGATGATCGTCCGGCCGGAAGGCCTGTGGCCGGCGCCGCGAGTGAAATTCGATAAGCCCGCCGAGGAACCAATGCAGGACCTCGCACCGGAGGTGAAACAATGACGCGCGCTGTGATTGAAGCGAAACATGTGACGAAACGCTTCGGCGGTCTGATGGCTGTTGATAATGTGGATCTGGTGGTTCCGGAACATACCATTTCGAGCATCATCGGCCCGAACGGCGCCGGAAAGACCACCTTGTTCAACTGCGTCTCCGGCTTTTATGTGCCCGAGGAGGGCGAGATCCTGTTCCTTGGCGAGCCGATCAACAGCCTGCCAACCCATAAGATCTGCCAAAGGGGCATTTCCCGGACCTATCAGAACATCCGCTTGTTTGGCGAGATGACGGCTGTTGAGAACATTCTGGTGGGCGAACATACCCGCCTTAAAACGAATTGGTTTGAGGCCATTGTCCACAACCCCCGCTATCGGACTGAAGAACAGGAGTCAGTGGAGCGGGCATTTGAGCTATTGGACTATGTGGGCCTTTGCGGCCTGGAAAATACGCCCGCCCGCAACCTGCCTTATGGCGCCCAGCGCCGTTTGGAGATTGCCCGAGCCTTGGCCAGCCAGCCGGCTTTGCTGCTGCTGGATGAGCCGACGGCAGGCATGAACCCGCAGGAAACGGATGAGATGGTGGCCTTCATCCGGGATCTGCGCGATACCCGCAAGATCACCATTTTGTTAATCGAGCATGATATGCGGGTCGTGATGGATATCTCGGACCAAATCACTGTGCTGGATTATGGCCTCAAAATCGCCGAAGGGCGGCCGGCCGAGATCCAATCCAACCAGCGGGTGATCGAGGCCTATTTGGGGCCGGGCGCGGCTGCGCTTTCCGAAAAATTCAAGAAAAAGAAGGCCCATTATGCTTAAAGTTAATGAACTCAACGTGTCGTATGGCGCGATCCATGCGCTGAAAGGCATCAGCTTTGATTTGCAGGAAGACGAGATCGTCGCGCTGATCGGCGCGAACGGCGCCGGCAAGAGCACAACCCTGAACACTATCTCCGGGATCATGCGGCCCGATTCGGGTTCCGTCGTTTTTGAGGAAGAGGACATCTCGCAGACCTCACCGGCTCAGATCGTGGGCAAAGGGATCGTTCAGGTGCCTGAGGGGCGGAAGATCTTTGCCCGGATGAGCGTTTTGGAAAACCTGGAAATGGGCGCCTACACGCTCAGGGACAAGGATGTCATTAAGGCCCACATGGCTGAAGTCTTTGAGGTTTTTCCCCGGCTGGAAGAACGCCAAAAGCAGTTGGGCGGCACGCTTTCCGGCGGCGAACAGCAAATGCTGGCAATCGGGCGCGCTCTGATGGCCAGCCCCCGGCTCCTGCTGCTGGATGAGCCCTCGATGGGCCTGGCGCCGATCCTGGTGGAACAGATCTTTGAGATCATCCAGAAGATCAATGCCGAAGGCGTGAGCATCCTGCTGGTGGAACAGAACGCCCAGATGGCGCTTTCGATCGCCGACCGGGCGTATGTGCTGGAAACCGGCATGGTCGCGCTCTCCGGTAAGGCGGATGCGCTGATGGAGAACCCGGAGGTTCAGGCCGCTTACCTGGGCGGATGATCGATAGGGTTAGAGTTATAAGAAGGACGGCGGCATCTGGCGCCGTCCTTTTTTGTTCGTGAATGGAGAAGAGGATTCTCCCAGGGTGGAAACGACCCAGCCGCGGGTTTCAGATTTGTGGAGCAGATAGTGAATCGAGGGAAACCCGATCTCGGTCCACTCCCGCATCCCGCGCGTTTCGATGTCGTTCTCCAGTTGGTAGCCATACTTTGGACCTTCTGTGAGCAGGCCCAGCAGGACGATTTCCTTGTTGTTCATCTAACTATTCTAATACGAGCAGTTTGTCAATTGGAAAAGGATGCGCGGGCCGGTGGCAATCAAAAAGCTGCACACAAGTGCAGCTCGGGTTCACGGATGGGCGGGGGAAGGTTAAGTGTAGACGATCTTGGTGGCGAATTCTTCCAGGGTGGTGGCGTGGATCTTGGAGATCTGTTCGGCCTCATCCCGCTCCAGGATGAAAGTCTCATCCCCGAAGCCGTGTGAGATGGCATTCATGGGGTTTTGGAGGAGGTCTTTGCGGAATTTCAGGCTGACCACGGCAGCGGTCATGATCCTGCTAACTTCCTGATGGGGGTAAATCACGTTGACCATCATTTCAAATTCCTCCAAAATGGTTTCAACATAAACAGCATAATTTCGATTTAATTCATTGATCTATTATATACAACTTGATTTAATTATTCAATCAACTTGGCCGGGAATTGTTCAATTGAGCCTATATTTTAAGGCTGAACGGTTCTACCCACGGCAGCTCAGGAAATCCATTAAAATATAAGTGTTGGACAACTCATTGGAATCGAGAAAAGGCGGTCTGGATGACTTTTTCGCTCTATCAGGTGGATGCATTTTCCGGTGAACCCTTCGCGGGCAACCCCGCGGCCGTTTGCCTTTTGGACGCACCCCGGCCCGAGCGCTGGATGCAGGCCCTGGCGGCGGAGATGAACCTCTCGGAGACGGCATTCCTGCTGCCCGAGCCGGAGGGCAAAGGGAAAGGGTGGGGCCTGCGCTGGTTCACGCCCACGACCGAAGTGGACCTCTGCGGCCATGCCACGCTGGCCAGCGCTCGCGTGCTCTTTGAGCTGCATCCCGAGATGCGCTCAGACCCCCTCAGCTTCCAGACCCGCTCCGGCGAACTGCGGGCTAGCTGGGTGGCGGGCGCGGTGGAATTGGACTTCCCGGTCAAAGCCCCCGAGCCGCTGGAGATCGAATCGGAGCTCTCCGATATTCTGGGCTTTCAGCCCGTGGCAGCCGCCTATTCCGGGGACTACTTCCTTTTTGAGGCCCCCGATGCCGCCGCCGTCCGGGCGGCCAGGCCGGATTTTGCCGCGCTGACCGAAAGCCAGACCCCCGAGGTGATCATCACCGCCCCCGGCGATGATGAGGAATTTGATTTCATCTCGCGGTTCTTTGCGCCGCAGCTGGGGATTGATGAGGACCCGGTGACGGGTTCGGCCCACTGCCTGCTGACGCCCTATTGGTCGGCCAAGCTCGGGAAGCTGAAGATGTCCGCTTTTCAGGCTTCGTCCCGCGGCGGACGGCTGGGGGTGCGCCTGGCGGGTGAGCGGGTGTTCATCACCGGTGAGGCCGCGATTGTCTTCAGAGCGGAATTGCTGATCTGATGGTTTTAGGCGGCAGGGGGATCAACGGCTGGGCTGGCAGGATTCGGGGAGGCCGTAAGCGGGTCAACCGACGGATCAGGGGGGCAGGGCTTGCCCTCCCGCAAAGACGCTCCCAATTGGTTTGGGCTCAGAATCCGGCCCTTAAACGCGGATCAACGGTTCCCTCTGAACCGTTGATGGGTGATACTCGCTGAATTGAAATTTTGATTTATTATTTTTTGTTTTCCACTTTCTGATCTTATCATAGCCGCTCCCTGCCTGGCCTCACCCTAGATTTTCTGGGGTTTTTATGCCGTTCGCGGGCATTTGGCAGGAATCCGGGTGGGTTTTGATTCTGGCGATTTTGGGTATAATCAGGCTTAACACCATCAAAATTGAGGCAAAATGAAAAAACAAAAATTACTGGTATGGTTGATTTTTCTCCCGCTCCTTGCGGGCCTCCCCCAGCTGCGCGTTCAGGCGCAAAGCGAGGCGGGGGATAATTCCTGGATGCCGCTTTGCCTGCCGGGCATGACCGCGGATGGCACCTGCCTGCTGGTCGGGCCGGCGTTGAAAGTCGCTGAAATGGAAGCGGCGGGCTTCCCCTATCCAGTGGAGGAACTGCCCGCGGCGTCACCCTCAGCGGACCTGGGCATCCTGCCGATCTATGTGGCCAAGATCAATATCCCCGATGATGAACCCGCTCTGACTTACGCCTCCCCGGAAGATGCGGCGGCCAGTCGGAACCCGATTGGTCAGATCGAGACGGGTTCTCTGCGCTATATCAGCTATGTCAGCCGGGTGGATATCAATGGCAACCCCTATCTGCTGACGACCGCCGGCGCATGGCTGCGGGCCTCTCCCGCCGCCTATACGGATTTCCAGGGCCTGCTTTTTTATGAAAACCCGGCCATTGATTTTGGCTGGGTGGTGGACCGGACCCCTTCTTACACCCAGCCTTCGGTTTCTGCACCCGTCAGCGGGAAGGAATATGTGCAGATGGACCAAATCCAGATCTATAACACAACGGAGGCGGAAGGGCTGGTCTGGTATGAGATCGCACCGGACGAGTGGGTCAACAGCCTGAAGGCCAGGGTGGTCCATTTTGACCCCACCCGGCCGGAAGGCGTGGAGAGCGACCGCTGGATCGAGGTCAATCTCTTCCAGCAGACGATGACCGTCTACGAGGACGGCGATCTGCTCTTCGCCACGCTGGTCTCCAGCGGCGTGGAGCCGTTCTACACCCGCCCGGGCGTATTCCAGATCTATCAGAAGAAGCTGCTGGAGACGATGCGCGGCGCCTTCGAAGTGGACCGCTCCGATTATTATTATTTGGAAGATGTCCCCTGGACGATGTATTTCGATGAAGCCCGCGCGCTGCACGGGACCTATTGGCACACCAACCTGGGGTATATGCAATCCCATGGCTGTGTGAACCTCTCCCCGGGTGACGCCAACTGGCTCTATCAATGGGCGAGCGAGGGCGATTACGTCTGGGTGCACGACCCCAGCGGGAACACCCCCGAGGATCCGAATTACTACGGCCCCGGTGCGCCGTAAAAAGATGAATAACCCCTGGATGCGTGAAGGTAGGGTTTGCCCTTTGGCAATCGAACCTATTATGTCTTTGAACTATCCGCCCGGCTGGCGGGGGCCAAACCCCGGAAGCTGATACCCTTTTAGCGATGACAAAGATGACCTGGGGGGCTGGGGAGAAAGGCGTCAGGGCGCCAGAGTGAGCGGGATGCTGTCGAGCAGCAGATTGGCGGAGTAGTCGGCCAGGGTCTGGCGGATCACCAGGCGCACATCGCGCTCGGTGGAGATGAAGCCGTAGCTGATGGTGATCTCAAAGGGTACGGTCTGGCCGGGTTCGCTCACGGCCAACTGGACCGAGCCGATCTGTCCCCCGCTGTCCGTGATCAACTCAAAGCGCACCGGCCGGTCGGTAACCGGAGTGATCGTCCCCGCGATGGTAAAACTGCCGCCGCTGAGGGCTGCGCCCGGCGTGGGCGAGTGGATCTCCAGCCATTGTCCGCTGACCGAATTGGGCTGGACCTCGGTTTCGCCGCCGGCATTGAGGGTCAGCAAAACGGAACGTTGCGCGAGGGGGCGGTGGAATTCATCCTGGGTGGAGAGCGTCAACAGCCCTTCAACTCCCGGATAGGGGATTTCAAAGAGCAATTGGGTCTCCAGGCTGCTCTCCTCGTCGCCGGCTGGGGTCACCCGGATTAACTGCCGGGAGATCGTCCGGTTCGCCGGATCCGTCAGGGTGACTCGGATCAGACCGTCGGCGCCCGGCTGCGCCAGGGCCAAAACCGGGATCGGGGACGTGACGGCCGACCCGCTGCCCGGCGAGAGGATCGCCATGGAAGGGGCGGGCGCGGCCCATGAAGCCCGCGGCAGGGCCAGGGACAGGCTGAGGAGGAGAACCAGAATGAAAAAGCTTCGATGTTTGGAAAGCATGCCGCTATTATACAGAGACTTGGTTTAAGCCGGGTAAGGGAAAGAAGACTATTCTAGAACAGAGGCGGTCCAGCGGACCGCCTCTGCGTAGCTCGCTAAAGGTCCGGTTAGAGATCATAGATCTCGCCGTATTTGGTCTTGAGGTAGTTGATGTAGGGTTCGGGCGTGATCTTGCTGCCGGTGGCCCTGAGCATCAGTTCCTGCGGTTCATACTTTGCGCCATATTGGTGGATATGTTCGCGCATCCAGCCCAGGATGGTGTCGAACTTGCCCTGGGCGATCTCATCATGCACGTTGGGATTTTCTTCGAGCAGCTTATCCCAGAGCTGGACGGAGGCCAGGTTACCGAGCGCGTAGGTGGGGAAATAACCGATCATCCCGCCGGACCAGTGAACATCCTGCAAAACGCCTTCGGCGTCATTCTTGGGCGTGATCCCGAGGTACTCCTGCATCTTGCTGTTCCAGATCTCGGGCAGGTCGGCCACCTGCATGCCGCCTTCCATCAGACCCATTTCGATCTCGAGCCGCAGCATGATGTGCATATTGTAGGTGGCTTCATCCGCTTCAACCCGGATCATCGAGGGTTCGACCTTGTTGATACCGCGGTAGAAATCGTTCATGGAGACGTTCCCCAGGATCTCCGGAAAGAGCATCTGGACGCTGGGGTAGAAGAAGGACCAGAATTCCTTGCTGCGGCCGACCAGGTTCTCCCACAGGCGGGACTGCGATTCGTGAATGGCGAGCGAGGCTGCCCCGCTGAGGGGGTGGCGGTTGTACTTGGCGGCAATCCCCTGACCATACATGGCGTGGCCGGCTTCGTGCATCGTGCTGAAGAGGGCCGAGCCGCCGTCGTCATCCAGATAGCGGGTGGTGATGCGGACATCGCCCTGGCCGAATTCGGTAGTGAAGGGATGGGCGGTCAGGTCCAGGCGGCCCCGATTCCAGTCGAAACCGAAGCGGGTGATCACATAGCGGCCGAGCAGTTCCTGGTATTCCGTTTTGTAATGAGTCTTGATGAAGCTGTTGTCGGGCGGTTCTTTTTCAGCTATCGCTTTGAGCAGTTCCACCTGCTGGGGGCGGAGTTCATCGAAGATCTTTTTGACATCGGCCGTCTTCATCCCCGGCTCGTAATCATCCAGCAGGGCGTCATAGATGTGGTCGTAGGGCTGGAAGAGCTTGGCATATTCAATCCGCAGGTCAACGATCTTCTGCAAATAGGGCTGGAAGATCGAGAAGTCGGACTTGGTCCGGGCTTCCACCCAGGCTTCATGCGCGCCGGTGGTCACCTTGATGAATTCCATCAACAGGGGCCAGGGGACCTTGGTCTGCTTTTCATAGGCCTTCTTGAAGACTTTGACCGCCCGCGCTTCGTCGGTGTCGGCGTTCAGGTCGCCCACTTCGGCTTCCAGGTCAGCCAGCAGCTTGCCCACCTTTTCAGAGGTGAGTTTCTCATGCATCAGGCGGCCGATCAGAGCGGATTGGGTCCCGCGCTCCTCAGAGCCGCCGCGGGGCATGTAAACCTGCTGGTCCCAGCCCATCAGGGCGTTGATATGGCTGAGATCGTCCAGTTCGGCCGCAAGGTTGATTAGTTCCTGCATTTTTTCTGAGGTTTGGGGTTTATCTGACATTTGCTTTCCTTTTTGATTTATTTTATGGGAACAGGCCGGGAGGGCTTCTTTAGGCCACCCGCCAGCGTAAGGGTTTTTTATCCAAACCGGCGACCACTTCCGAGACGATGTCATACCCCGCGCGCAGCTGCGCCTCAGCGGTCTGGGCGCCGATATGCGGCGTGCCGACCACCAAAGGATGCTTCGCCAGGGGGGAATCTCCGGGCGGCTCCGTTTCGTAAACATCGAGGGCCGCGCCGGCCACCTTGCCGCTGTTGAGGGCATCCAGCAGGGCGGCTTCTTCGATCACACCGCCGCGCGCCGCGCAGATGATCCGCACGCCGGGTTTCATCTTGGCGAAGGCCTTGGCATTGAGCAGGTAATGCGAGGCTGGGGTGTGGGGGATGTGCAGGGTGATCAGGTCCGCCTGGGCCAGGAGGGTATCCAGGTCCACAGGACTTGCCCCGCTGGCCTGGACCTCCGCCGCGGGGCGGACGGGGTCATAGGCGATCACTTTCAGGTCAAAGGCCAGGGCCCGTTTGGCGACGGCTTCGCCGATGTGACCGTAACCGATCACGCCGAGGGTCTTTTGGTAGAGTTCCGTCCCGACCAGTTCCTTCTTCAGCCATTGCCCCGCTTTCAGCCCGGCATCTGCCTTGGGAATGCCGCGGATCAGGCTCAACATCAGGCCAAGGGTCAGTTCAGCGACGGAGACGGTGGTGGCAACGGGCGCGTTCACCACGGCCACGCCGTGGGCTTTGGCGGCCTGGAGGTCAATATTATCCACGCCAACGCCCATCCGGCCGACGATCTTCAGGTTTTTGCCGGCGGCGAAGACCGCTTCGGTGACCTTGGTGCGGCTGCGCACGATCAGGGCGTCGTAATCGCCGATCACTTCCAGCAGCTCTTCCGCGGAAATGCCTTTCTTGTCCACCAAATCAACCTTGGCGAGCAGGGCCTCATCTGAAATCGCGGCCAGTCCATCTGTGAGTAAAATTTTCCACTGCATGGGTCTGAAAACTCCTCCACAAGTGAGATAATTGGTGAGTGCTTTTTCAATTTTACCGCAGATTGCTTTGCTCCCGCTCTGGGAGTTTTGGATTCACCCGGATGAAGTTTGAGATAATTTAAAGCGGGGTTCGGAAAATTGAAGTTTGGGAGGAATTATTGAAGTCTGCCTGCCGGGGAACCGGGATCAGGGTTTTTTGCGCAGCACCCGGCTGTCCCCTTTGCGGGTGGTGACCCCCGCGGCGTCCAAATATTCCAGCACGGCAACGGCGTACTTCCGGCTGGTATTGAAACGGTCCCGCAGTTCGGCCAGCGTGATGCTGCCGTTTTGCTGGATGATCTCGATTACGGCGGTTTGCATCTTGTCCAAAACTTCGGGCTGGAGCAGGACGTCTTCCCCCAGTTGAATGAGCTGCCCGGTCTGCACCAGGACGATCACCAGGTCCTCGCCGATCGCCTCCTGGCTCTCTTTGACCGAGGGCGGCGTCGTGGGCTGGGCAGAAAAATCTTTCAGCAGAGCGTCAATCTGCTGCTGCTGGGCAGCGGTCAATTGGATACTGTGCCCGGCGAGCCGGACTGAGGCGTTTTCCGCAACGATCGCTTTTGTGGCTGCCAGCCTGCTGACCAGCGGGTCAAAAAGCTCGGCGGGGAGCTTGTTTTTCGTCCGCAGCCTTTCCCGCGGCATGCCGGGCAGCAGAGGATTTTGCCGGTGAAAGTCCGCCAGGCTTTGCAGCAGGGCGCCCTGCAGCCGCTCAAGCTGATCCGTGGGGATCAGCGATTGTTTGCCGTCCACCAGCAGGGTCAATGCGCCTTCCGCGAGCAAGCCGTCAATGGCTTGCTGGGCCTGGTCGGGTTCCAGCCCCGCATTTTCGATCAGCTTTTTGCGCGAGACCAGGCCGGATTGGCGGGCGGATTGCATCAGGATTTCTTCGGGGGTGCCCACCATCAGCTGGGCCAGCTCTTCCAGCCTGGTTTCGTTGAAACGCTTGTAACGGCGTTTGGGGTGCGGGTTCACCACCTGGCCGCCGCCGATTGTTTCCGCGGGCGAGGGACGGCGCAGGATAAAGCGGTCCTGGCGCAGGGCGACTACCGGCTCCTGCAGCAGCAACTGCAGGAATCCCTCTTCGCCGGGCTGGAGTTCCTGCACGCCCAGCAAACGGACCCGGGCGATCACCTCCGCCGCCCCGAGGAACAGTTTGACCTCGGCATTGTGTTTGAGCGGTGCGTTGGCGTCCTTAATCATCCTGACCCAGACATCGATCATCCGGGTGGGTTGATAGGTGCCGGGGGTGACGACCACGTCGCCGCGCCGGATTTGATCCACTCTGACGCCGGAGATATTGACAGCCGTGCGGCTGCCCGGCTGGGCCTTTTCTTCGGCCTGCTTGTGGGTCTGGAGGCCTCTGATCCGGCCTTCGACCCCGGGTGGCAGAATTTCCACCGCATCGCCGACGGAGAGATGGCCGTCGGTCAGCGTGCCGGTGACGATGGTGCCGAAGCCCGGCAGGGTGAAGACCCGGTCCACGGGCAGACGGGGGCGGCCCAGGTCGGGCCGCTGGGGGTGCTGGGTGAGGACATCCTGCAAAGTTTGGATGAGTGTTTCCAGCCCTTCGCCGCTGCGGGCGCTGACGCGCACGATGGGCGCGTCTTCGAGGGCTGTCCCGGCGAAGGTATCCTGCAAATCCGCTTCCACCAGGTCCAGCCATTCGGGGTCGTCCACCAGGTCAATCTTGGTGAGGGCCACGACGGCCGCGGGAATCTGCAGCAGGTCCAGGATGGCCAGGTGTTCGCGGGTCTGGGGCATCACGCCCTCATCGGCGGCCACCACAAAGAGCGCGGCGTCAATTCCCCCGATCCCGGCCAGCATGTTCTCGATGAAGTCCCGGTGCCCGGGGACATCCACCACGCCGATATCGTCACCGTTGGGCAGCTTGAACCAGGCAAAGCCCAGCTCAATGCTCATTTCACGGTCTTGTTCTTCCTTCAGCCGGTCCGGGTTGATCCCGGTCAGCCGGTTGATGAGGGTCGATTTTCCGTGGTCAACGTGTCCGGCGGTTCCAATGACTTGCAAGGCTTATTCCTGTCTGGTGGGTCAGTCCTTGAAGATCGTGTTATAAGTCTCGATTGAATCCCGCAGGGCGTTCAGAGAGGCCATCATCCGTTTGACGTCATCCCGGCCCAGTTGTTGGAGGTTCTCCTGCAGGGTTTCCAGGTGGTCCTCAAGGGTGTCAATCCGGCCGCCCAGCGCTTCCAGGCTGCGGTTCATTTCCCGGTGCTGTTCTTCCTGTGAAAGGATATAGTTCGACCAGCGTTTCTGATCGTCGGATTTGAAGGTGGTCCATTCCTGGCGGAAGCGGTCTTCGTTCAGCCGCTGGACCTCAGTGATTTCGTTGATCCGGCGTTCAAAGCGCTGAGTGACCTCATCCAATGAACTTTGCGATTGTTTGATTGTCCGGTGGGTATCTTCCAGGCTGTTCAATTCGGATTCGATATTTGCGGTGATCTTTTCCATCGCTTCAAAGCGGCTGCCCCAATCCTTGAAGGTCCGTTCGCGTTCGATCTGGCTCAGGTTGATCTTCTCCATGAAGGCGGTCTGAGCCTCCCGCCGTTCGGATTCGGCTTCCAGCAGCTCTTTGATCCGGCCCTCGAGTTTGCGCATATTGTCGCTGACGAGGTCCTGTTTGCCGCGGGTTTCGTCCTGGCGCTGCCGGACGGCCGCGATTTCGCCCTGCAGGTCCATCAGGCGCTTGGCATCCTGACGCCGGTTCTCTTCGATCAGCCGCAGGGACCGGCTGTAGTTCTCGTCTACGCCCTCCACTTCACTCAAACGGGCGCTGAGTTCCTCAACAGAGCGGTTGATCCGCTGGTTCTCTTCCTGGTTTTTTTGCAGGGCAGTCTGAATGGGCTGCAATTCCTGAAATCGCCGTTCAACATTGATCACTGTCTGGTTGATCCCTTCAATGGCCTGATTGTTGCGCTCGGAAAGCAGCGATTGATCTCTCAGAGACTCTCTGAAGATGTCGGTTTGTTTGGTGGTTTCGCTGCGCAGGCTGTCGACATCGGTTTCAAATTGCTCCAGCCGTGCCATCAGGGTGTTCAGGCGGGTGATTTCGCCTTCCAGATCCGCCAAACGGGTCCGGAGGGCGGAATTCTCAGTGTCCAGGTTTTCAAGCTTGTTCTGGAGCGCGGCAATCACGGTTTTATCGTTGTTGCGTTCACCGTCCAGATACTCGATCTGTTTCTTCAGTTTTCCATAATCCAATGTATCATCCATACTTTTCACCTCTCTCAATGGGGTGATAAAAAACCCCAGATGGCATTGGGGTTCATGTCCAAGTTGTGCCATAAATTATACTCAAAAAGAATATGCCAGGATCTGGGAACGCCTGGCTGGGGTTTAATTAAAGGGATTCAACTGGCTGAATGCCGTTAAGGTCTGGGTGATGTTGGTCAGAAAGGCATTGGGGAATAAGCCTGTCAGGATCAGGATCACCACCATGGCGAGGACGGGGATGTATTCCAAAAAGCTTTCGTTCACCCGCCAGGGGTTCGGTTCACCTTCAGTTTCAGGCCGGACCATGTGCATTAGGAGGCGCAGGGTGAAGAGGAAAAGACCCAGCGTCCCGATCAGGCCCCAGGCGCCCAGGGCCGGGCCGCTCCTGAGAGCGGTTGTCAGCAGGGTGATTTTGGTTGGAAATTCTGCCAGGAGCGGCATCCCAGCCACGCTCAACTGCGCGAGCAGCAGGCCGATGGCGAGGATCGGGTAGCGGCGGGCGAAGCCTTCAAGGTGTTCCAGGTCCGCGGAGCCGGCGTGTTGTTCAACGAGGGACAGAATAAAGCCCCACAACCAGTAGCTTAGGGCCCGCGCGGGCAGCAGGATCATCAGCCAGATCAGACCGCCCTCGTTTGCCAGGCCGATCGCCAGCAGCGAGAACCCGGTTTCCGTCAGGCAGGAAAAGCCAAATGCCCGCTTGAGGTTCTTTTGGAACGCGGTCCAGCCGCCGCCCAGCGCGATCATGATCACGCCGCAGATCTGAAGGATCTGGTAGAGACCGGGGGATTCCCGCAGGAAGGTGTAGCGGTTGAGGAAATTCAGACTAAAGAGGATGACCACCGCAGGGATCATAAATTGCAAGAAACTTGTGACCATGGGGTTGCTGTGTTCGTCCACCATCGGCATCCAGGAATGGAAGGGAAAAATCGACAGCCAAAGGGCGATGCCGATGCCCAGAATAAGCGCAGACTGGAGGATGAGCGGGCTTTCGGGAGGCAGGGCTTCCACACCCGAAAGCAGCCAGCCCGCCAGCAAGATGAATGGCACGGCCAGGGTCTGCAGGGTCAGATAGCGCAGAACGCCCGGACGCGGGGGCTGCCCCAGCGGGGAAAGCATCGGGATGGAGACCAGCACGGCGGTCTCGATCAGCAGAGCCGCGTAGAGGAAGGGCGCCACGCCCAGCGCGGCGGTTACCAGGGCGGTGATGGCCAGGCTGGTGGCCGGGAAGGTTTGGGGCGTTTTCCCGATCCCGCTGGTCAGAGTCCAAAGGCTGGTGACGAAGTAGATCATGCTGATGAAGGGGAGGATCTCATAGCGAAGAGAGATTTCCCGCCCCAGGAACCCCAGGCTTTCTGAGAAGGAAACCGTGAGGGGGCCGAAAGCGATCACCAGGGATTCGGGGAAGAAACGGGCGAGGATGGACAGCGCAAAAGCTGTGATGCTGGTCAGGAGGATGGCGAAAGTCCTGCGATTGAGGGCAGCCAAGGCGATCAGAGCGGCGGCCAGCGGCAGGAGGACCCAGAGGGTCGGGGTGCTGAGGTTCAGGGTCATTGGTCATCCTCCTCGCCCGATTCCAGTCCCTTTCGTTCGTCCCTGGGCACGATGAAGTAGACTCCGACCAGGGCCAACCCGAGGTTGACGATTGCCAGAAGGCCCGTCACCAGGGTGGAGAGTTCCAGCCCTGCATAGATCACCTCGAAGCCCGAGAGCGTGCTCAGCAGCCCGACAATGGTCAGGAAGGGATCGGAGGTCGTGCCCAGCTGCATCAGCGAGATCCCGATCAACATCAATCCGCCTTGCAGCACCAGCAGGTTCAGCCCGGGGAAGACGTTGTCTTTCAGGGCGGGGGCCGCCGTGAACACGACCAGGATGATCAATAAGCCCATCAACCCGCGGAAGATGAAACTGGAGGAAGTTTCTGTCACAAAGGGGATATCTTCTTTGCGGAAATAGGTCAATGAGATCGCGGCCGTGGCCATCCACCCCACGATCAATTTGACAACCGCCACGCCGATAGGCCAGGACTGGGCCACCAGGACAAAGGCGGCCAGGTATTGCAGCACCAGGGCGCCGGAAACGATCCGCCAATCCCGGAAGACCAGGATGGTCATTGCCGTGATAACGATTAAGACAAAGGCCAGGATAGATAGGATTTGCATTTTAGAAATTGGCTCCCCGGGCAAGCGCCGCGATCAAGAGCAGGAGCAGCAGGGCCGTCCAGAGGATGCCCCCTTCGCCCTCCAGGGTCTGTGAAAAGATCTGCAGAATCCTGCCGAGGAGGGTGTAGATGGACCAAAGCGCGCGGTAGAGCCACTCCAACCGGAAGATGCTTTCCAGCCGGGGCGTGGCCCATTCCAAAACCTGGGTCAGGCGGCTGCTGGCCGGCAATTGCAGGTAGGGCGGGGAAATGCCCAGCCGCCGGCTCAGAAAAAAGGCCGCGGCCGCAAGAATGCTGCTGATGAGCGGCAGCCACCAGAGACCAAGCGTCAATGACCCCGGCCACCCGATCAGACCCAGGCCGATGGTGGTTTGAATGATAATGATCAAGCCCAGAGGAAAGACCAGCCTGGCCCAGGATTCCAGCGCGCCGGCCTCGCCGCCGGGTTGAAGGATGCGGTTGAGATAGCCAAGAATCATCACGGTTTGGGCCAGAACGAAAAGGAAGGTCCAGAGGTTGAAGCCGCTGCCCACAAGGCCAACCCAGCCGCTTGACAGAGGGGTATAGGGCCAGCCGACCAAGCCGATCAGGCCGAAATACAGCAGGAAGTTCATCCGTTGAATTCGGGGATAATACAGGAAAAGCAGGCTGCCCGGCAGCAGCAGCGCCAGGCCCCAGGCGATGCTGGCCTGCGGTTCTCCGTTGAGCACGGAGGCCGTCGCAAGCGAAGCCCAGCCCACGATCCAGAACGGACGCCCTTCAATTTCATCTTTGGCCGCAAGCCAGCGGAAAGCGGCATAAAGCGCAGCGATCGCCAGCAGGGCAAAGAGGATCCAGGAATTTCCGCCCAGGTTGGCGGGCAGGGTGTTTTCGGGTAGGCGGGCAAGCAGCACCAGGCTGGAGGCGACCGGCGCCAGGCGCAGGATGTTGCCGCCGCCCCGCCGCAGGACGGGCTCCTGCAGGAAAGGCAGGTTCAGGGGCAGCACGCCCAGACGCAGCCCGGCAGCCAGCAGGAAAAGCAAGCCAGAGCTTTGGGGGATGGTGTTCAAGTTAAAGGAATGGACCGACTGCCACCCGACCATGGTCGCCAGGAAGAGCATCATGACGGACCCCACCCTGACGCCATAGGAAAGGACGATCCGGAAGTTGAATTGATCGGCATCCGCCAGGCGCAGCAGGTAAAAAAGTTCAAAGAGATCCACGATGACCCAGGCAAGCATCATGGTCAGGCTGGTGCCGGATTGCACGGCCACAAGCCCCAGGGCGGTGATGGTCAGGCTGGCAGCCCAGGCTTTGGGCGCGCTGTCATAGCGGGTGCGGGCTGCGCCGGTCAGCACGATGGCCAGGGTGATGGTCATCAATGCCAGGGCGTAGGGCCAGGATTGGTAATCCATCACCAGGGAAAAATAGCCTGACAGGTTCAGCTCGGTCCCTTCCCAGGAGAGAACCGGCAGCGTTGTGGGCAGCCAGAGGCGGAAAATAAAGATCGCCAGCCAGGCGGTCAGGCTCACGCCGGTCGCGATCAACCAGGCTGTGCCGTAATTGGGGCGGACGCGGTCCAGGATGGTGATGACCAGGGCGGCCACCAGCAACAGTCCAATGGGAAGCAGGATTAACATCAGGAATCAGATCAGGCTCAGGCCAGGATCTCGCCTTCACCGCGGTGGAGGAATTTGCCCATCCCGGGTTTGCCGTACCAGGTATTGCCATCCACGATCTTCTGCCCGCGCAGAAAGACCATCACAGGGAAACCCTTGAGCCGCCAGCCTTCATAAAGGTTGTAATCGGTGCGGTGTTTGGCAACTTCCACCCCATAAGTGAGTTCCTTATTGGGGTCCCAAAGGGCAATATCGGCATCCGCCCCCGGCAGGAGGGAACCCTTTTGGGGATAAAGCCCGAATATCCGGGCGGGGTTGGTGGCATGCAGGGCGACGAACTGATTGGGCGTCAGCCGCCCGCTGCCCACGCCCTCGGTCCAGAGGACGGGCATCCGGTCGCCCACACCGGGCAGGCCGTTGGGGATCTTGGTGAAATCATCCTTCCCCAGTTCCTTGCCGGGAATGGCGACGGGCTTGCCTTCATAGTCGATCGCCTGGGTGCCATCAAAGAAGAAGGGGCAGTGGTCAGTGGAGATCACCTGGATGACGCCCTTTTCCAGACCTTCCCAGAGGCGTTCGTTATCGACAGCCGTGCGCATCGGCGGTGAGCAGATCCATTTTGCGCCATCCGCCCCGCGCAAGTCGTTTTCATCAAAGAAGAGGTACTGAGGGCAGGTTTCGCCCATCATGTTCAGGCTGTGCTCGCGGGCATATTGGAGCTGGTCCACTTCGCCCGCGGTGTTCATATGCACCAGGTAAAGTGGTGCGTCGCCGGCCTGGGCGGCGAGCGCGGCAGCCCGCAGGGAGGCTTCCACGGTGCCCCAGGCGGGGCGGGTCTTGGCGTGGAAGATGGGGTCAGTGTTGCCGGCCTGCAGCGCTTCCTCCACCAGGATGTCAATCACATCCCCGTTTTCAGCATGGACGAGGGTCAGGATCCCGGCGGATTTGGCCACCCGCATCACCCGGAAGATCTCGCCATCCGGCAGGCGCAACCGGCCGTTGTAGGCCGTGAAGACCTTGACGCTGGTGATCCCCAGGTCGGGCAGGGTGAAGATCTCCTTGGCGACATCCTGGTCGAAACGGGTGATGTTCATGTGGAAACCGTAATCCAGCGCGGCCTTGGGGTCGGCCTTGGCGCGCCAGCGGCCGATGTTTTCGGCCAGGGTGCCTTCGTCCTGGGGAACGAAGTCGATCACTGTGGTCGTGCCGCCGAAAGCGGCCGCTTTCATCCCGGTGTAATGGTCATCCGAGGAGACGGTGTCGGCCATCGGCAGGTCCAGATGGACATGCGCATCAATCCCGCCCGGCAGGATCAGGAGGCCGCTGGCATCAACGCTGTCCGCACTGGGGTGGGAGAGGTTTACGCCGATTTTGGATATTTTTTCGTTTTCAATGAGGATGTCAGCCTGATAGGTCTCGCTGGCGGTGATCAGTGTGCCGTTTTTGATTAAGATAGCCATGTCAATGCTCCGAGAAATGCTGAACGAAATGAATTAACCCTGTTAATGATTTTAGCAGAAAAAGGATAAAAGGATAAGTC
Source organism: Anaerolineaceae bacterium (assembly GCA_011620555.1). GTDB lineage: Bacteria > Chloroflexota > Anaerolineae > Anaerolineales > Anaerolineaceae > Brevifilum. The sequence continues at coordinate 286 of WOYY01000092.1, read as the reverse complement.
GCGAGGCAGGGGAGAGAGAGAAGCAGCTGGTCAAAAGGCGTTGTGAAGAGATAGGATGTTTGATTGTAGTGCGGGTGTTTTATTGGACAGTTTTAAGGGTTGAATAAGAGAGGGTCCAGTCTTCAAGGCACGCGCTTATGATATCTATTGCGTCTATTCGGATGAGTTGACGGATGAATACGTTGAAAGCGTGAGCGGGGCGTTTTCGGATGAAGGCGTTTATTATAACGATAGAGCCTGTTGCACAAACCCATTGATTCGCGAAATTCGCATAAATTTAGTAAAA
>WOYY01000004.1 GCA_011620555.1 Anaerolineaceae bacterium | reverse complement strand
CAACCCTCACAAATGATGGCCTCTGGCGCAAAGCCAGTGTCCAATAAAGGCTCCGAAGCCGGATCGGCGGCGACCCATTCGAACCGCAAATCCTCACTGGGCGCGCCCAGCAAGGCCCAAAGCGGGTACTCTTCGCTGTGATCGGTCAGATTGAGCCCAATCGTTTTGATCCCCCGCGCCTTGATCTGCTCCGTCATTTCCAAGTAGGGGAGATAATCCCCAGGATTCGTAACAAAGTAAAGCTGGGTCCGTTCGCCCGCGAACACACTGATCGGGTAAGTCTGCTCAGGGGTCACAATAATGGGCCGCTCCTGGGTTTGAAACAGCCAGGGAACGGAATAGGCAAACAGCAAGGCAGCGATCACTGTTTCCAGCTGGAATTTTTCCACCCGATCCAGCAGGAAGGCGATCGGCGGCGCAAACATGAAAAATAAAGGCAATTGCATCCGCCCGCCAGTGGGCTGCCATTTTAACAAATAGCAATAGAGGATAAACGAGAAGAAGATCGCAGCGGAATAGACCAGGATATCCGGGTCCTCCTTCCCAAGGACCACCATACCCACAACCACAACAAAACTGATAATAAAGATCGCAGCGTGCAGGGGGTTGCCGCTGGTCCGTTCGGAGGTGTTGACCTCCGGGATGTAGAAATCTCCGCCCAGCGTCGTGCGCGGATCATTCACGGCTATCCCCAATTCATCATGAAGCTCCAGAAGACTGGTTTTTAACCAGGTATCCGCCCTTGAAATGGGTAAATCTGCATGCAGTGCGGCATTGCGTGTGATATTCGAAACCAAAACGCGCCAATCTCGGATCTCATTCGTCTGACCCGCCAGCTCTTTGGGTCGATAGAATTGGCCATAATCTTGTTGGTTGCGCAGGAAGCTGCCACCGTTGATCAGCCCCATGATCAGGAAAGCAGCCAAAGCCCAAAGCAGCATCCGGCCCATACCCAAACGCTGCCGAAGGACAACGACCGCATACAGGGCGAAAGGCCAAAGGAAGATCAGCGCGGTTGGTTTGGTCACAACGGCCAAAGCCGCGGCCAGGGCTGAAAAAACCAGGACCGTTGGTTTTTGGGCTTTCCTGGCGTAATAAAACAGCATCAGGATGGCGCTCAAGATCCAGAATGTGACAACCATGTCATTCGTGGCGCTGGTCGCCTGCGTGATCGCAACCGGCAAGGTTGCACCAAAGATCGCGGCCATCCGCTGCCCATTGACCTTCGCACCCAGCACACCGGCCAGGCTCGCGGTCGCAGAGACCGAACCGGCAAAAGCCAGCCAGGCCGCCAGATTGGCGCCCCGGTCTGAACCTGAGAGGACATAGAAATTCAGCTGGATCAGCTCTGCCCCGGGAGCATTGCTGTTTTGAGGTTCGATCTCCGTGGCATAGTGATCCAAACTCTGCTCCTGGGCCCAATGGGCAACCCGGCTCATCCGGTAGATCATCGCATTTTCAGAATTTGGCGGCGAGACTAAAGCCACAACGGCTGTGATCAATAAAATCAGAAAGACAAAGAAATCCAGAATCGCACCCATCCAGGAATCACGATGATACACAATCGGCAGGCGCAATACCTTGCGGTGGCTCAAACGCAGCCAGATCCAGGCGATACCCGTCAGCACGGGGACAGACCAGACAATGCCCAAAGCCAAACGGTTAATCGCATGGAAAAGACTCAGCGCTTCCGTGCAGAGGGTTAGATAGCCCGCCCAGACAATGGCAGCCTGAATAAATGCCATCCGCCAATCAGGTTCGCGCTCGCTGTTGCCAACAATGATCCAAATGCTCAGAAACGAGAGGATCACCAGAACAATCATAAAATCTCCAAAACCTCACCCAGTGTTGCAGGGAGACGAACTATGCCGAAGAAATAATAAATACAAAGTGATGAAATCTTAAAAATGTTCCCGAACGATATCCTGCGAGGTGACCCCTTCAGGCACAGCCATAAACGGAGCCAGGTGGGGATAAATATCCCGAATGGCCTCATAAACCTGCAAGGCAACCCGCCGGATGGAAAAATGGGCATTTTCCGCCGCCCTCAGCCGGCAGAAGGTGAAAGCCTCCCGCAGATTCAGCGTAAATAAAACCCGGCGGTTGAATCCATTCGGAACGACATAAGCCGCAAGGTCCGGGCTGAAAGCCTTTAACGCTGCATAGTGCTTTTCCGCTTTCTCCATCGCTTCTCGATAAGCCGGTTCGCATCCAGCTTCAATGATTCCCCGCGGCACGACGTAGCCCAACAAAGCGGTGAGCGGTTGGACGGTCTGGGTCATCATCCGATGGCGTTTGAATTCGAAATAGGCGCCCTGGTCCATGACGGCCTCAAAAGTCATCTGGGCATATTCAAATTCCCGCAGCGGCTGGTCAAAAGGACCTCGGCCTGCCATCAGTTTCTGCGCCAGGGCCTTCCGCCCGGCTTCACCCAGATCACGCACGTGCGCCAGGCAGGCCCCATAGGTGGCATCCCTGGAAAAACGGAACAGGACGGCGGCCAGGACCTTCTCCTCGCCCTCCGCATCAAAATCTACCAGTCTGAGCATGCTGCCGGAATCGCCTCTCACATTCTGCGCCTGGGCAGTCATGTTCTCCGTCGTTTTCTGGAGATAAGCATTGCAAGCAGCATATTTGATCAGGGTCGGGGTTTCCTCCTGACCGACTTTCAACACCCATTCACCGATCTGCCGGACTTCGTCCAGGGGCGAGCTGAGCATCTTGCAGATCGCGTATTCCAGCGCGCGGGCATTGATCGTGACGCCCACATTCGCCAGCGAAGCAGCGGGCAGCAGGAAACGGCAGATATCCACCGAGGCCGGGCGGATCCGTCTTTCAAACGCGCTGTCCGATTCTTCCGGCGCCTGCGCCCGCGTTTGGCGCAGCCAATCCTGCACCTTGGGGATACAGGTGTGATAGGCATCAAACAGGGATTGGCAAACTGCCTGATATTCGCCCTCCAAAGGATGTCCCTTAAGCTCTTCGGGGATATAAAAGGCGTCCGAATCCCATTGCTGGTAACGGGTCGATTTTTCAGTATAGGAGGCCAGCCGGTTCCCCTCAATGGTCTCAACCGCCAAACGGGAGACATTTTCAAGCGCCAGATGCAGCACGGCATGTTCCGCCACGGAGGCGTGGCCGTAGCCCACCACCCATTTCTCGTGGAACTGGGCAGCCCGGTCATCTGTTAATTCAGCTGCAATCTCATCAAAAGGTTTTGGCGAACGGGAAGTTTTTGCGAAAGTAACCGCAATGGTCTCAGGGCTGAGGTCCCGAGGACTGAGCAAATAGATCCGTCTAGCTTTCGTCACGGCTGAAAATCCTTTGGGCGGTGGCTTTATCGCGTTCTATCTGAGCGAGAAATGCCTCCACACCTGAGAATTTCCGCTCATCTCTGATCTTCTCAACGAACTGAAGTTCCAGTTGCTCCCCATAGATATTACCATCAAAATCCAGGATATGGGTTTCAACACTGGGACGTTCCTGCTTTTCAAAGGTCGGTCTCAGCCCGACATTGGTGATCCCATAATATGTCTTGCCATGCAAAACCGGCCGGGTGGCATAAACGCCGATCGCCGGCAGCAGCTTCCGCGCCCAATGGTCGATGTTTGCCGTCGGCAGGCCGATCCGTGAGCCGCGGTCTGACCCATGGGTCACCGGGCCGCTGACGACATAAGGCCTTCCCAGCATTTCAGCCGCCAGGCGCATATCGCCCGCGCCCAGGGCCTGTCGGATTCGGGTCGAGGAGATCTCATCCCCCGCGAGTTCAACTGGAGAGAGCGCCTCCAGCTTAAAATCGTACTTCTCGCTCAACTCCCGGAGCACAGGGATCGTCCCCTGGCGGTTCTTGCCCATCGCAAAATCATAGCCCACCAGCAGGGTCTTCAGCCCAAGCTTCTCTTTCAAAGCCGCAACAAAGGGCTCCGGCAGAAGGTTGGCAAAATCCTGGTCAAACCGGAACGTGATTACCTCGTCCACGCCCAGCGCCTTCAGCAGAGCCGTCTTTTCGGCAGGCGTCGTGAGGTAATAAGGCTGTTCGGAATGGTTGAAGAAATCCGAGGGATTCGGGAAGAAAGTGATCACAATCACGGGCATCTCGCCCATGAACCCCTGATGGACCAGCTCATTGATGATGAACTGGTGGCCCCTGTGGACCCCGTCAAAGTTGCCGATTGTGATGCAGCTTTGCTGAAAGGGCATCACCGGCAAATTATTAAATGAAACAATGTCTGGCGTAGAACGATCAATATCTGGCATGCTTCTAGCCTGGCTCACCTGTCTTAGAAAAATCGCCCTCTCTCAAGTAAACGAAAAAGGGCGGTTATTTGCTTATCGCCGGTCAGGACCCACCCCGATCATAGCTGCCGATCAGGAGAAAAAGACCTTTCTGGGCTGCCATTCCTTCTCTTCCGGAATGTATTCAAGCAGGGCAACCAACTCACCCTGCTGGCTGATGGCGCGGATCCAGTTATCTGGATTTTCAGGCGCTTCCTCAACCGGAATCCGATGTCCATGGCGGATCAGATCGACCTCTTCAAAGGTCAGTTCCCGAGAGGGCCAATCACCCAAGGCTTCCGCAGCGGGGATCAGATATTTATACCAATCCCCGTCGTCAAAGGCTTCCTGCAGCTTGCGCAGCTGGACGGCATCCCGCAGCGCAAACTCACCGCTCTTGGTCCGCCGCAAGCCCACCAGGTGACCGCCGCAGCCCAGGACCTCACCGAGGTCATTGGCCAGGGAGCGGACGTACGTGCCGGAGGAACAATAGACATCCACAATCGCCTCAGGGCTGTCCCATTCCAGAAGTTCCAGATGGTAAACGTCAATTTCCCGCGGCTCCAGTTCCACTTCCTCGCCGTTCCGGGCCATCTCATAGGCCCTGCGGCCATTGATCTTCTTGGCGGAATAAGCGGGGGGCACCTGTTCGACTGTGCCCTCAAAATGGGTCAGCGCTTCTTCGATCTGTTCCTGACTGATGTTAACCGGTGAGCGCCTTGTGATCTCTCCATCTCCGTCATAGGTGTCGGTGCTTTCGCCCAGGCGGATGATCGCCTGATAACGCTTATCCGATGCAGAGACATATTCACTCAACCGAACCGCCGGCCCAACCAGGACAACCAATACGCCCGAGGCGCGGGGATCCAAAGTGCCGGTGTGGCCTGCCCGCCTGATGCCGGTTCCCCGGCGGACGATCTGGACGACATCATGCGAGGTCATCCCGATAGGCTTATCAATAACCAGTACCCCTGAGACAGCATTCTTTACATCAAATTCTTGTTCGCTCATAATTCTTCCATACTCCCCTGGGATATGATGGTCTTCTCCTTTTTCACTTTCTCGAATTATCTAACAATTCCCGCGTCTTTTCGATCACACGCGTCATCACTTCTTGCAAATCACCTTCAATATCTGCGCCAGCCGCAGCCGCATGACCACCGCCGCCAAAGCTAAAAGCGATTTCAGAAACATCCAAATCGGGCTGTGCCCGCCAACTGACTTTTACTTGATTGTGTGTCTGTTCGATGAAAATGAGCGCAATCTCGGCCTCCCTGACCGCTGACAGCACATTGACCAGATCGGCATCATCATTTCCAGCATACCCGATTTTCTCCCGATCAACAAGGGAAAGATAGGTCCAGACCAGCCCGTCCTCATACAGCAGCCGGTTCAACCCAGCGCCCCAATAGCGGACAGCCGTGTATGATTTTAACACCAATTCTTCGCGATAGATGTGAGCCAGATCTGCCCCATGCTCCATCAGAGCGGCCGCCCGGCGCAGCACGGAAGCATCCACGTTGGAGGTCCGGAAGCCGATTGTATCGCCGACGATCCCGGAAAGCAGGCAGTTGGCGACATCCGAGTTGAATGCCAGGCCCCACTCAGGGATACGGTCATAGAGGATTGCAGCAGTGGCGACCTGTTCAGGTTCAACCACGTTATTGGCCCCAAAATTGAGGTTGGTCTTATGATGGTCAACAACCAGGTCCGGCGCGCCATAACCGTCAAGCGCATGTCCAACACGCTGCGAGTCAGAACAATCAACCACCACAATCATGTCAAACGAGCCTTCCGCCTGGCGGAGGATCTGGTCGCTGCCGGGCAGATAATCGAAATTATCCGCGCCGTCCTGCAACACCATCTGGACCGTCTTACCGGCCTGCTGGAGCGCCAACCCCAGGCCAAGCAGCGAACCGGCTGCGTCAGCATCCGGGCGGACATGGGACACAATCAAAATTCTTTCGCTAGCCGCGATTTTGTCTTTAATCTTCAGATTGATCTCCTGCGTCATTCATTCCCTCATCCATAGGTTCGCCAGATTCAGCAGCTTCCTTGCCTTTTTCCAAACGCTCAGCCTGAATTTCAGCAAGGATCGCTTCAATTCGGTCCGCTTTATCCGGCGTCTCATCCCAATAGAACCGCAGTTTGGGCATCACCCGCAGCTTGACCGCGCGGCTGAGTTCATAGCGCAAAAATCCTGCCGCGCTCCGCAATCCATCCAGGATTTGAGCAGCCTCTTCCTCACCTACCAGAGAGGAAACATAGATATTGGCAAAGTCCAATTCGCGGTCGACGGTGACATCCGTGATATAGGCGCCCTGAATCCGCGGGTCATTCACCCGGGTCTCGAGCAAAATGGTCATCACCTCTCGAATTTGGTCTTGAATCCTTTGTAATCGAATACCTGAAGGCATAATTAGACTTCCTTCCACTAACTCTTAGAACTTTTGCTGCTCGATCACATAACATTCGAGCAAATCCCCTTCTTCAAACTCATGAAATTGCTTCAGTGAAACACCGCATTCAAAGCCTTCCCGGACCTCGCGGACATCGTCTTTGCCACGTTTGAGCGATCCGATCTCACCTTCATAAACCACTTCACTGTTGCGGATCACCCTAATCTTACCATTCCTGCGCAGTTCCCCATCAATCACCCGGCAGCCAGCGGCTGTGCTGTATTTGGACACTTTGAAGATCGCCAAAACCTTCGCCCGACCGATCACCTTCTCAACCATTTCCGGTTCAAGCATACCCTTGATGGCCTTTTCAATATCCTCAGTGAGCCGGTAAATGATCGTGTATAAACGGATGGAAACGCCTTCTTTTTCAGCCAGGCGCTCCGCCGCATTGTCCGCATCCACGGCAAAGCCCACCACGATCGCATCGGAGGCGGCCGCCAGCATCACGTCGCTTTCCGTGATATTCCCGGTTTCGGCATGCAGGATATTGATTGAGACATCCGGTTCCTTATCGCCAATTTCATTCAGGGAGTTGACGATCGGTTCCAAAGACCCCTGAACATCAGCCTTGACAATCAGGCGCAATTCCTGTTCCTCGCCAGCCTGCAGCTGTTCGAAAAGGTCTTCCAGCGTGGTCTTGCGGGCCACAGAGTGAGTCTGTTCCCGGGATTCAAGGTCCGCGACGATCGCGCGGGCGTCCTTTTCGGAAGCGACTTTGCGGAACAAATCGCCAGCAGCGGGGACATCATTCAAGCCCATCACCACGATCGGCGTTGAAGGCCCGGCCTGCGTGATCCGTTCACCGCGGTAATCGAACATCGCCTTGATCCTTCCCAGGGCTTTGCCCGCCAGGATCGTATCGCCCACTTTGATCGTCCCGTTTTGGAGCAGCAGGGTCGCCATCACGCCTCGGGTTTTATCCAGCTCCGCCTCAACCACAGTCCCCAGGATTTTCCCGTTGGGGTTGGCTTCGATCTTTTGGTTATCAGCCACCAGCAAAATAGCTTCCAACAGGTCGTCCAGGCCTTCTTTCTTTTTGGCCGAGACAGGCACCACAATCGTATCGCCATCCCAATCATCCGGGACCAGGCCGATTTCAGAAAGCTGACGCTTGACCAACTCGGGGTTGGCAGCGGGAAGGTCCATCTTGTTCATCGCTACGATGATCGGCACTTTGGCGGCCATGGCATGGTTGGCGGCTTCCCGGGTCTGCGGCATCACGCCGTCATCCGCGGCCACCACCAGCACCACAATATCCGCGCCCTGCGCGCCCCGCGCCCGCATGGATGTGAAAGCGGCGTGACCGGGGGTATCCAGAAATGTGATCTTGCGGCCTTTATGGTCAATCTGATAGGCGCCAATGTGTTGAGTGATCCCGCCCTCTTCGCCGCCGGCGACGTTCGTCTGCCGGATCGCATCCAGGAGCGATGTTTTGCCGTGGTCCACATGGCCCAGCATCGAAATGACGGGGGGACGGGGTTTCAGGTCTTTTTCTTTCTCGCCGGCGATGGTCTGCCGCCAAAGCGGGATTTCTCCCTGGTCCTCCTGTTTGGCATCTTCAGCAACCTGTTCCAGTTCGGGTTCAAAACCCAACTCGCTGGCAACAACCGCCGCAGTATCGAAATCCACCGTCTGGTTAATGCTGGCCATAACGCCATTGGCCATCAAAACCTTGATGACCTGGATTGGGCTGGCCTCCAATTTATCGGCCAGATCCCGGACGTTGATACTGAAAGGTAGGACGATCTGTTTATTGTCGTTATCGCTCACACAACACCTCCGTGTTTTCCCCTACCCTGAACCATCCTTGAGATGGGTCAAGGCCATCTTGAATATTGAAACTGCTAAGGAGCGATCAGATGATCTTAACTCATCCTGACAATTCCTCTGCCCCCTTCACATCCGGCTCCTCGGCAGGAATATGCTGGTTCATATAGTCCAGCAGCATCTGCTTTTCCTGCTCGGTAAGCTCGGTTTTGAGTGCATGGCCAAGGCCGCCCTTGATCCCGCGCATCCAACAAGACCGTTGGTCGTGAAGATAAGCGCCACGGCCATGAGCTTTTCCGGTGAGGTCCACCAGGACACCCTCCGGGCTTTTAACAATCCTGATCAAGGAGCGCTTCGGCAACACTTCCCGGCAACCGACACAGGTCCGCTGCGGAACGTGCTTGCTGCGACGTCTGGTTTTCTTGACCATCTAATCGCTTCTCATAATTTGTCTACCAGTCTTCCCATCCATCCTGTTCATCCATGTTGGGACGACGCTTTTTCTTTTTCTTCTTCTTGGCCCCGGATTTGGCTTCCGTGTCCTTGGTTTCCGGCTCAAACCGCGGTTTCTCATCCTCATAGTAGCCGTATTTGCGGGCATCATAAGAGAAGAGTTTATCGAATTCGTCTTCCTTTTCTTCTTCAACTTCCTCTTGAGGCTCTTTCACCGCGGGGGCCTGGGCTTCAGGTTCGGCTGCTGCTTCAACCGTTTCTTCAACGATCGCTTCAGCTTCCGGTCCGCTTTCCGCTTCAACGAATTCTTCCAGGGTCGCGACGGCGACTTCTCCGGCTTCTGCGCCTTCTGCCACCAGTTCAGCTTCGGCCTCTTCAACCGCTGCCTCAGCCAGGGCTTCAACCTCGGCTTCAGTTTCCACTTCCACTTCGGCTTCCGCCTGAGCGGCGGCCAAAGCGGCTGCCTCTTCCGGTGTGATCCGCAGGGCATCGGTCAGCTCTTTGATCTCTTCAAAGGCCTTCGGTCCGATTCCGTTTATCGCCAGAACCTTGTCGGAGTCCAGGCGCATCTGAAGGACCAGGTCGCCCAGCGTATCAAAGCCGGCTTCCTGCAGGATGAAGAGCAGATGCTCTTTCAAATCCACATCCAGAATGTCAATATCGAAGGTCAAAGACGGCACAGAGGCACGGGCCTCTTCGTAACGCCGCCGTTCTTCCAGATCCTCTTCGCGGCGTTTCTTTTCGACCCGGCGTTCCACCCGGTCCACAAAAGAAGCCATGAAATCGTAATCCTCCGGCGGCAAAGGGCGGCCTTCGGCTTTCTTTTCCAGCAGTCCGGCGATCTTTTCCATCGCTTCGCCTTCCCGCTCCTTCAACTCGGCATATTGCTCATCGCTTTGTAGCTTGGCGAGCGATTCGCTGGCCGCCTCGGCCAGGCTCTTGATGTCGATCCGCCAGCCGGTCAGCTTGGCCGCCAGGCGGGCATTCTGCCCATCGCGGCCGATCGCCAGAGAAAGCTGGTCTTCCGGCACCACCACGGTAGCCGTGTTACCCTCTTCGCCGGATTCCCTCAAGTAAACGCCGAGAACCCGGGCGGGGCTGATCGCCTTCGAAATGAAAGCGGCCGTATCGCTGCTCCACTCGATCACATCAATTTTCTCATCGTTCAGTTCCCGCACAATGGCCTGGATCCGAACGCCGCGCACGCCCACACAGGCGCCCACAGGGTCAATGCCCTGCTGGGTGGCCGAAACAGCCACTTTAGCACGCTGGCCGGGTTCGCGGGCAATGGAGCGGATTTCAACCACGCCATGATAGATCTCAGGGACTTCGTTTTCCAGCAGGCGGCGCAGGAATTTGCGATGCGCCCGGGAAAGGTAGATCTGAGGTCCGCGGCTGGTTTCCTTCACGTCATAGATCAGGGCCCGAATCCGGTCATGGACACGGAGCCGTTCCCGCGGGATCATGTCCTTGCGGAGCATCAGCCCTTCCGCCTTTTTATCGAGGCCGATGGTCGCCCCCCGGCCGCTGATTGCCTGGACAACGCCGCTAACGATCTCGCCGGTCTGTTTTTCAAAGTAGTCGAATTGGATCTCGCGTTCCGCTTCACGGATTCGCTGCTGGATCACCTGGCGGGCCGTTTGCGCGGCAACCCGGCCGAAATCATCGGGCGTGGTCTCAACAACGACCATATCGCCCAATTCGGCGTCTGGGTCCACTTCGCGGGCTTCGCTCAAGAGGACTTCCGTACGTTCATCCTGGACGTCCTCGACGACCTCTTTTTCAGCGAAGATCTCGATCTCGCCCGATTCCATATCGACCTTTGCTTCAACCAACTGGGCATTGGAGGCATTAACCGCCCTGCGGTAGGCAGAAACCAGGGCAGATTCGAGCGCCTCAAGGATCACGTCCTTGGAAAGCTGCCGATCTTCTACAACCTCATTGAATGCCAGTGCGAATTCACTCTTCATGGTGACACTTACTCCATCAATATTCTTGCGTGATACACAGAAAAGTGGGGGGCACCCACTTTTCGACGTAAAGGGTATAAAACATAAGCCTAAGCTTAATAACTCATAGTGATTTTAGCACATATCAAATAGCGGTGCAAGGGGGATGGAGCCCAGACTGAAGTCTAATTTTTTTATCGGTGAGTCAATTTAATCTTATTCTAATCTTTTAGTTTGTTAAACCTCTGTCGTTTTATTTATTTTTTCCTGTAATACCAGCCTTAAAACCCGTAAAATCTGTCCCCCTATCGCCACAGAGGATAACGGTAAGAGTGAAGACTTGCCGCGCCATTAAAACAAGCTTATGGTAAGCTTAATCCAGTGGTGAAAAAACCCAACATTTCATTTTAATCAATCAGATCTAAGGGGTTTGGTATGAAAAAGGATTTTCTTTGGTGGCGAGACGGGATCATCTATCAGATCTATCCCCGCTCCTTCGCAGACAGCAATAACGACGGCATCGGCGATCTGCCCGGCATCACCAACAAGCTGGACTATCTGCAAGACCTGGGCATTGACGCCATCTGGCTTTCGCCGATCTATCCCTCACCTGATGTCGATTTTGGGTATGATGTCGCCGACTACACCGGCATTGATCCCAAATTCGGCACGATGGCGGATTTCGAAACGCTGGTCAAAGAGGCGAAGAAACGGGACATCCACATTGTCCTGGACCTGGTCCTGAACCACACCTCCGACCAACACCCCTGGTTCATCGAATCCAAAAAAACCGAAGACAACCCCTATCACAACTGGTACCTCTGGCTCTATCCCAAATCGGATGGCGAGCCGCCCAACAATTGGACCGCCATTTTTGGCGGCTCCGCCTGGGAATTTGACCCGAAACTGGGCCAGTATTATTACCACATGTTCTACAAGGAACAGCCCGACCTCAATTGGCGGAACTCAGACGTCCGCCAGGCCATGCTGGATGTCTTCCGGTTTTGGCTCGGCAAGGGCGTGGACGGCTTCCGGCTGGACGTGTTCAACGCCTATTTTAAGGACGCCGCCTTCCGCGACAACCCGCCCAAATGGGGCATTCGCGCCTTTGACCGCCAGGAGCATATTCACGACGTCTCTCAGCCCGAAATGATCCCCCTGCTGGGAGAGATCCGCGCTATCCTGGATGAACACCCGGGCGGCTATGCCGTCGGCGAGACCTTCCTGGCCAACCCCAGCCAAACCGCAGCTTACTGCGGTGAAAACAAACTGCACGCCGCCTTCAACTTTGACTTCGCTGAAAACCGCTGGCATCCCAAACGGTTCCTGGATTCGGCCGAAAAATGGTACGGTGCGCTGGAACCCGGCGCCTGGCCGAACAACTTCCTCAGCAACCACGATAAAGTCCGGGCCGCCAGCCGCTATTGCTTTGGCGAAGACGACCGCCGGGCAAAAGTCGCCCTGGCAATGCTGCTCACGCTCAAGGGGACACCCTTCATCTATTACGGTGAAGAAATCGCCCTGCGCGATATCCCCATCCGCAAAAAATCGGAAGTCCTCGATCCGATTGGCAAAACCTTCTGGCCCTTCTTCAAAGGCCGGGATGGCTGCCGCGCGCCGATGCAGTGGACCAGCGGCAGGAATGCCGGCTTTTCCGATGCCAAACCCTGGCTGCCCGTCCACAAGGATTACGTTGAACGGAATGTCGTCAACCAGGCCGCCCAGGCCGATTCGGTTTTGATGTTCTTCAAGCGCCTCGTCGCCCTGCGGAAATCCGAACCCGCCCTCCAGCGCGGGGACTTCAAAGCCCTCACCCCCGACCCGCATACCTACCTGGCTTTTGAACGCTCCCTTGCTGCAGACCGGCTGGTCGTCCTCCTGAACTTCAGCAGCCGGGAAGTCCAGGCAGCCCTTCCGGAAGGCAAATGGCAGGCGATTTTCGGGCGAGACGGCGAGTTTGAAAATTCGCTGGACCTTGCGCCTTATCAGGTCGTCATCCTGAAACAGAAATAGGGCTGCTCGGTCGAGGCTCTAACCGCTTCATCGAACGCTCAGCCCTGAAAGGACGGCTCGATGAACCTACCCTACATCTCTGGTAAAAGCGTACCCCCCGACCTGCCCCTCGGTCGCTTCCTGCCGCCCATTCCCCCGGGCATGGCCTCTCAATGGGCGGGCCAACATCTTTCCCAGGGTGACCTGGTCCTCGATCCTTTCGGCTTCAACCCCCTGATCCCCATCGAATTGATCAAAGCGGGATATTCCGTCCTGGTGACGGCCAACAACCCCATCCACGCGTTTCTGATCCGGCTCCTCGCCAGCGCGCCTCAGAAGGATGAAATGGTGGCCACGCTCCAGGACCTGGCTATTTCGACCCGCGGGGAAGAGCGGATGGAACCTTATATCCGCAGCCTGTATCAGGTCAAATGTGCGGACTGTGGCACGCAGATTGAAGCGGACGCCTTCCTCTGGAAGAAAGAGGACCAGCGGCCCTATGCCGCCCTGGTCAACTGCCCGAATTGCGGCGCGAAAGGCGAGCAGCCCCAGGACCCCGCCAGCCCCAACAGCCTCGATGAACTCCCGCCTGTCCAGCTGCACCAGGCCCGCGCCCTGAACCGGATCACCGGGGGGGATGATCCTCTGCGCCCTCAAGTGAAGACCGCGCTGACCAGTTACCCCATCCGGCCGCTGATCGTCCTCCAAACCATCATCAACAAACTCGACAGCCTGGAACAGACCCCCCGGCGGCGGGATCTGCTGATTGCGCTGGTCCTTTCCGCGGCGGATCAGGGCAATACGCTCTGGGCCTATCCCACCCCGCGGGAGCGGCCGCGCCAGTTGACGGTCCCGCCGGTTTACCAGGAAAAGAACCTCTGGAAGGCCATGGAAAACGCCATCCAGACCTGGCAGTTCCTTTCAGAGCCGATCCCGCTGGAGCCGTGGGCCGGCGAAAAACCCGAACAACCTGGATTAATGCTCTTCGAGGGCCGGCTCAAGAAACTCTCGCCCAGCCCCCAGCCCGGCGCCATTGCAGGCGTGATCACAGCCATCCCCCGCCCCAATCAGGCCTTCTGGACGCTTTCCACCCTCTGGACGGGCTGGATCTGGGGCCCAAAAGCCGTTGACCCGATCCGCCAGGTCCTCTCCCGCCAACGTTATGACTGGAACTGGCACACCAACGCCCTGCGGGCCATCTTCAGCATCCTGCCCGACCTGATCCAGCCCCCCGGCCAGATCCTGGGCCTGGTGGCCGAAGTGGAGCCGATGCTGCTGCTGGCAACCCTGCTGGCCGCGGATGCCGTCGGCGGGCAGTTGTCGGGCTTCGCTCTCTCTCAGGATGACCTGATCGCGCAATGCCAGTTTGAACGCCAGAACGGGACTCCCGGCAATGTCAAACCGAGCGAAGCTTTTGATTTGGCAAAACAGGCCGTTCGGGACTATTTCAAAGCAAAGGGCGAACCCGCCCACTTTGAAGAAGTGTATGCCGCCACTGTTTCAACTCTTGCCCATCAAAACGCGTTGGCGCTGGATATCTTCCTGCAGAACGAAAACCAGGCCGCATCCGAAACCGAGCGCCTGATCGAATCGCTCTTTGAACAGCGCTCCTTCCTCCAGCGGGTGGGCGGCGGGACCGCCTCACTCGAAACCGGCATCTGGTGGCCGGCCTATCCCGACGAAACCAGCGAACCCTTGATTGACCGGCTGGAACAGGTCGTCGTCCGCCATCTGGTCAAAACAGGCAAGACCTCCTCAGAGGAAATCAAACAGGCTGCCTATGCTGCCTTGCCGGGCGTTTTCACCCCCAACAACGAAGACCTGCTCAACTGCCTGGAATCCTACGCGGAGCTGATTGATCCCGATTCGCATATTTGGGCTTTGCGGGACTCAGACCAACCCGCAGCCCGCAAGGCCGATATTGAAGAGATGCATCAAGCCCTCACCCAAATCGGTCAGGTGCTGGGTTACAAAGTTGAGGATGGCGAAATCCTCACCTGGCGGGAACCCAACGCCATCCTCACGAGTTACAGTTTTGTGATTGTGGCCTCGGCCATTGTGACAAAACATCTGAATAACCCCCGCAATGTCGCCGATTCGCGCATCATCCTGATCCCCGGCAGCCGGGCCAACCTGTTGGTCTTTAAAAAGGAGCGTGATCCAGTGCTCAAAGCAAAACTGGATCACGGGTTCACATTGATGAAATATCGTCTGGTGCGGGACCTGGCTGCCAATCCCCTGATCTCTCGGGAACTCTTCCGGGAGCAGCTTCTGGCAGACCCGCCAGAATACCAATCTTCCCAACTGGCTCTGTTCTAAACCAACCTTGTCATTCGGTCGCGGTCGGCGTCGGCGAGAGGGTCGGCGATGGCGTGACTGTGGGGGTGGCCGTGGGCACCAACGACGGGACCAGGGTTTCCGTCGGCGTCAGCGAAGGCGTCAGCGTCTCGGTGGGCGTTGGGGTCTCGGTGGGCGTCGGCGTTGGCAGCTGAATATTCAGGGAAATCCGTTTCTCAGCATAGGTATCCACGGTGCTGTGCATGGTGATCCTCAAAGTGACAATCCCCGGCTCAACATCCGTCAAATCCCACTCGTAAAGAGTGCCCGCTGTCTCCTGCTTTTCCTTGACATTATCCACCAGGACGTGCCAATTACTCGGCTCCGCGCCCCGACCCCATTCAATCCGGTAGTCATTAAAATTCTCCGTCGCGGTGATGACCCCCTTGATCTCCACCGGGCTGGTATTGATCGTCTGGCCATCCGTGATGCTGGTCAGGTTGATCGTCGGCCGCGGGTCATCCGCCCGGCAGGCGCGTTCCGGCATGAAGAAAAGCGGTTTAGAGAAACCCATCTCCTCCGCCCAGGCCTGCCCCTGGGAGTTATTCTTCAGCCAGTCCCTGGCCCATTCATCGTCCACATTGATCACGAATTCATTGCTGGAATTGCCTGAACAGGCGTCCGAAGCGGATAGGCCGGTCCAGGTGTCAATCTCCGCTTTCTTCCAGAGGTCTTCCGAACTTGGCGCGGGCAGCTGGTCAGCGGCAAAGATCTCACTCCGCTGCTGCGGGCACCATTCCGAAGGCTCCGTGCCGGAAACGGCACAGATCACCCGGTCCACGATCCCCGCGGGTCGAACAAAGGGGGAGGGATTGCCGTTTTTCAGCTGGATGATCGCTTCCGTCATGAATTCCGCCCAGATCGGGCCAGCGCCGCTCAACCCGGAGGTGTTGGTCATCGGAGAATAATCCGTATTCCCGACCCAGACCCCGACCACCAGGTCGGGCGTGTAGCCCACCGTCCAGTTATCGCGGAAATCGTTGGTGGTCCCGGTCTTCACCGCGACGGTAAAGTTCAGGTTGATCACCGGGTTGGTCCCGAACATCGGGATGCGGGCGGTGGTATCCGAAAGGATCGAAGAGATCAGGTAGGCGTGTTCCGCCCGGACGACCTGGTCGCCGGCGGACGGTTCATATTCATAGATCACATTCCCGGAGTGGTCCACGATCTTGGTGATCGCCACAGGTTCTACCCGGCGCCCTTCATTCGCGAAGGTGGAGTAGGCGGAGGTCAGTTCAGCAAGGCTGACTTCCCCGCCGCCCAGTGTCAGCGCAAGGCCGTAATCGGAGCGGGTCAGGCTGGTGATGCCCAGGCGTTCAGCAATGGCGATCAGGCCATCCTCACCGGGCACTTCCTCGTCATCATAAATTCCGACATATTGGAGCGTTTTAACCGCCGGGATGTTATAGGAATTGGCCAGAGCGGCGCGCACGGTCACCGGGCCGTGGAATTTTTCATCGTAGTTGACCGGTTCGTAAGGCGGGTTGGTGTCGTAAGGGTCGGTGGAGGGCGGGAACTTGGAGGGTACGTCCCAGATCAGCGTTGAAGGCGTCCAGCCCTTCTCAAAAGCCGCCACATAGGTCAGGGGTTTGATCGCCGACCCCGGCTGGCGGGTTTGACTGAGGGCCATATTGACCTGACCATCAATCGAGTCCTCATAAAAATCCTCAGAACCGACCATTGCCAGGATCTCTCCCGTGCTGGGTTCGATGGCAATCAGCGCGCCATTGGTGGCGTTATTGGCGGCCAGAGCCTCCACCTGCTCGGTGACGATCCGTTCGGCGGCATCCTGCAGATCGGGGTCAAGCGTGGTGTAGACCGTGAAACCGCTGCGATAGATGGTTTGGGGGTCGAACTGCTCTTCCAGTAGGGTCCGCACGTAAACCACCCAGTGCGGGTAGGTCATATAGAAGGTCGGCTCCGGGAAATCATAATTGGCCAGGTCGATCCCGGCCTGGGTGGCGTCCTCATAGGTGACGCAGACCGGGGGCTTTCCCAGCCCAACATCAATGCAATCCCGTTCCGAACTCAGCTCATACATCAGCACCAGCACCGATCGCTGCCGGTAAAGCGTTGCATCACGATTGGTGTAAATATCATAAATCGAGGGTCCCTGCGGCAGACCCGCCAGGAAGGCTGACTGCCACAAGTTCAGGTCTTTGGCGGAGCTGTTGAAATAAGTCTCTGAAGCCGCCTCAACGCCATAGGACATATTCAGGTAGAAGTTTTCGTTCAGGTAAAGCTCGAGAATCTCTTCCTTGGAATATTCCTGGGTGATCTTATAAGCCAGCACGATCTCACGCGCTTTGCGCTGGTAAGATTGCTCATAGCGTTCGGCGGGGTCCAGCAGCAATGCCCGGGCTAATTGCTGGGTGATCGTTGAAGCGCCAGACTTGATCTCACCGGCGGTGTAGTTCTGCCAGAGGGCGCGCGTCATTGCCCAGAGGTCAAAGCCGGGGTTGGTGTAGAAGTCCTTATCCTCCGTGGCAATCGTTGCCGCGATCAGATAGGGGGAAATATCCTCAAGGGGGACGTAGGTCCGCCGGCCGGCATTGGGATCAATGATCTCATAGAGCACGTTCCCGTCCCGGTCCAAAATCCGTGTCGTCTCAAACTGGGCGGCCCGGTCCCGCAGTTCACTGACATCCGGCAGGGTGGACGAGATGCGGAAATACTGGTAGATCCCGATGGAACCGGCCACCAGGAGGATCAGCACGATCACAAACCCGAACACCAGGAGCACTTTCGGCCCGCAGCCCTTGCCTTTGCCCTTGGGCGGTTCGCCCTCGCGCACAGGCCGCTTGAGTTCTGAGGGCCGGCGTCCGCGGACGTCGCTGGTCCGCCGCTGCCCCGTCGATCCGCTGGTTTTGCGCTGGGGCGCGGTGTAGGCCGCCGGAGTCACCCGCGTGGCCTGGTCATCCACTTCGCTGACCGGGCGCGGCAGGTTCGGGTCCCTGGGCGTCCACCCATTGGGCAGATTGGGAGGCGGCGTGGTGGGAATATCATCGCTGGCGCGCCGCCTGCCGCCTTCCACCGGCATCAGCCGGGTCTCAGCGTCGGGTGAGGTTTTGAGCAAACCCTCCTCGCCGACCGGGATCACCCGCGTTTCGGCATTGGGGTCCGCCGCGCCTTCAACGGGAATGGCCCGGGTGGCCTGCTGGTCAGCGGGCGCCGTCTGGATGGGTTGAGTATCCTCATCATCCAGCGCGTCGATCGGCGTGAAGGGGACATCGCCCCACCAGCCGCTGGTCTGTTCGGGGTCGCCCGTGGGATGGCGTGAGGGGGGAGCCTCCCCGTCCTCAATATCCATCGGATGCTGATCCTCCGATTCAGGAAAAGCCTCGGACTCGCTCATCCAGTCTGAGTCCTCAGCGGGAGTTTCCGGATCGGATCGCGCCGCTCCCGAAGCCCCCTCCTCCGGGTTTTCAGCTGGATCGGGTGTGTATTCAGTCGGCATAACGGGTATTTCCTTGGTAATTTCCTCGTCAGAAGGCTTTCCCGCCCCTGATGCAGGCTCTATTCGATTCTTCTCTTCTGGTTCATGATTTTCGACCATGGAATTATTCTAGCACAAATCGCTTTTTAACCATTGACGGCAATTTGCAACAGCTTGTTCCGCAAACCGCCTGCCCTTTCGATAAAAGCAGGATAATCATCCCAAAAATCAGCGGCTTCTTATCTTCCGGCGCGGGTTTCATTGGTAAAATGGAAGCATGGCGTTTCAAACCCTCTTCCCCACCGGCCCCAAAGCCTATATCCTCGCGACGGACGGTTCCTGCACGGCTTTTAACCCGGAAAATGACCAGGTTTGGGAACTCCAGCTGCCACAAAATGAAGTCTATCCCTTTTGCCTGCACACCACCTACGGCTTGCGCGCTCAATCCATGCGGCTTTTCCCCGTGATCACCATCGGGAACCAGCATTACCACCAGGCCGGCGCTTTCCACATTCCTCCAGCCATCACCCAATACCTGCCCAATTCGATCGCCATCCAATCCTCTCCGGTTGAATCCTGCCTGTTCACTTTCGAGGCGCACGCCGCGGCGGAAGATGCCCTGGTGGGCGGGGTGACGGTCACCAATGCCGGGGAGAACCTGCTCTCGCTGACCCTGGACCTGGCCGTGATCCTGGTTTCCATGCCCCAGGGTTCGGCCGCCTACCCGGATTGGGAAGGGATCAACCAGATCATCTCCGGCCATACCCAGGACCTTGCACCCGTCCTGTTCATGACCGGCGGACCATCGGCCATCAGCAGCCCCTACCCCGCGCTGACGATCCCCATCCATCTGGGGGCCGGGGAGTCCCGGCGGCTCACCTGGGCCTTGGCGAGCAAATCCTCGCGGGAGGCTTCCCTGGATGCCGCGCGGAAACTTACCGCCGCCAACTGGCGGGGGGCCGTTCAAAAACACGCGATCAGCCAGGCGGCCCGGACGGTCGAAGTCCGGACCGGCCATCCGGAATGGGATGCCGCCTTTAGCCTGGCCCAAACGGAAGCCCAGCTTCATTGGGTGGGCGAATCCCACGGAAAGCAGTCCAATTTCTTCCTGCGCTCGCGCCTGCCGGATGACGCCCCGGAGGATGCGATCCGGCAGGACCGCAGAGACGATCTCTCCCTGCTCGAGGTGTTCCACCTGAGGCAGGTTCTGCTCCCCGCCCGCGCCGATCAATATGCCGCCGTCCTGCACAACAGCCTCAACCGCCAGAAGGAAGAAGGCACGATCTATTCGCAGAGGGTGCCCTTTGCTTTCAGCAAACCCTTCCGTGAATGTCCCTTGCTGGCCAGCCAATTTCTACAGCTATACGAAAGCGATGGTGACCTGGAGCAGCTCCGGGCCGCTTTCCCCGGCCTTTGCCGCGCCCTCGAACCCTGGCTGACCACCAGTACGGCAGGTCACGCCGTCTGGGAGGACCTCCGCCAGCTCCAACTGGATACGGGTCTCTTCAATTTTGACATCTGGGAAGAAGCCGGCCGCGGCCTGGACATCCGGACGGCGGAAAGCCCGGCCTTGCTCAGTATGCTGCAGCTCGAAGCGAGCGCCCTGGCCCGGATGGCAACCCTGCTGGATGATCCGGACGTCTCCGCAAAATACCAATCCCTGGCGGAGGCCCTCACAGAGAGGATTCGGGCCTGCTGGGATGAACGGCTGAACACCTTCATCTACCGGGACGTTCAATCCGGCCTCACCCCGGATCGGGAGCTGTTTTATCCCGGCCGGGTCCAGAAGGAACTGAGGATTGGGAAGACTTTCCTCAAACCTCAGCGCCTCCAGCTGCATCTGATCGCGTCCGATGATCACACCCGGTCCTGCCTGATCCGGCTCAAGGGCACCGACCAGGCCGGCACCCCTGTGGAAGAATCCTTCAGCGCCAATGACCTCCGGTGGGTGCTGGGGCGCGCCCATCTCACCAGCCGGATGCTCTACCAATCAATCCAGTTGATCACCTTTGACGGCCTGCAGCCCAAAGACCGCTTTCTCTTGGAGACCGCGGACTATGCCCAGCCGGACATCACCTGCCTGCTCCCGCTGCTCACCGCTGCGCCCACGCCCGAGATGGTGGCGAACCTGTCCGCCAACCACGCGGGCATCCCTGAAGGGAGCGCAGCTTACGGCCTGCCGGAGACCTGGCCCAGCCGCCATGAACTCCCGCCCGCCCTCCCCGTCCGCGCCAATGTCCTCTGGTCCAGCCTCGTCATCCAGGGGTTGATCCGGGCCGACCAGCCCGATCTGGCCGCGGAACTCTTTACCAACCTGATGACTGCCATCTCGGCCGGGTTGAATCAGCATGACGGCTTCTTTCCGTTTTATAATAATAAGGATGGACTGCCCGCCGGCAACCGTAACGCCCTCGCCGGCCTGGCTCCGGTGGGACTCCTGCTGGAACTGGCAGGTATCCGGATCTTATCACCCTCCAAAGTGATCCTTTGGCCCCGTTTCCCGCTGCAAAATCCGGTCACAGTCCATTGGCAGGGCCTTTCCATCTATAAGGACGGCGCGCTGGCGAAGGTGGTCTTCCCGGACGGGACGGATTTCACCGGCGCTATCGAAGAGGCCGTTGTGATTTCAACAGAATCAGACAAGAGGTGAGCTGTGGTTCGATCAGGGATCAAATCTCTTCCTGCGCTCTTTTTGGCCGCCGCCCTGATTCTGTCCGCCTGCCAGAACGCAACCCAGGCAGCCCCCTCAGAAACGTCCACCCCCTTCACCCCCGCCGATCCCACCGCATCCC
>WOYY01000009.1 GCA_011620555.1 Anaerolineaceae bacterium | reverse complement strand
CGTGCTGGCAGAGGTCCCAAACGATCAGGAAATAGGCGTCAAAGCCCATCTCGTGGATGACATCCAATTCGTAATTGAGGCGGTCCTGAATTTTCGGGTCGTTGCTTTGGCTGCCATAGATGCGCTCCAGGCCCTGCTCGCAGATATGGCGCAGGTAGGACTGGGCGGTGAACCCCTCGGGCACGCTGAAGAGGGGGAGGTGATAGCCGGTCGGGTTGAGGTCCACTTCGCAGCGTTCGGCGATGCGGAGGGTGTTCTCAATGGCGCCAGGGATGTGGCCGAAAAGGGCCTGCATTTCTTCGGCCGAGCGCAGGTAATAGGAGTTGTCGTCCATGCGCATCCGGTTGGGGTCCGAGAGCAGGCTGCCGGTCTGGATCGCCAGCAGGATATCCTGCAAGCGGGCATCCTCCTGGTGGATGTAGTGGACGTCGTTGGTCGCGACGAATGGCAGGTTGTAGCGGTTCCCCAGGTCAATCAGGCGCTGATTGGTCTGCGCCAAGCCCTGGATTTTGTGCGACTGCAGTTCGATAAAGAAGCGGTCCCGGCCGAAGACATCCAGATACCATTGGAGTTTTTTCTCCGCCCCTTCCGGATCATCGTTGTGGAGTGCGCGGGGGACCTCGCCGGAGAGGCACCCGGAGGTGACGATCAGGCCCTCGCTGTGTTGGGCGAGGTACTCATGATCGATCCGGGGCCGGTAATAGAAGCCTTCCAGTTGAGAGGCCGAGGCGATCTTGAGCAGATTCTGGTAGCCCGTCATGTTTTCGGCCAGCAAAAGGAGATGAGCCGCGCGTTTATCGCGGCGCGAGTCGCGGTCCGTCATGCGGCGGGGGGCCAGGTAGGTCTCCAGGCCGATGATCGGTTTGATACCGGCCGCCATCGCCGCGTCGAAAAACTCCACCGTGCCGAACATAGTGCCGTGGTCGGTGAGCGCCACCGCCGGCATTCCCAGTTCTTTGGCGCGGTTCACCAGGGGTTTAATCTGGCTAAACCCATCCAGAATTGAGTAGGTCGAGTGGACGTGAAGATGGACGAACGACATGCGGATGATTTCTGTTCCCGCTACGATGGATAAAAACGGCGTCCTACCAATAAACCACTCAGGACGCTTGATAGTTTGTATTATAGCATGAGGGAATCTTCAAAGACACAAAATCGCCTTAAAATTGTGTCGTTTTTTAAGTTTTCTTATTTTAAGTCAGGGGGCGATCGTCCCAAAGAGGGAATGGGTTAAAATGCTGGCGAGCGATTTTTTAAGGTTTGGAGGGGGTGTGGGCGGCTCAGGCTTTAGCGGTCCAGCTGGCGGAGGCCGTTCCGGGAATAGTAGCTGAGCTTTTTGCCCAGCGAATCGCGCCGCACGCCGATTGCCACCTGGTCCCGCGCCTCATCCAGCGGCGTCTGCCCGTTGCGCACCGCGCGGTAAAGATCATAGGCGGCGACCAGGCCGGAAACGGAAAGGACGATCAGCAGGGTCTCGATCAGGAAGCTGGCAAAGATCCCGCCCGGAAAGAACAGAGGCAGGAGGACGTACAGGAACAGGGGATAGGGTAAGGCCAGAGCGATCATTTGCGCGATCTCATAGCGGAGATAGCGGCGGGCGCAGCCATCGCAGACAAAGTGCGTTTCGGAACCCAGGATAGGGTTTTTGGCCGCGCCGTACTGTCGGGTCGCCGCCCGTTCCCGCGCATTGCTGACGTTTTCCGTGAAGTGAAATTGCCCCTCGCCGCCAGGCAGGCTCCCGTCGCAGCGCAGGCAGGCCTCATCTTCCGCGGGCGGCGCGCCGGCTGCCTCTCGCAATTGGCGGAGGATCAGGATGATGAAGACCAGAGTGGCCAGGGGAGAAACAACGGCGGTCAGCAGTCTGATGATCGTTAGAATGATGTCCATTTATTTTTCCTTCTGTTTGATAGTGCGATTCTACCTTAATCCTGGCCGGGTGAGGACCTACCCGGGCTGGGTTTTTGATTAAAACAAAAGCAGCCTCAAGTGCGAGGCTGCTTGCTTTCGGCTTTGAAATCTCAGTTGCGGTTGGTGGCCACGAAGATATAGGGATTGCGCTTGGTTTCAGCGAAGATATAGGATTTGACGGTGTTCAGCACGTCCTTTTCAAGACTGCCGTTGGCGTTCTTCACGGTTTTTCTCAGCCGGTTTTTCAGGCCCTTGTGGATCGAATCGAAATCTTCTTCCAGCATGAAGCCCCGGGTGGTGATCTCCGGTTCGCCTTTCAGCTGGCCGTTCCTCTGGTCCACATCCAGGCGCACCATTATCACGCCGTTGCGGCTAAGGGCATCCCGTTCATGGACGATGTCCTGGTCCACATCCCCCACGCCGCTGCCATCCACGAAGATGTAGCCGCCGGGGAGCCGTTTGCCAAGGCGCAGTTCGCCGTTGACGAATTCGATCACCTGGCCGTTCTCGACCACGGCGATATTTTCCTTGGGGATCCCAACCATTTCACCCAGTTTCGCAGCCTGTTTCAGCATCCGCAATTCGCCATGGACCGGGATCAGATATTTCGGCCGGACCAGGTTGAAGAGCAGTTTGATCTCCTCTTCGCTGGCATGGCCGGAGACATGGACCGGGGCGATCGATTCATAGATGACGTTCGCGCCGCGGCGGAAGAGGTTGTTGATCGTGCGATAGACCGATTCCTCATTGCCGGGGATGGGATGCGAGGAGAGCACAAT
Source organism: Anaerolineaceae bacterium (assembly GCA_011620555.1). Lineage (GTDB taxonomy): Bacteria > Chloroflexota > Anaerolineae > Anaerolineales > Anaerolineaceae > Brevifilum. The sequence goes on along the minus strand of WOYY01000009.1, from coordinate 1,652 downwards.
GGTGTCGCCCTCGCGGACATCGAACTTGTGGTTGGTCCCATTGGCCAATCGGCCGAGGATCGACCGGGGTTCGCCCTGCGAGCCGGTCACCATCATCACGACCTGGTTGTCGGGCATGGATAAGGATTTTTCGAGCGAGACAATCAGCCGGTCGGGGATATTAAGATAGCCTAATTCGCTGGCAATTTTATGGTTGTCGACCATGCTGCGCCCGGTGAAGGCGATCTTGCGGCCATGGCGCTGGGCGGCATCGGCCACCTGCTGCATCCGGGAGATCAGGGAGGCGAAAGTCGCCACCAAAACCCGCCCTTCAGCTTCTTCCATGACCTGATCCAGGGCGGCGTCAATCACCCGCTCGGATTTGGTCCAGCCCGGCTGGGTGGAATTGGTCGAGTCGGACAAGAGGGCCAGAACGCCGCGCTGGGCGAATTCGCCCAATTTGGCGTAATCGGTGGGCCAGTTGTCGACCGGGGTGTGGTCGAATTTGAAGTCCCCGGTGTGGACGATCAGCCCGGCGGGGGTTTCAATGCCCAGCCCGACGGCATCGGGGATGGAGTGGCTGACATGGAAGAGCTCAACGCTGAAGGCGCCGAGCTGAATCTTGTCGCCAGCGTTCACCCGGCGCAGGTCGGCTTTGCCGGCCAGGCCGTTGCGATTCAACTTGCCTTCCACCAGGCCGCAGGTCAGCGGCGTGGCATAGATGGGCGCCTGAACTTCATCCAGCAGATGCTGGATGGCGCCGGTGTGGTCCTCATGTCCGTGGGTGATGATGATGCCGCGGATGTTGTCTTTTTTGTCTTTGAGGATCTCGGAAAAGTCCGGGATGATGTAGTCAATCCCGATCATGTCGTTCTCGGGGAACATCAAGCCTGCGTCCACGATCAGGGCATCTTTGCCATATTCGTAGAGGGTCATGTTTTTCCCAACTTCGCCCAGTCCCCCGATTGGGATAATTCTCAATATTTTACTGTTACTCATTATGCTTTACTTTCTTTCTTGTACTCCTAGGTACAATAATATGATTGCTGTTTACAAAACTTATAAATGGGACATTCCCATTTGAGGTCTGTTGATGGTTCTGATCTAAATTAAAAGCGCCCTGCGGCATCAGGCCAGTCAGGGCGAAGTACTGCTGTTTTTTCACTCAGTCAATAATGCCAAAAAACTTCCAACGGCCCCCGTGGGCCAATAAACCTGTCGCATTTCCAGTTTCAGATTGTAACATACTCACTAGGCTAAGTCAATTTATCGTAAAAGTTCTAACAAAATATTGATAATCTGTTAAACTCTGGGGGGTTTTCACGACTGAAATGGAAAAAAGAAAGCGTTTTGGGTCAGTCCAATCGCAAAGTAAGTGAATATCAACAACCGATCACGCATTTTGAGCTTAGTGGGGCCAGGTCCGCCCGCCTCTGCCAGGAGCCGCACCCGCCCGTGAGGAGCACCCCTGCCCCTTCCACCTTGTTATAGGATGTAAAGGGCATCCACAAATTGCAGGATGAATACCTTATCAAAATAACCTGAACATTGAATGGTTCATTTTGACTTTACGATTGTGATGGTTTTTGGGTTAAAACGGTTGAATATTTTTGGGGGATTGTGCTATAATAATGGCCTCAAAATGGCCCTCTAGCTCAATTGGTAGAGCAGTT
>WOYY01000078.1 GCA_011620555.1 Anaerolineaceae bacterium | reverse complement strand
AATCATATTTGTCCACTTATGTGAAGAGGCTGTCCCTTACTTTTGGGACAGCCCCCAATATGCTGACAAAAATCAGCTTACCGGCGCGATTCCAAGGCCGGTAAACTGGCTGAGAAGTTCGCAAAGCCAGTTCGAAGCGTGGTCAGGTCTCCCCGGGCCACATTGCCAAGCAGGGACTCAATATTTAAGTTCCACTCCCCTAACAGCCCACCGCCAAATTTCTCCAGCGCCGCGCGGGCATTCGCACCGCTTTGGGCAATCGCCACTTTCTCCTGATAAGCCAGGACACCATCGTCCATGGCCTTCCGGAGCTCACCTGCGAAACCATTCACCAGGTCCACCATCTCAGAGCGGTCCTGTGCCTCAACATCCGGCGCCATCGCCAGCAAAGCCTCTTCACGCGCTTGCTGGGCGCTGGAAAAATCCGCCATCCAGGTCTGCGCCTGATCCTGGGCCGTGCCGGCCCGTTCGCTCAGATCGGCGGCCGCCTGGTTGAGCTGGTCAATCGTAGCGTTGACAGCATCAAGCCCCTGATTGAGGATATCTTCAATATCCTGCAAATTGGTGCTGATCGCCTCCAACTCGGCCTCAATCTCGTTCAATGAGGTAAGGGCTTCATCAACAGCGGCCCCATCATAGAGACTGTAATAATATGCCAGCAATTCGTTCGCATAATCCAGGGCGTCTCCCGCCGTCACAACCACGTAGGTGATATCGGTGGCTTCCTGTTCGGTCACGGTCGTATCGGCGGTGGCGGCCACCGTTTGGGCGGCGGCTTCTTCCGAAGCGGCGATGGCCTCTGTGACGGCCTGATCGATCAGGTCGGCCAGTTCCTCTTCGGTAAGTTCATAAACTGCAACCGGCGTCGGTTGCGGTCCAACCGCGGTCATCGTCGCTTGCACAGCGGCATCAATTGCCGCGGCGTTGGCAGCTTCGGCCGTCATTGTTGCGGCGGCAATCGCATTGGCTGTGGCTTCCAAATCAACTTCTGTTGTGCTGGTGGTATTGCAGGCGCTCAAAAGAACCAAAATGACACTAAGCGCGCCCAGCAGGGACACAGTTTTTTTATTCATATCATCCTCCTGTAAACGATCTTTTCGGTATAAGAAAATACTTTTAAATTTATTCAGATTTTTAAGATATAGTTCATCTTATTATACTGTTCTACAGACTGCCTGTGAGGGCCATTCACCTAAGAAAAACACCCCCTCAGCAGGGGACGCACTTGTCCGGGCGCAATAGCAGCACCCGGACAGTTTTGGGAGATAAGCAGTTCTTAATTTCGGTTCTGGTAGAAATGGTCCCTCAAATCCCAGCGTAATTCAAAGTGGGTATCTTCAGATAACTGGCGCAGATCCAGCAGTCCATCGGCGATCTGCCGCAGGGTGACGGCCGCGAGGGTCTCATCGGTGACCTCACCATCCGCATCAAACCCGGCATGTTCGGCAACCACTGCGCCGAGGTCCTCATAGGCCGCCTGCACAGCGTCCATATTTGCCAGATAAGCATCGAGGACCGCCTGCAGCCCGGCGGGGTCTTCGCCCGCTTCGGTCAGAGTCTCGATCCGCTTTTCCAGCCGGCTCACAGCCTCATCCGATTTCTCGATCCGCCTGCCTGCCCGGTCGTAGCGGTAGACCAGGTCGGTATACACTCATCCATCTCTTTGGGTTCTTTTTCCGTCCAGTCCCTTTTTATCCGCGGGCCTTCCCCCTGAGCCGCCACGGACTCAGTGGGGATCGCCAGCAGCACAACGGCGGCAATCACCGCCAGGGCCAGCAAGGTTTGATTGAGTTTCTTCATTTTCGAACACTCCTTCTGTCAGGATAGTGAATATTTTGATGCTTTCATCATAAAACCCGCTCGTAAAGCGGGTTTAGTGATCCTGTAAGAAGGCTGTAAATTAATATTGGAAAGCTAGCACACCCCAACTATTTCACTCATTCCCATTCACTGTCATTCACATTCCATCCCCTGGCACGGTGTAGCTCTGGCCTGAGCTTTGCAGCAACCGCGGGTTCACCCGGCCCATCCACTTTTCGGGCAGGTGCAGTTTCTGGAAGCCGCCGTAATCCTCATAGAGTTCGTGGGCGTCCCGGGTGGCGAGCATCGTCCAGCGCACACCCTCCTCATCCAACACCTCCAGGATCGACTCGGTCAGCCATTTGCCCAGGCCCTGGCCCTGGTAATCCACCAGGACAAAGACATCGCAAAGATAGGCAAAAACCGTGTAATCCGTGACGACCCGCGCAAAGCCCACCTGCCGGTCGCCGTGATAGAGGCCGAAGCAAAGCGAATTGGCAATCGCCTTCTCGGTTGTGGCGCGGGTGCGCCCCGTGGTCCAATAGGCTTCGGTGGTCAGGTAATGATGGATCATATCCACCTGAAGCCGGTCTTTCTCCGTACTGATGGTGAAATCACCACGCTGGAATTCCATCTGCTCCTCTCCTTCTTGGCTTCCTTATTGCTTCGAATCCGGGTGGATGCGGCTCATCCATTTCCCCGGCACTTCCAGGGGTTGAAAATCCCCATAGTGTTCATATAAACCGTGGGCATCGCGGGTGGCCAGCAGCATGCGGTGGATGCCCACCCGATCGGCATAGCGGCAGGCCGCCTCCACCAGCCACTTGCCCAGTCCCTGGCCGCGTTCGTCCGGGTCCACAAAGACATCGCACAGCCAGGCGAAGGTCGCCTGATCTGTGACCAACCTTGCAAAGGCCACCTGCTCCCCCGCGCGGTAGATGCCGAGGCAGACCGAGGTGTGAATCGAGGTCTCGATCACCTCCCGCGGCCGGCTCTGCGCCCAATAGGACTGCCGCGCCAGGAAATCCACCACCTTCTCAATCTGCAGGCGGTCCTTATCCAAGCTGAGCAGGTAATCCCCGCGCTGCTCCTCCTCAAAACCCGCTTCCGGCTGGTAGGGGCGCTCCAGGTCGTAATCCGCCGGCAGCGGCTCGATCAGGTCCCGGATGCGGACGTTGTCCTGATAGCTGAAGTGATAGTGATTCGGCGCGCCGCCCGCCAGCACCAGCGGCAGGAAAACGTGGATGTTATCCACCACCTCGGGCGCGGTGCAGGCCCATTCCCGGCTGACCCAGGCCAGCTCGCCTTCGTGGTTGCCAACGAAGGTCCGGTGGGGCGCCTGTGCGGTGAAGATCGCAATCCCACCCGGCGGGATCTCGAAGCCGTCCCAGGTGAGCAGACCGGCAAACTGCGGGTCGGTGATCCGGTAGCCCGTCTCTTCCGCCACCTCGCGGATGACGGCCTGCCGGGCGGTCTCGCCCGGTTCGATATGGCCGCCCACGCCGTTCCAAAGCCCCTGATTGGGCGGGAACCTGCGGTGCAACATCAGGACATCGTCCCCATCGAGCAGGAAACAGAGGGTGAAAGCGGGGATCAGGGTCATGCCAGCGCCTCCAAGAGGTCCGCGGGGTCCGCCGCGCTGATCTCCAGGGACTCCATCCCGTGCCAGGCGGTGAACTGGGCGAGGGTCCGCTTCAGGCTGGCGATCAGGTCATCCGTCAGCGGCACACCGGGCTCCAGATAGAGCGCCTTCACTTCCATCCGCTTCTGCTTAGCGGCGGTCGTGGCGTCCAGCCGCTCCACCAGGCGCACGACCTCGGGGGTCAGTTGGGTGAGGGTCAGGGGCAAGGGGTCACTCCTCAGGGTCTCCGGCCGCCGCGCTGCGATCCGCTGCGGCCAGCAGAGCCTCACCCAAGGCGCGGGCTTCGGCGGGCGTCAGGTAGAGGTGAGTCTCCCCGGCCCGCAGGATCTTCTCAGCCGGCGGGCAGCGTTCGATCACCGTCAGGCAGATGTTATCCTCCAGGTCCTGGTCCTCACACTCGTAGAAAATGTCAATTTGAAGGGTCTTGTCCAGCAAATGAATGGCCATAGTGAGCATCCTCCGTTGCAAAACAGCCAGTTTGCCTCTCCCGAATCATATCATTAATCAAAGCCGGAAAACGAGGAGAGGGGCACGAAAGAATACCAAATTTTCAAAATTTAAGGCAAAATGCCACCCGAAAAGCCAACCCGCCGCCTCCGAAAGGCAACTTGATAGTTTCTGAGAGTCACATTTCAGTAGACTAAGGTCTGTTACAGTAAAAACCCTGCCGCGCCACCCAACCTGCGGCTTCTAAGGAGTTATAAAATGGAAGTTCCACGCCATTGGCGATTAAAGAAACAACGGTACGCACTGGTGGGCGAAGTCTGCCCCCACTGCGATGCGAAAATTTTCCCCCCGCGGGATGTCTGCCCGGAATGCGGCGGCGAGGCCAAGACGGCCTATGCCTTCAGCGGCAGGGGGGAAGTCTATTCCTTCACCAAGATGGGCAATGCGCCCGCCGGTTTTGAAGCCCAGTCACCCTACACCGTGGCGCTGATCAAGCTGGCAGAAGGCCCGATCGTCACCGCCCAGCTGACGGACCTCGGCGAGGAAAAGGTCGAGATCGGCATGCCGGTGGAGATGGTGACCCGCAAGCTGCGCTCCGATGGCGATGAGCGCGGGATGCTGATCTACGGGTATAAGTTCCGGCCGGTGATGAGATAGAACATTGATTATTAAGCCGCTCTCCCGCGAATACGTGGAGGGCGGTTTTTGGTTGCAGGGAATTAGGGCGGCATATATAATGAATTGGGTGGGTTCCTTAAAGAAAAGTAAATTTAGAGTTCTTCAAGAGAAAAAAATCCACGCCCGTCAGCAGGATACGCAAATCTTTGGGCTTCTGGTAAATTGGTAAATTATGAATATCTGGTCTGCTAGAGAAAAATCATTGCACTGGCTAAATAATGAACTAGAGTCAGAAGGCGAGATTATGCAAGAAGGTTTTGATTATCTCGGGGACTTCGTAAAACTATTTGAAAAAATAGGTCAAGCCGAAGGTGAATCCGAGAAAGGGCAGTTTTGCAGAATCAGCAGCATTACTTTGGCAAAATATAGCCGCTTATTATTAGGTTGTTATAGTCTCATCCTGGATGGTCTTGCTCAAGAGTCGGGAGCATTGTTACGCCCACTCATTGAAACTTATGAATTACTCGTTTATTTTCGGCAAGACAAAACAAGAATAAATCAAGTACTTGAAGATAAGTTGCCTTCGGCTGGAGTTATTGGAAAAAGAATTTCAGGTAATTATCAAGATTTGCGAACATACCTCAACGATAACGCATCACATTTCAGTTATAAAATAGACTCTGTTCGACATCTATTTGATGAGAATATTAAAATTCAGCCAGTAGCCAATCACAGCCTAAAAGTTTTTCGTACAAATTTGCAGTTGCTCAACGCTTTTCAAATTTTTATTTTGTTTGAAGCGGTAAATTGTTTGTTTGCAGTAGAGTTTGACGCAAACTCATTAGCCGATAAAATAGAAAAATGGCGTGATACCTGTGTTAATATTTTCCCGCCTGAAAAATGACGAAGCCCAACAAAGCGCGCACCTGACGTGTGGGATTCTGCGGCATCTTCAAGCATTTTCCTCGCCTTGAGTTTTTTTTGCGTGCAAACATAACTCACACCCACCTGCAAGCAGGTAACGCAAACCGTTAGCTCGACACTCTCACCTCTCCATCGCGGACCAAGTCGTATGTACGGGTATAAGTTCCGGCCGGTGATGAGAGCTTAGAACAAAGATAAATGATATAAAGCGCCTTCCAAAAATGGAGGCGCTTTTTTATTTTCTATGCCATAATTGTAGCGTATGAGGAATCCGTATAATTAATAGTCAGGCTGCTCTCATCCAAAAGTGCAAATGCCTGCGAAGCCAAAGGTGAATCTTTACTATGAAGGCTGAAATCTTCTATCAAAAAATTGTTGCTTTCGCCGCTCAATCGCCAGCCGAGCGACGTCTTTCTCTCATTGGCCTTCACGCGGAGGTAGTAATATCCTATATCAACGCAGTTCGAGTGATAACAGCACAGGACGCTGTGCGTGGCAGTTCGGATAGTCGCACGTTAGGGCAAGTTGTGGGCCATATCGCCGAATGGGAGCGGTTTACCATTCTGGCTGTAGGAGAGATTATCACAGGCGTCCGCTGGCCCCAGATTATGAACCTGTCTGGATACGTAGAACCAGACGGTCAAGTCCGAGAGTTCACCAGTGTTGACGCTTTCAACGACTATCAGGCTAATAAGCATGCGGTGTGGTCATGGATGCAAATCCAGGACCTTGCCATTCAAACCGCTGCGGCACTTCAGGTACTCTTCGCCCACCCTTCGCTGGTATCATGGGAACGCCTTGAACAGACTCAAGCGCATTGCTGGCGACTCCCGAATGAGATGAGCGTGACGGTTTCATGCGGTTGGTATTTGTGGATGGTCACACTTGAACATGAAGCTGTTGAACACTCAGTTGATTTGGGCATAGTGGATATAGGGTGAATTAGTAGGCAGGCAAACTCCGTTAGATTGACACGCTCACACCCGGCGTGCGGACCAAGTCGGATATGCGGGCATAAGTTCCGCCCGGTGATGACTGGTCCTCACCAGGTCGTTACCGAATCCTCTGGAGAAGATTTAATCGGATCCTAACCTCTAAAGACCGATCCTTGTGGATGTCGACCTTCTCAACCAAAGTATTTACAAGCTTTCGTTTCAACTCAAATTGTTCAAGCCGTTTCTCATCTGCTTGAGGAAGGGATAACTTGGTCATAGAGATAATTGCCAAAAAATGATTGCTCGAGGGTGTTTATGTAACGCTTTTTCGCCATCCTGACTCCGCTGATTGTGATTTTGCTAAATTGAATCCTAATCCGCAATTTTCCTCAATTAATGACTTGTTTTTCAACACTGTCATATTTCTGTTCTTGATATAATTAAAAAAATCCTGTAAAATCAAAAATAAGCAATTGTGTACCCCCACTCATTCATGAACTCGTAGCTCAGGACTCGAATGATACCTATTCAAGGAAACAGGTTATGAATGTCATAAAAGTATCAGCTAACTCCCGAACCGCTGCAGTCGCAGGGGCAATTGCAGGTGTAATGCGTGAACACCGGTACGCAGAAGTCCAGTCCATCGGGGCTGGCGCAGTCAACCAGGCTATCAAAGCGACCATCCTTGCAAAAGGCTATCTCGTCAATGATGGGATTGACATCATCTGCATTCCGGAATTTGTTGACGTCGAAATTGACGGCAAGGTCCGTACGGCCATCAAATTGATCATTACACCCCGCGGGGAGGAACCGCCGTCCTCTGAAAACAATGCAGACGGTATTTCAGAGATCATGGAAATCACGACGGATTAGTTCCTCTCCAGAATAGCTGCTCAATTTTATACTTAAAACAAGCAGACTCGTCCAGCGCGTCTGTTTTTGATAATTTTAACCTGATAACATCTAATGTCTACAAATCGAAACGGACTTCTTCCTTGCCGATCAGGATTTCCTGCACTTTTTCAATCACCAGGGCCAGATGCTGCGGTTTGGCGACATAATCCAGATCATCCGAGGGCACAGTCAGGACCGGGCAGAGGTCAAAATGGTCCACCCATTCCTCGTAGAGGTCGTTAAGGTCAGCCAGGTAGCTGGCGCTGATGGTCCGTTCATAGGAGCGATCCCGCATGGCAATCCGGTCCAGCAAGGTGGGGACGGAAGCGCGCAGGTAGATGACCAGGTCCGGGGGCGGCAGAAACTCAACCAAGACCTGATAGAGTTCGCGGTAAGTCTGATAATCCCGATCGGTGATCGAATCCTGCAGGAACAGGTTATGCGCGAAGATCTCGGCGTCCTCATAAACGCTGCGATCCTGGATCACTGAGCCGGGCCGGTTCATCAGCTGCCGGTGAATCCGCAAACGCCGCATCAGGAAATAGACCTGGGAATGGAAGGCCCAGGATTGCATATCGTCATAGAAGTCCGCCAGATAAGGGTTCTCGGCGACAGGTTCATAAAAAGGAGTCCACCCTAATTCATCACTGATCATTTTCACCAGGGTGGACTTACCCACCCCAATATTCCCCGCGACAGCGATAAATTTATCCATGGACCAACTCTCCTGCAGTCTGATTTTATTGGCCGGTTTGCATTTCGCAACGATCGCCCATATTCACCCCATTATAAGCGTTATCCAAAACCGGTTCAACACTCCCGCTTAAAATACCCCAGCTTTTTAAGCCAAAAGGGCCGCCAAGTGGTTGGCAGCCCTTAGATTTCAATCTGTTAAAATTATCCAGCCATCCGAGCTTCTCGCTCTTTGCGGAGTCTCTTCGCCATAACCATCTTGGTCACCTCAGCCGCAACCGAAGGCACCAGGATCAGGGGTAAAATTTCAACCCATTGGGCCCAGCCAAGCGGCGCCGTGTTAAAGATCGGCTGCATGAAGGGCACGTAAATGACAACCATGATCAGGGCCAGGGAGGCAAGGACAGCCCAGTTCATCACCTTGTTCTTGAAGACCCCAATCCTCATCAGCGGGTAATATTCTGAACGGGCGGTGTAGGCCCGGAGCAGCTCCGAGATGCTGAGGGTGGCGAAAGCCATGGTCTCTGCGAAAGCGATGTGCTCCTGATCGACGAAACGTCCAAGGGCGAAAGCGCCAAGGGTGACGGCCGTGATAGCGATCGTCTGCACCGCGATCCCAACCAGCATGAACTTATTGATGATCGGTTCGTTTGTCGGTCTGGGGGGTTGATCCATGATATCAGGGTCGCCCGGTTCGGTGCCCAAAGCGAGCGCCGGGGCGCCATCCGTCACCAGGTTGAGCCACAGCAGCTGGATAGCTGTCAGCGGAATCGGCCAGCCGAACAGGGTCGCCAGGAAAATCACCATGATCTCAGCGGCGTTGCAGGAAAGCAGGTAATACACAAACTTGCGGATGTTGCTGTAAATCACCCGGCCCTGTTCCACGGCGGAAACGATGCTGGCATAGTTGTCATCCGTGAGGACCATATCAGCCGTGCCTTTGGCAACGTCCGTACCGGTGATGCCCATAGCCACGCCGATGTCGGCCCGTTTGATGGCGGGGGCGTCATTGACGCCATCTCCTGTCATGGCAACGACTTCCTCGTTGGCCCGCAAGGCATCAACAATCCGCATTTTGTGCTCAGGACTCACCCGGGCATAGACGTCGGTCACCTTGACAATCTCTTTCATTTCTTCGTCAGTCAGGTCATCGACCTCAGCGCCGGTCATCACTTTATGACCCGCTTGCAGCAAGCCGATCTCTTCGGCAATGGCGCGGGCCGTGTTGGGATAGTCGCCGGTGATCATGATCGTGCGGATGCCAGCCTCGCGGGCGGTATTGAGGGCTTCTTTGACCTCGGTCCGGGCAGGATCAATCATGCCGATCAGACCGACAAAGGTCAGATCTTTTTCCAGTTCTTCGCTGTTGATCTCATCCGGCAGCACAGGCACCATCCGATAAGCCACTCCCAAAACCCGCAGGGCGTTTTTCGTCATGGCGTCGTTGGCCGCCAGGACTTTCTTGCGGCCTTCATCGTCCAGCTTCACATCGCCATTATCAATAGTCTGAATGTGAGAACAGAGTTTCAGCACAACATCCGGCGCGCCTTTGACGGCAATGATATGCCATTCCCGTTTGGCTTCGCTGGTGAGCGGAGAAATATCAGCGTCATCCGGGTTTTCAACCGCATGAATGGTGACCATCCGTTTGCGATCGGAATCGAAGGGAATCTCCTGCGTGCGGGGATAAGCTTCATTGAGCACCTTGGCCGAGGCGCCGGCTTTGAGCGCGGCGACCAGGATCGAGCCTTCGGTTGGGTCACCGATCATGCGATAGGTTTCTTCGCCGTCTTGTTCGCCGGCACGTTCCAACTGGGCATCGTTGTTCAAAGTGCCGAGCCAGAGGGTGGTCTTGACCGCAGGGTATTGATCCAGCGAGACTGGCTCACCATTGACTTCAAATTCGCCTTTGGGTGCATAGCCAGAACCGGTCACATCCACGAATTGGTCCCCAGCCCATATCCGGGTGACGGTCATCTCATTCTGAGTGAGTGTGCCGGTTTTATCGGAGCAGATCACAGTGGCGGAGCCAAGAGTTTCAACCGAGGAAAGCTTGCGAATCAGGGCATGGCGTTTGATCATCTCACGCATTCCCAAAGCCAGGCTGATGGTTACCACCGCCGGTAAACCTTCCGGCACGGCGGCAATCGCCAGTGATACTGCCACCATAAAGAGGTCAGTAAATTCAGTGATTGCTTCCGGACTGTTGAGAGGCAGATCTGATGAAGTCACAAACCGGATCGCACCAATCAGGAAAACCAGGCCACAAACCGCCAGGGCGGCCCACCCCAACACCTTGCCCAGCTGGTCCAAACGGTGCTGCAAGGGGGTTTCTTCATTTTCAACCGACTGAAGCATCGTGGCGATCATCCCCAGCTGGGTGTTCATCCCGGTGGAGACCACCACACCCTGACCCCGGCCATAGTTGACCAGTGTGCCCATGAAGGCGGTGTTTTTACGGTCGCCCAGGGGAATATCCGCTTCCAAACGGGTTTGGGCGTTCTTTTCAACCGGCAGGGATTCGCCGGTGAGCGAGGCTTCATCCACCCGCAAATTGACCGCCTCCAAAAGGCGGAGATCTGCCGGGATATAATTGCCGGCTTCCAAAAAGACAATATCGCCCGGCACCAGTTCAGCCGCCGGAATGGAAACCCGGTGGCCGCCGCGCAGGACCTGGGATTCAGGCGCAGCAAGCTTCTTTAGCGCCGCTAATGAAGCCTCTGCCCGGCTCTCCTGAATAATGCCCATGATGGCGTTCAGCACGACGATGGCCAGAATCGCAATGGCCTCAACAGTATCGCCCAGCAGCGCCGAGATCAGCGCCGCGGCCAACAGCATGTAGATCACAAAACTGTTGATCTGCGCCCAGAGCATCTGCCAAAAGCTTGTGGAGGGCGCTTCAGTCAATTCGTTGGGGCCGTATTTCTCCTGCCGGATTTTAACTTCCTCCAGAGAAAGGCCATCTTCCAGAGGCGTTTCCAGACGCTCCAGCACATCCGTGCTGGACATGGCATGCCAGGAAATGGACACATCTTTGGTCGTAATTTCTTCTGATTTAAGGTTAGCTTCACTCATCAATAATTACTCCTGTCAATGACAATTCAAACCACAATTTTACCCATCGGCAATGATATGACCCTTAGATTATCTAAGGTTGTGGAAAATGCGGACACAAATCCAAATAATTATATCTGATTAAATCCCTTCCGGTTCAAATACCAGTAAAGTAGGTTTTATTTTGAGGCATTACGCCCCAGCAAGCGAAATGCCCAAAATAAATCGGGCTGGCTCACAAAAAAGGCGCCCAAAGAGGCGCCTTGTGATTAAAAGTATCAATCAGGTTTCAGGGTTCGATCCGCGTACCGGCAGGGACAATCGTCCGCTTGGGGATCACCACAATCCCATCCTTGACCGCATACATATCCGTCTCCAGCTCCATGCCCCGCGGGAAAGGTTTGATCACCACGTTCGTCCCCATCCGCACGTTCTTGTCAATGATCGCCCCTTCGATATCGCAATTCTCCCCAATGCCCATCGGGATATCGCCGGAATCATCATAGTAATCCGCACCCATCATCACCGTATCCTTGATCCGGGCGCCGCTCTTGATCATGCTCCGCAAGCCGATCACGGAGTGCTCGATGGTCGCGCCCTGGATGCTGCAGCCTTCCGCAATCAGAGCGTCATACAGCTGGCAGTTCCCCAGCTGCGACCCGGGCAGGAACCGGGCATGGGTGTAAAGCCGCATGGATTGATCGAAAATATCGAACGGCGGATTGGGCCGGGTCATTTCCAGGTTGGTCTCATAGAACGAGCGGATCGTCCCGATATCGCGCCAGTAGCCGTTATATTCATAACCCATGACCTTCGGGTCATTTTTGACGCAATGGGGAATGACGTCATAGCCAAAATCATCAAAATTCTGCCCGCCCTGCCGCAACGAGAGGGTATTGACCAGGGTATCCAGGTTGAAGAGATAAATGCCCATCGAAGCCAGGTAGGGTTTTTCCGGGTCGTTGCGGGAAACAAAGGAATCCAGAACGGCCGGGTCTTTGGGCTTCTCGGCAAAATCAACAATCTCACCATTGGCATCCTGTTTGAGGATGCCAAACTGAGAAGCGTGTTCCCGTCCAATCGGCTGGACCGCCACCGTCACATCGGCGTTATTCTCCCAGTGATACTGCGCCATCTTGGAATAATCCATCCGGTAGAGATGGTCTCCCGCCAAAATCAAAACGTACTTGGAGCGGGACATCTGGATCTCAAAAAGCTGCTTGCGGACGGCATCCGCGGTCCCCTGGTACCACTCCGTGTGCTCCATGGTCTGTTCCGCCGCCCAAATCTGGACCCAGCCCACATGGAAAGAATCAAAATTATAAGTTCCGGTAATATGCCGGTGGAGGGACACCGAGTTGAACTGGGTGAGGACAGCTATTCGGAAAATGTTGGAATTGATGCAGTTACTGATGGGGATATCAATCAGGCGATATTTCCCGGCAATCGGGACGGCGGGTTTGGAGCGCAGCATGGTCAGCGGGTAAAGGCGCTTACCCTGACCGCCTCCCAAAATCACCGCAAGGACATCATTAAGGCTTGGCATAGCTCTCTCCTTCCTTAGGAGTTGTGATGTGAAGTGACCTTTTTCCTGCTTAACCTATTGTAAACGAAAACCCCCCGCATTTAAACGAAAATCGCCATTCCGGCGATTTTCATTTCATTTTTCGGTGCGCTCCCGTACCAGTTGGAGAATTTCTTCCACCGAGTGCAGAGTGCCCTCACTCACCGGGCCCAGCATCTGGGCTAGCTCCTCCTGCCGGTCCCGGCCAGCAAGCGCGACCACATCGGTGACGGTCCGCCCGTCCGCCATCACCTTGATGACCTTGTAGTGCTGGTCGCCAAAGGCCGCCAGCTGCGAGAGGTGGGTGATGCACATCACCTGGTGCTGCCGGGCAAGGTTCCAGAGTTTCTCGCCCACCGTTATGCCCACCCGGCCGCCAATCCCCTGGTCGATCTCATCAAAGATCAGGGTGGGCACCTGGTCGGCTTTGGCCAGCACATCCTTCAACGCCAGCATCAGCCGCGAGGTCTCGCCGCCGGATGCCACCTTCACCAGCGACTTGAAGCCTTCGCCGGGGTTGGTCTCGACCATAAAAGCCACCCGGTCATAGCCGGTGGAATCAAAGGCCACCCGGCTGCCATCCGGCAGGGGCAGGCCGCGGTCGTCCGGCCGGGTCTCGATGGCGGCCCGGAAACGGGCATTCGCCATCCGCAGGTCATCCAATTCCACTTCCACCAGCTGGCTCATCCGGTCAGCCGCACTGTGGCGCAATTCGCTCAACCAGCCCGCCTTTTCGGCCAGGATTTGCAGCAACGCGGTTTCCTGGGCGGTCAATTCCGCCAGGCGCTCCTCGGCGTGCGTGATGGTATCCAGTTCCTGCCGGGCGCGCTCGCCGTAGGCGATCACCTCCGCCAGACTGTTGCCATACTTGCGCTTGAGGCTGGCGATCAGGTCTATCCGCTCTTCGATCCGGTCCAGCGCGCGGGGGTTGAATTCAATATTTTCGGCGTAATTCTGGAGTTCCATAGCCAGGTCCTGCAAGGTCGTCAGGCTGGTCTCAGCCGTCTCCAGATATTCAGCCGTGGAAGGGTCAATCCGGGCCAGGCTCTGCAGGGAGCCGGTGACCTCGCCGAGGAGTTCACTGACGCCGCGCACTTCGGGGTTCTCATCCTCGATCAGGCTCAGCGCATTCTGCACGTGGCTGGCCAGGCTCTCGGCATTCGCCAGCCGGGTGCGCTCCTGGCGCAGTTCCTCTTCCTCATCCGGCCGCAACTTGGCCGCATCAATTTCCTGGATCTGGAAGGTGAGCATGTCGGTCCGCCGGGCGGCGTCCTGTTCGCTCTGCCGCAGGCGGTCCAGCTGTTCCCGCACGGCCTTAAGCTGCTCATAGCTCTCGCGATAATCCGCCAACTGCGGGCCGAGGTCGGCGAAACTATCCAAAAGGTGCAGATGGCTGCGAACCTGCAATAATGAAAGGTGCTCCGATTGTCCGTGGATATCCACCAGGTAGGCCCCGACTTCCCGCTGGAGTGAAGCCGTCACCACCCGGCCGTTGATCCGGGCGGTGTTGCGCCCTTCATTGCGGATCTCGCGGGACAGGGTGACATACTCGGGGTCATCCAAGAGTTCTTCCGCTTCCAAAAGCTGCTGAACCGGCTCGCGGATTGCTGGGTCGAGCCGGAAAGTCGCCTCAATCTGGGCGCGCTCCTCCCCCGTGCGGATCGCATTGGTCTCCGCCCGGCCGCCCAATACGGCCTCCAGCGCGTCGAGGATGATCGACTTACCCGCGCCGGTCTCACCGGTGAAGATTACCAATCCCCGGGAGAAATCCAAATTTAATTTTTGGATGATGGCGAAGTTTTCAATGCGAAGTTCGGTCAACATAAGCTGATTCTACCAAAGCTCCTCAGAGACGGCGCCGGCCGGACAGCCGGTAATAAGCGGAGGGCACAGCCAGGGCCAGATAGAGCACCTGGTAGCCCAGCGGCAGCAGGCTATAGAAGCTGAAAGCCCCCGCGGATAAACTCATCAAAAAGTTCAACAGGTTGATCGCAATCAAGGGCAGCCCGCCCAGGATCATGGCCAAGGCGACCAAGCGGAAAAGCTTCAGGCTGCGCCGCTTCTTGGTGATGAACCGGACCACCTCCGCCACAGCCACCCCTGCGGCCGGCGCCAAAAGGAAAGTGTAAAATCCGAGGTAAGATCCCACCAGGCTACCCAGGAAGGAAACGATCACCGCAGCCAGGAAAGCCCAGACATAATCCAGAGTCCTGCTGGTATCAAAGACCTTCTGCTGGTTGCGGACGCAATCCTTGCAGCGGTAACCGGTGGGGGTCAGCACCGCTTCCGCCGGCGTGATCGGCCGGTTGCATTTGTTGCAGCGCAGGGTGATTTCCGGTTCTTCTGATAGGGTTTGGGGTTCAGTTTGATTGTCCATTGGTCTTTATACTAAATAAGGGGTTATGTTCCATATAAGCCGTCAGGTTCCGATAAAAATAGCCGGGGTCCTGAAAGCGGATCATGTGCAGCGATTGCTCGTTGGCTGTAACCTGTACGCAGTCCCCGCTGACCATCGCCAGGGAGTCCTGCCCATCCACGCTGACCACAGCTTCGTGCTCCGTGCGCACGGTGATGCAGATAGATGCGCCTTCCGCCAGCACCACCGCCCGGTCCACGGACAGGTGCGGCGCAACGGGCATCAGCAGAATGTTGCGCAATTCGGGCGGCAGGATCGGCCCGCCGGCCGCCAGCGCATAGGCGGTGGAGCCTGTGGCGGTGGCGGCGATCAGGCCGTCCGCGTTGTAGCGGGCGATCCGCGCCCCTTCCAGGTCAGCCTCCACCTCAATTGGGCGGACGTGCTGGCCTCGGGCAACCACAACATCGTTGATCACATCAAAGCTGGCGTCCACATGCCCCTGCCGGGAACAGCGCGCCAAAATCATCATCCGCTCTTCATAGCGGAAGTCGCCCGAGAGCAAATTGGGCAGGCTCTCCCGCCAGTTCTCCCGCTTCACCTCCACCAGGAAACCGAAATGCCCCACATTGA
This sequence comes from Anaerolineaceae bacterium, assembly GCA_011620555.1. GTDB lineage: Bacteria > Chloroflexota > Anaerolineae > Anaerolineales > Anaerolineaceae > Brevifilum. The sequence goes on along the minus strand of WOYY01000078.1, from coordinate 6,509 downwards.
TCCCCAGCAGGGGAACACCGGCCGGCGCACAGAGATGGCCGGCTCGCAGCATCGTCCCATCCCCGCCCAGAGCGATCAGCGCATCAAATTGACGGGAAGAGATCGCCTGCCGCAGGTCGGCATCATACAGCGATCCGGCAGTGGCCTCGCCGCCCTCGGCATTCAGGAAGGCCGCAACATCATCGGCCAAAACCAGGGCATCATCGATCAGGGGGTTCGCCAAAATAGCGATCTTATGCAAAGGTTGAGGTGTTTGGGACATATCGCCCTAATTATAGCCTTTTTTAGGCGGCTCTCCAAACCGCCGCGCGTCCCCCTCCTGTCCGTCCGGTTCATTCCACCCAGGTGAGCACCAGGGCCGGCGCCGGGTCAAAACCCTCCGCAATCAGGTCCATGGATAGTTCAGGAAAGGCCAGGTGATAAAGGCCTCCCTCCGTCAGCATGAAAAAGCCGGTCGAATCCGGCTTCCAGGTGACCGCCTGCACGGAGAGATCCGTCAGCTTTTGCAGCATTCGGCCGCTGGGGCTTTGATAGAGCCGCGCCCCGGCCTGGCCATCCTCAGCGCTGCCCCAGGCCACCATCCAGCTGCCGCTGGGGGAGATGCTGGCCATCCGTTCCCCAGTCAGCGTAAAACTGCCCCCGCCGGTGGAGAAACCAATCAGGCCTTTCGCCCCGGAAGCGATGAACATCCCGCCAGGCGCCGCGCTGAGAGCGTCCCAATCCCCAACCATCTGAAGGGCTTTGACGCCGCTGTCTTCCGCCACAAAATAGACTCCATTCAGCATGTTCCGCGCGAGCGCCTGCTCCTCATCCAGGGCAAAGGCATACGAGGCCGAATTTGGGTCCAGGGCGGCCAGCTTGAACGAACCGGCCAGCAGGACGCTTTCCTGCGCGGTCTCGATGTTCACCTGGCGCAATTCCACCGGCCCCGAGGCCGTTTGGGAATAGCTCATCAGGGTCTGGGCGTTCAGCCAACCCAGGAAGACCTCTCCCTGGCTGCCGGCCGCGGGCAAATAAAGCGCGCTCTGAGCGTTGAAACTGGGAAAGCTCAGCCTGTAGACCACCTCAGACCGCCAACCCGTCTGCTCACTGTATTGATCCAGTTCCTGCGAGATCAGCCAGTTGCCGCCCGGCGACCAGAACGGCGAAGCGCTGTGCGAATAAAGTCCATTGAGCCGTTCGATGCTGCCGGTTTCAGCGTTCCAGAGATAGAGATCGCTCGAGGTAAAATCCAGGGCTGCGGTAAAAGCCAGGTAACGGCCATCCGGCGACCAGGCCAACCCATCCTCCCGGGTGATGGCGCGGAGGGTATCGAAAGCGCGGGTGCCTTCCTGGTTGATGATCTTGCGCTGGACGGTCAGGCTCAACAGGGGCGTCAGCTTCGTGACGGTCGTTGAGGGCAGGTCGATCCGGTAAAGGGCCAGTTCATCGGTTTCCGTGGAAGAACCCGCCCGGACGATCAACGTATGCCCATCCGGCGAAAGGCCGCTGACCAAATCCTCGGTGAAGATCGGTTCGGGCAGAGCGATCTCAAGGGTCACACCTGCGTCCAGGTCATAGGCCCAGAGCAGCCCAGGGCTGGGCGCCGGGAAGACCGCCCAGGGGCCATCCACGGGGACAGTCGGCTTGGGGGCCGTGCTGGGGATGTCCGTCGCTGTGGAGGCCGGGCCGGCTTCCGTCTCCACGCCAACCGCGGCCTGCTGGGTGAGGTTGATGGCTGCGTTGGTGGCTTCGAGGGCTTCCGCGGTGGGCGTGCCCGCCCAGGAGGCAGGCGTGGGGGAGGTCAACCGGCAGGCCATGCCCGCCAGGGCCAACGCCAAAACAGCCATCATTAAGCGCAGCTTGATCCGTTTCATCTCGGGATTCGTTCTCAGTTTTCGAGGATCTCCAGGCTGGACATTGAAGCCACCAGCGCTTTCAGCCCCAAACCCTCAAAATAGACTTCAACCGTTTCGTCTCCATATTCCAAAATACTTTTGTGAACCACCCCTTTGCCATAGATCGGATGCAGCACCTGCATCTTGGGGTAAAACCGCTGCGCCGCAGCCTTGGGCGGCTGGGATTTCTTCCGCTCCCGCGGCGGCGGGCCATAGGTGGTATCCCACCGGTATTCATTGCGGTCATTGCTATCCACCCGGTCATAGGAGTGGGAAAATTGGCCGCGGGTCAGGCTCTCGGGCAGGTCTTCCAAAAAGCGGGAAGGGATCATCGTCTCATAGCTGCCATAGGGGCTTCGGCGCCGGCGGGCGCGGGTTAGGTAAAGCCGATTCTCAGCGCGGGTCATGCCCACATAGAACAAACGCCGCTCCTCAGCCATCGCCTCCGGGTCACCCATCGAGCGGATATGCGGCAGGATTTGTTCATCCAGACCGCTGATAAAGACCTGGGGGAATTCCAGACCTTTGGCCGCGTGCAGGGTCAGCAGCGTCGGCGCGTCCAGCGATTCCGGCAGGGTGTCCTGGTCGGCCACCAGGGCCATCGCCTCCAGAAATTCCGCCAGCCCGCGATCTTCATATTCCAGCAGCACCTGGCGCAGCTCCACCACGTTGCCCCAGCGGTCCTGCTCCTCGTCGCTTTCATCCTTGATATAGGCTTCATAGCCCGTATCCAGCATGATCTCATCGAAAAGAGTGGTCAGCGAGACCTGGGTCAGGTTCTTCCGCCAGCCGCGCAGCATCCTGCTGAAAGGCAGCAGCCGCTGGGCCGAACGGGCTAAGGCCTCCGCAAAAGGAGCATCTTTTTCCGTGTTCAACGCCAGCAGCACTTCTCCGCTGCTCATCTCAGCCTGCCGGGCAACTGTGCGCAACTGCTGGAACGTCACTGAACCGATCCCCCTCGGCGGCACATTGATCACCCGCTCCAGGCTGACCTCGTCTTTGGGGTTGTAGATCAGCCGCAGGAAGGCAATCATATCCTTCACCTCGCGGCGGCCATAGAAACGCTGGGCGCCGACCAGCCGGTAGGGCATATTCGCCCGACGGAAGGCTTCTTCCAGCAAGCGGGACTGGGCATTGGTGCGGTACATGATCGCGAAATCCGATTCGCGCGCCTGTCCCAGCTGCACCTGCCGGAGGATGGTTTCCACCACATAATCCGCCTCGGTCCGGTCATCCTCGGCCTCTTTGATCACAATCGCCTCGCCCGCGCCCCGGTCCGAGAAAAGCTGCTTCCGGGTGCGGTTGGTGTTCTCGTTGATCACCGCCACAGCGGCATCCAAAATTTTCTGGGTGGAGCGGTAATTCTGCTCCAGCAGGATTTTTTCCGTCTCGGGGAAATCGCTCACAAAGCGTTCCACGTTGTGATAATCCGCGCCCCGCCAGCGGTAGATCGACTGATCCTCATCGCCGACCACAAAGATGTTCTTATGGAAAGAGGCTAAATGGGAAAGCAGGAAATACTGCGCCTGATTGGTGTCCTGGAATTCATCCACCAGAATATGGTGGAAGCGCTGGGCGTATTTCTTGAGCACGTCGGGGTTGGAATCCAGCAGGATGGCGGTGTAGAGCAGCATATCGTCAAAATCCATGGCATTGCTCGCCACCAAGTAACGCTGATAGTCCTGATAGATTTCCCGGATGACCTCATCCCGGTAACCTTCGGCGAGGAATTCATCCGGCCCCTGCAGGTCGTTCTTGGCCGCGCTGATCCGGGCCTGCACCTGGCGCGGGCGGAAGTCCTTGTCGTTCAGCCGTTTTTCTTTGATGACCCGTTTGATGAGGCTGAGCTGGTCATCCGAATCGAAGATCACGAAGTTGTGATCCACGGGCAGATAGGCCGCCTCGCGGCGCAGGATACGCCCGCAGATGCCATGAAAAGTGCCCAGCCAGAGGCCGTCCGCCCGGCCGCCCAAAAGGCCGGCCACCCGGGTTTCCATCTCACGCGCGGCCTTGTTGGTAAAGGTCACGGCCAGAATCTGGTAAGGCTGCGCGCCCAGGGCGGCAATCAGATAGGCGATCCGGTAAGTCAGCACCCGGGTCTTCCCGGACCCCGGCCCAGCCAAAACCAGGATCGGTCCCGCGGGAGCGGCGACGGCATGTTGTTGCTGGGGGTTAAGTTCATTGAGTAAATCTGCCATGATGTCCTGGATTCTACCGTTGGCGCATTGGCGCGTCAACGAATTAGGTTAGAAGATGAATGGATGAAAAGACTTAGCAAAGCATTTAATGAACCTTAAGCCGCCATCCCAAATTCATTAACACAGTCATTATAGAATGGATTTGAACGATTGGAGCAAACAGTAAATCAGAAAGGGTCGCGTGAGCGGTCAGATGGTCTTCTCCCATTCAGAAAAAACGTATTGGTCCCTGGGGGCGGGGGGACTCCTTTCATTGCTCTGGTGTGGACTCGCCCTGGCGGCGGATCCCCTTTGGGAAACGCATCTCTTATCAGCCCTGCTCACTGCCTTCGCAGGATTCGTCCCGGCGGTGGCAGGGTTGCTTTGGCTCGACGGCCATACCGGCAGGCAGCCCGGTCAGATCCATCCAAAAGTCGGCTCAACCTGGCTTGCCATCTCTTTACTTTACCCCCTGGCCATGCTTGGGGGTTTTGTTTGGGCCAGCAGCCAACCCGCTCCTCTTCTTTTAAATATCATCACGCAACCCCTCCTGCTGATTTTTAACCTGGCGGCGAGCCTGCTGATCGGCCGCATCTTGATGACATTCGATTTCCATAAGGGCCTCAGCCTGGCGGCGTGGTGGCTCTGGCATTTGCCGCTGATCTTCATCAACGGCGCGGCGCTGCTCCAGCTCAATTTCTCGAACCTGCTGATGAGCCTCTATCTCGTCACGATCCTGACCCTGTCTTTTGTGCTGTCCCTGAAAAAATCAACAAACTAGGTCACGCTTGCCGCGTGACAGTAAAAAGGCCGCATCTGTCTCATGCGGCCTTTAATTTTTCCCTATCCTTGATGCCTAAATATTAAACCGGATCTCGATCACATCCCCATCTTCCATCACGTACTTCTTGCCTTCCACCCGCAGCCGGCCCTGATTGCGGGCCTCGGCGAAACTGCCAAGGGTCATCAGGTCCTCATATGAGACCACTTCTGCGCGGATGAAACCCTTCTGCATGTCGGAATGGATCACGCCGGCGGCCTCGGGCGCGGTCGCCCCGCGGGCCACCGTCCAGGCGTGGGTCTCTTTGTCGCCCGCGGTGAAGAAGGATTGCAGCCCCAGCAGGTCATAGGAGAGCTTGATGAAGCGGTTGAGGCCGGGTTCCTCGATCCCATATTCCGCCAGGAAGATCTCCGCCTCGTCGGGGGGCAGCTGGGCGATATCCATTTCCAGCTTGGCGGGCATGCTGACGGCCTTCGTCCGCGCAAAAGGCGTTTCGATCTCGATCGGGGTCTGGCCCTCGGAATGGTTCACCACAATCAGCTGGGATTTCTTGCTGAGGAAGCCGTAGCTGGACATCATGGTTTCTTCATCTTCGGTGAAGGTCTCATTCCGCAGGGGGATCTCCTCAGAGAGCAGCGCTTGCAGCCGTTCAAAAAGTTCCGTCTCGCGGGCCACCAGGCCCTTATCCCGTCCCACACCGCCCCGCTTGCGCTCCTCTTCCAACCGCTGCAGCTTGCGTTCCACCAGGATCATGTCATTGATAATCAATTCGGCTTCCATGTTCTCCAGGTCCCGGCGGGGGTCGATGCTGCCATCCCGGTGGGGCACCAGCGGGTGATCGAACTGGCGCACCACATGGATAAAGCCGTCCATCTGGCCCAGGGTGTTGAGCAGTGGACCGGAGATGCCGCCCTCCGCGGCCTTGCCCTCCAGCCCGGCGATGTCCGCATAGGTCACCTTGGCATAGACGACCTTCTTGGACTTGAACAGCTCCGCCAACCGGTCCACCCGCTCATCCGGCACGTCGATCACGGCCGTGTGCACTTCCATTTTGCCGCCGCTGATGCCGGTAGGTACGTCGCCGCGGGTCAGCGCGTTGAAGAGCGTGGTCTTGCCGGATTGGGGTAAACCGATAATGCCTAATTCCATCTTTCACTCCATCAAAAACTCCCCTGCCCGTTGGGACAGCAGGAGAAAATAAGCCACTTTAAGTGTACTCCCTATGATACCTGAGAACGGCGGAATTGGCAGGAGTTTCCGCGTTACAAGCGCCGCGCCCGCCTTAACATCAAACCGCAGGTCACCTGGGCTGCGCGGCAGGTGAAAAATGCGGTGAAGCGCTAGCCCATCTTTTTGAAGTACATTTTGGCGCGCTCACAATCGGAGCGCACTTTACCAAAAACATGAAGCCCCCTTCCTGCCTGCTATCCTTCGTGGACTGGCATCTTTCCTCTGGCCCAGGGGAAGGAACGAGGATGAGGGCAAACGGTCAGTTAAATAATAAAAACGCCTGGCTGATATTTCAAACGCCAGGCGTTTTTTTGTTGAGCTGATCACGCTTTGGGTTTATAAACCCAATCTGATCTTTGGCTCATCAGAGACCGTAAATCCATCCGAATTTCTTCGACGGTTGGCCTTCCCAAAAACCACCAGCCGTTATAAATTTTATAAATT
>WOYY01000095.1 GCA_011620555.1 Anaerolineaceae bacterium | reverse complement strand
CCATGCTATTCGTACTTCAACGCCTCCACAGGGACGAGGTTGGCCGCGCTCAGGGCCGGGTAGAGGCCGGAGAGCAGCCCGATCAGAGTCGAGAAGGCGATGGCGAACAGGATCAGCCAGGCAGGCGTGACCACGGAAATACCCACACCCGGACTGCCATAGCTCGCAGTCGTCTGCCCCGCCATATAAACGCTGCCCAAAACGTTGATCAGCTTGCCGGCCAGGACCCCCAGCAGGACCCCGCCGACACCCCCGATGAAGCCGATCCCAGCGGCCTCACCCAGGAAGATGCTCAGCACATCCCGGTTCGTCGCGCCGACGGCCTTCATCAAACCGATCTCGCGGGTCCGCTCCAGGATCGCCATGGTCATGGTGTTGGCAATGCCGATCGCCGCGACCAGCAGAGCCACCCCACCCACCCCGCCGAAGATGACCTGCAGCACGACGAAGAAACTGTTGACCCCCTGGATGAATTCCTGCGGCGTATTGGCCATAAAACCCATGTTATTGATCTGGTCGGCGATCTCCAGCACATGGTCCCGGTCCTCGGCAATCACCATAGCCATGTCGTAACCGTCCTGTCTGGGATTGAAGCGCCGGCCCATGACCCAGCCGTTGATATCCGATACCTGGTCAAGGCGCATAAAGACGGCGTAATCCGCCTCGCTTTGTGAGGATTCAATGATGCCAACGACCTTCAGCCTGAGGCTCTTCTTCACCTCCATCCCACCGCCCGTTTCGTCGCTGACCCATTTGGAAATCTCCATTATGATAGTCTGGTCCTGCAGGTCAGGCGGCGGGGGCGGTTCCTGCCCCGGACGCAGGGAGGGGTTATAGAAATTCCGCAGCACTTCCTCACCAATAATCACAGAGCCCTTTGTCAGTTCCGTCGTCCCGGAAAGCATCGGATAGCCGAGGACGGATAAATCATCCGTCCCTAACCCGATGATATTGGCATAAGATTCAAGTTTGCCGAACTTCATCATGGCGCCGGCGAACAAGTAGGAACGCGGGATCACCTCTTTGACGCCCGGTATGGCCGCCATCTCTTCCATGGCCGCCAGCGTGATCGGATCAGGTTCAGCGACCTCTTCAACCATCATCCCACCGCCGCCGTAAACCGGCATCACCGCTTCCCAGTCAGGATACACCGCGATCTGGGACATCTCAGCAATGCTGCCAAATTGTTCGTTTGCGTTCTGCTGCAGGCCCTGCGCCAGCGATACCAGGATAACGATCGATGCACTGCCGATAACCACGCCAATGGCGGTCAGCAGCACTCGACCTTTACGCTGGTTGAGGTTGAGCAGGATAAGACTGATGAGTTCTCGGAGTTTCATCACGGTCCTTTCACAGGCGGGCTGACGGGGACATCCTCGACAGCCGGCATCTCACCCGGGATTTCAATTTGATCCACAGCGTTTTGACCACTATCCAAACCGAACAAACCTTTGATGGCCCTCGCAATCTTTTGCCAGAAGGTCTCTGCCTCGCCCACACTTCCCAGGTTGCTGCTCCCGTCCATCGGTAACTCCATGCCCGGGATGGGTATTTCGCCCCCCTCCCCCAACGAATCACCAGGCACACCCATCCCCTCTGGCGCCATCACGGCCTCCACAACTTCGATGGGCAGCACCGTTTCGTAGACCTGGGGCTGGTTGAAATCATCCGTGTAATTGATCCTGATCTGCAAGTCCAGCGGGCCAGCCCTTTCGGGAATAATGGTGCTATCCAGGGTGAAGTAGAAGCCAGCCTCAACCGGGCCGACCAGCGCGACATTGTTTTCCAGGATCGCGCCCTCCGCCGTCACTTCCATATTGCCGAGGACAACGCTTTGCTTGCCCAGGTTCATGATCTGCAGCGGCAGGTTATTGGGCTGCTGCATGAAGATCACCCCAGGGTCCTGGTAGAAACCAACCTCAATCACCGGCAGCTGATAGATCAGCAGGGTGATGACCTGATTATCGACCACCTTCTCACCGGACTCGGTGGTGTAAATGAACGAATATTTAAGAGAATACGCGCCGGGCGAAGTGGTGACGTTGACGATGATCTTCTGGGATGCCGAAAGTGAAACCCCCGGCGCCAGATCGCCAAGATACACAACATTCGACGCATCCAGCGGGGCGAAGTTCGCAAATTCGCCCTCCCCACCCGAGATCCCTAGCTGCGGCGTGCCTTCGGGGTTCATCTCCACACTGCCCCCACCAAGCACCATCGAGACCGCTTTGGCGGGGCCATTGCCCAGATTGGTCACATCAAGCCCCAATTCAAACGTGGACCCCGGCTGCAGGATTGACACATCCGTCTCATAAGACGTGATCACCAGTTGCGGCTGCACGACCGCCGTGGGTGTAGGCGTTGCGCTGGGAGCGGCGTAGGCCACGCCTTTCAGGTCAATCGTGATCGTGAAGGAATCGGTATAGGTATTCCCTACGTCATCGCTGTACTCCAGGTTGACCACCACAGAAGCGACGGTCGCGCCCCAGAGGTCCGGGCTAACCGTAAGCCCCTGGTTGATACCTTTGGATTCCCCCATGACCAATTGATAGATCGATTGGGTTCCGCCATTGTCCCGTGGGAACAGCTCCCCGGAAACGAATTCAATCAACAGGTTATAAGCAGGTCGTTGGCCGCTGTTATGGAAGATCACTGAAAGATTAAAACTTTCCCCGCGCCCCGGGGTCTTGTTTGGGGTATACGTGGCGATCGTCACCACAGGCCGCTTCGTCGCGTCTTGGGCGGCGACCGATGAAGCCGGGAACACGGCCAACAAAGACAAAACCAGCATAAAAGCGATCAAGGTCCTTTTCATATTTCTTTCCTTTTCAACTCATTTGGATGGCATCCTGATAAGCCGCACTGCTTACTGTTTTTCCATCCAGCAGATAAATGATCTCATCCGTAAATTGACTCATCCGGGGGTCGTGAGTCACCACCATGACCGTCCGGCCGTCGCGATTGAGTTCCGCCAGGGTTTCCATAACGGATAATCCGCTGGCGGTATCCAGGTTGCCGGTCGGTTCATCCGCCAGGATCAGGGTCGGGTCATTGACCAGCGCGCGGGCGATAGCCACGCGCTGCTGCTGGCCGCCCGAAAGTTCGGCCGGTTTATGCGCCGCCCGGTCGGCAATCCCCACCCGTTCCATCACGGCCATCGCCTTTTCATGCCGTTCCTTGGCGGGGACGTTCATAAAGCGCATCGGAAAACCGATGTTTTCCAGGGCCGTGAAAGATTGAATCAGGTTAAAAGCCTGGAAGACGAACCCGACGGTCTCTCGACGGAAAACAGCCAGGTCGTTCTCGTCCATATCATTCAGATGCTGCCCGTTAATGCAAATATCACCCTGCGTGGGACGGTCCAACCCGCCCAGCAGATGCAGGAGCGTGCTCTTCCCCGATCCGGAAGGACCCATCACCACAGAAAGCGAGCCCTGCTCCAGCGCAAGCTCGACCTGGTCAAGGGCTTTCACCGTGACCGTACCCATTTCGTAATATTTCGATAAGCCTTCAGCGCGAATAAAGGACATTCAGATTTCCTTGGCGATCCTAACTAGAACATGAAGAACGGCTGGATCGTGCCTAACCCATCAAATTGGCCGATGATAAAACCTGGCAGGGCGGCCAGAAGGACAAAGACCAGTATACCCACAGCCGCGACCCAGAACGATCTCTCCCCTTTCAGGCCGCTGATGATGGGCACACCAATCAGCACCAGCGCGGCAAACCCCAGCGCGTACACATCCACCATACCCAGGAGGTTGCGCAGGAGGTCCAGACCGCCGCTCTTGCCCGCGGTCACAAACCCGGACAGCCCGGGATCATCAATCACCTGGCGCGTGGCCAGAAGCGCCACGATCTGTACCAGACAGCGGAGCATGAACGGGACAGCCGCCCAGGCCACCAGATTCAAATAGGCGCCCTGGGGTTGGCGCGAGCCTCGAAAAGTCATCAGGAGGTGCAGCACGCTGCCCAGAACAAACCAGCCCAGCCAAAGGCTGACCAACGACCCCAGCAGCGGCAGGATGTAGATAAACAATGGACCCTGCACGGCCTGTTGACCTTCAAAAAACTGGTTTTGCTGTTCCTCAGTCCAATATTGAAAATTCTCCGGCGGCTGATTTAACCCCATCTGGGCGTTGAGCGAGCGGGCCGGGCCGCCAACCAGGGATAGCAGGATCACCAATGCGGTCAGGATAAGCATGGGTTTGAGCCACACACCCCCCTTGCTGGATGCGATTGCGGAGAAAACTCGGCGGGGATGGACCAAAACATCGGCAAACCAGACCCACTGGCCTTTGCCCACTTGTTTATCTTCAATAGAACTCTCACTGACTGTCATAAATTCCTCCATGAATCAGAATACGGCCTTATTTACAGACGTGCGAATGCTGATTTTAGTTCCCCAATCACGGACATCCACCGATTTGATCGAATGG
>WOYY01000019.1 GCA_011620555.1 Anaerolineaceae bacterium | reverse complement strand
AGATAAATTCAGCAAAAAAAGCTGAATTCCGGACCCAGCAGCCTGGTATCAGAATTATAATCTTTTCAGGAAGCCAACAAGCCGATCCAGCAATTCTTTAAGCTTTTACGCCAGCCGCCAACAGCCGTTTAGGCCCGCCCCCCTTTCGGCCAGGCTGGAAAACAGCGATCACTCCCCGAAATGGTCCCCCAGCGGGCGGGTGGGCACATCAGCCTGAGAGATCGGCAGCCAGACCGAAAAGGTCGTACCGACTCCCTCCGTCGACTCGACATCAATCCGTCCGCCGTGGTTGCGCACGATCCAGTATGCGATCGGCAGCCCCAGGCCAAAACCGCTGTCGGTCCGGGTCCGTGTCCGGGATTTATCGCCGCGGTAAAAGCGCTCAAAAATATAGCGGAGTTCATCTTTGGGAATTCCGGGGCCTTGATCGATCACATCCACTTCAACCCATTTCCCACTGACCGACAGGTTGAGGCAGATCTTGCCGCCTTCTTCCGTGAACTTGATCGCGTTGCTGCCCAGGTTCAGGAAGACCTGTTTCAACCGGTCCCGATCTCCGGTGACCATGACGGGGCGGATATCCTCAATCTGGATCTGGTGCCGGCCGCCGGAGAGGACCTTCATCTGCTCAAAGACCTCAAACACCAACTCATCCAGTTCGACTTGTTCAAACATCAATGGCAGCCGGCCGGTCTCCGCCTGGGCCATCATCAGGAGGTCCCCCACCAACCGGGTCAGCCGGTCCACTTCCGATTCGATACTGGTGAGCGACTCCTCGTCAAACTCCTTCATCATCCGCATCAGCCCCGTGTTGCCCTTAATCACGGTCAGCGGTGTGCGAAGCTCATGGCTGACATCCGCCAGGAACCGGCGCTGGGTCGTGAAAAGCCGCTCCAGGCGCACCAGGGTCTGGTTGAAGGTCAGGACCACCTCGCTGATCTCATCGTTGCGGTTTGGCGAAAGGGGAATCCGCTGAGAAAGGTCATCGGTGCCGGTGATCTGCGTGGTCACCTGAGCCATGACCTCCAAAGGTTCCAGCGCCTGGGCCGTCACCAGCCAGCCAATAATCCCGGCCACCACGATCGTAAAGACGGCTGAGATGATAAAAACAATTTGCAAGAGGTGCTGGGTGTAACGCAATTCCGTCTGGATATACCCGACCTGGAGCCAACCCGAAGGGGTGTTTTCCACCTCAAGGGGGATTGTCAAAACTCGCAGGGGCGTTTCCTGAATCGAGGTGTTCTGGAAAACAGGCTCGCCAGCGGACAAAGAAGCCGGGTCAAGCGCGCTGGTGAAGTCCGCGGCATTTTCAGAATAGGCCACCAGTTGATTGGATTTTGACCAGACCTGGAAATAGATCTCGCTGGAAACGTTCAAGGCGCCCGGCGCAATCCCCATTTCCCCCAGTGAATCCGCCCGCAGGTTGGCGATGATCTCTTCAGAAGATCGCTGGATCGTTGTGTCCATCTCGTTGATCATCACAACGCTGACTATGGTATAGACGACAATGCTGAGCAGGATCACCACACCGCTCAGCAAGCCGGTATATATCAATGTCAGACGAAGTCGCAGCGACATGCCAAGTTTTACTCTTCTGGCTCTCGCATTACATAGCCCACACCCCTGACCGTATAGATCAGGCGGGGGTCGCCCTGCTCCTCAAGTTTTTGACGGAGATAGCGAATATAAACATCCAAAACGTTGCTCTCGCCCCCAAAATCGTAATCCCAAACCTGGTCGAAGATCACTTCCCGGGTCATCACCTGGCGGGGATGACGCATAAAAAGCTCCAGGAGATCATATTCTTTGGCGGTGAGTTCAATCTCGCGGTCCCCGCGGATCGCCTGTCGGGAACTGCTGTCCAGTTTCAGATCCGCAAATTCCAGGACCTTCACCCGGTCTGCGGCCGTCCGCCGCAGCAAAGCCCGGATCCGAGCCAATAATTCTTCGATTTCAAAAGGCTTTACCACATAATCGTCCGCGCCGGCATCCAGCCCCTGAACCCGGTCCTGAGTGGTATCCTTAGCTGTGAGCATCATGATGGGTTGATTGCCAAGCTTTTGGAGACGACGACAGACCTCCAGGCCGTCCATCTTCGGCAGCATCCAGTCCAGAACCACCAGATCCGGGACCTGTTCCTGCGCCAGGGTCAGCCCCGCCTGACCGGTCAGAGCGGTATCAACAATGTAGCCTTCGTAAGTAAGAACTCGTTTGAGCACCCTTAGAATTTCTTCATCATCTTCGATTATGAGAATTCGCTCATCCATCTTCGTTCCTTTCCTGATCTCAACCCTTTTGTAAAACCCTGTTTAGTGAGGTAATTTTAACCTTTATTTTGGTAAAATTCATTTAATAATGATTTTTAAATTATTGCCTAAAGGAACTCCCTTTGTCAAACGCTTGTTCGATCTGCTGCTGGCAGCTCTAGCGCTGATCGTGCTATCGCCGGTATTGCTGCTGGTGAGTCTGCTGGTCGCACTTGGGCAGGGCTTCCCCATCCTCTTCCGCCAGCCCCGCCCGGGCTATCGGGGAGAGGTCTTTACGGTCTTCAAATTCCGAACCATGCGTCAGGCCACCGATCACAACGGCGCCCCCTTGCCGGATGAGTGGCGCCTGACCAAACTCGGCAAGTTCCTCAGGGCCACCAGCCTGGATGAACTGCCGGAGTTGTTCAACGTCCTCCGGGGCGAAATGAGCATCGTCGGCCCTCGGCCGCTCTTGATCCAATATCTCCCGCTTTATAACGCCGAACAAGCCCGTCGCCATGATGTATTACCTGGCATTACCGGCTGGGCGCAGGTCCATGGCCGCAATGCCATCACCTGGCAGGAGAAGTTCAAACTGGATGTCTGGTATGTGGATCATTGGACCTTCTGGCTGGACCTGAAAATCCTTGCGCTCACACTTGTGAAAGTGCTGAAAAGGGAAGGCATTTCACAGCCGGGGCAGGCCACTGCAGAACCCTTCCGGGGAAATTCAACCGACTGACGCCCTCCCAGTTACCTATAATATTATATTAATGTTGAGTCTCAGGCAATACTAAGTCGGCCTCCAGGTCGGCCTTCATCTCTTCAAACAACCGTACCCGGCCTTCCGAAACCAGGCCTGCCTCCCGGTCCAGCAGGAGGATCGCACCGGGCACTTGCTGCCCTGGGCTCCCCGCCAGCAGATCCGCCCAGATGGCGGCCAGAGCCGGCGAAGGGTCAACCGCGACCGTCCCGACCCAGTTATTCCGGGCCACATCCGGGCTTGCGCCGCCCACCACTTCAAGGCCAGCGTTGCTGAGGATCTCCAGCAGTTCCGGTCTCACCAGCGCGGCATGCACATAGACCACTTCGGTCCCCAGATTCACCAGGGAATCAACAGCGCTTTGCAGGGTCGCCGGGTCGCTGGCCGCGGGCACAGTCGTCAATTGCGGGAAAACGTTATAAGGCGGGTATTTCGGGTTGCAGAGGCCGCAGAAGAAGCGCGCGCCAATCAGATAGGCATCCTGAGCTTCATTGGCGTAGGCGGTATCCGTTGGGATCAGCCCGGCAGCCTTGTAATCCGTCGTGACCAGGGCAGCCAGGTACCCCCCCATGAAGGACTGCCGTTCCTCTTCCAGCAGAGGATTGCCAATCACGCTCAGGTTCGCTCCCGCCACCGCATTGGGCTGGCCGATGGCGACAAATTGAATGCCCGGCGCGGTCGGAGCCAGCGCGGCCAGGTCCACCCCGGCCCCCAGGCCAACCACCACTCTGACATTCTCGGTCAGCTGGTCGGGGGTCAGGCTTTGCACGAGGGACAAGGCCAGCCCCGAATCCGCCGCCAGACTCTCCAGCGTGGATTGCAGCCGGGAAGAGGTTCCCGGGTCAGCTTCCGGGCCGGCCGTCAGCAAAACCGTCGGCATGCCGGGTGTGGCGGTCGCGGTCGCTGCCGGCTGGGCATCGGTCGCGGCCATTGTCTCAAAGCCAGCAGGTTCCGTCGGCGTTGCCTGCGGCCCGCAGGCCGAGAGCACGCTCGCCATCACCAGGACCAGCAAAATCAATAGATGGAGTTTTCGTTTAATCTTGAGCATTGTCCCTATTTTACCTTATTCATCAAATTCGGACGATTCCAGTTCAATATCGGTCCCTTTCAACCGTGGCCGCAGCAGCAGGCCGTGTATTATAATGAAAACAAGCTATCAAAACCAAACATGAAACCAAACCTTATGGGAATTGAGCGTCCATGAGCCTGCCCAGCAGCGAACACCTACCCGATAATATCCACGACCTGCCGCCTGCCCGCCAGCGGCACCTCCGGCGGATGCCCCAGGCCGCGTCCCTGGCGGAATGGGAAATCCTGTTGGATTCCCTCCTCGACCTGACCGGGCCGACCCTGGAATTCTTCCTGCTCGCCTTGCTGGGCGCGGCTGCCAGCGCTGCGGCGCTCTATTTCAACGAGCCGGTCCTCCTGATCCTGGCGCTGGCCCTGTTCCCCTTCAATACGCCAGTCTTCAACCTGGCCCTGCTGCCGGCCAGCCGCAAGCTCGGACCCGCCCTGAAATCGCTGATCAGCCTGATCGCGCCGGTCGTCCTTTCCTTCGGCGCAGGGCTGCTGGTGGGTGGGCTTGCCCCGCAAACGGCTCCTGCCCAGCTCCTGCTGGACGTCTTTAACGCCCCCTACTGGCCAAACCTCGCCGCGGTGGCCGGCGGCGCAGCCTTTTGCAGCCTGGTCCTCCTCCGGCAGGACCGGCTCCCCCGCCTGGCCGGGGCGATCCTCTCTTATGAAATTTTCCTGCCGCTGACGGTGGCCGGCTTCGGCCTATTCTCCGGGGCGGTGGGTTTTTGGCCTGGCTCCTTGCTGACCGCCCTGGTCCATCTGGGCCTGGCGATTGTGGCCGCCACACTCACCTTCGTTTTGGTCGGCTTCGCGCCGAAAGCGCTCTCTGGTTGGGCGCTCGGTCTGATCCCCCTGGCGCTCACGCTGGTCTTCCTGATCGCCGCGCTGCTTTCCGCCGGGCAGATCGTCCTGCCCTGGGCGCCGCAGCCAGCCGCCCCAGCGCCCACCGCCACGCCGGCCCTGACCGAGAAAGCCTTCGAACCCACAGGGTCAGCCGAGACGCCCCTCACCCCAACCGCGACGCTCCAACCCACGACCAGCCCAAGCCCAACCCCTCGGCCCAGCGCCACCGCCTCACCTACGCCAAGCCCAACGCCGACGGTCATCGTTGGGATTGTCGTCTCCGAAAGAGGCGCAGTCGTGCGGGAAGAACCCAGCACCTCTGCACTGATCGTCACCTATGTTTATGACGGCGACGCGGTCAGCCTGATCGGCGAGTATCTCAACGGGAATTCGCTCTGGTATCAGGTGCAAACGGCCACGGGGGAGATCGGCTGGATGCTCGGGTCCCTGCTCGAGACGCCGGTGCCCACGCCCACCGCGGAGTGATTCCCCATTATCTCTAAAAATTCTGGGAATTGATCAGCCTAAAATGACCAGGTTCCGCTGCGGGACCTGGACCTGCCGGCCGTCTGCCAGATCAATGGTTGCCGTGGAGTAGGCAAAACCGCTCTCAAACATCAAAGGCTCCTCCAGCCGGCTCACTTTCCCAACCTGGCCCGCCGCTGCGCCGGTCAGGATCCGCACCCGCTGGCCAAGCGCCAAAGCTGCCTGCAAGCCCAAAGCTTCGACGGGCGCAACACCCTTGTCGGGTGAAGCACCCTTGTCGGGCGTTGTGCCTTCGCCGGGAACGATCAATTCCGGCCGCTGCTCTGCAGGGTCAGCTCCCCCGCCTGCGTTCAGTCCGCTCAACTTGCCCCGGCTGGCCTGAAGCCAATCCCAGGCCCGCGGGTCCGCCGCACCTGCGCCCAGGCCGGAAATAACCAGCACAGGGAAAGCGCAAGCCGCCGCCTGCGCCAATAACGCCGGCGCCAGCCAAAACGTGACCAACCCGGCCAGGTCCGCCGCCCGAACAGTCTCGAAAACCGAGGGTTCCGTGACCTCTGGCAGAGCCAGAATCTCGCCGGCCGCCAGGGTAACATTCTCAGCGTCCAAATCCAGACCTTCAAGCACCTGCAAAGGTCCCTCTGCACAGCCGTCATTGCCCCATTCCCCCTGCACCAGGCCGCCTTCCACCCGGAGCTTCGCGCCAAATTCCGGGAAAATATCCTCCACCACGCCCGGCATCCCAGCCTGGACGGAGATCTTCAGCTCCTGGGTCGAGAGGATCGCTTTCCCGCGGCTGTAATCGACCAGAGTCCCATCCGCGGGGGCGCGCACCGCCCGGGTCAGGGTCCCCTCGCATTGGGCCAACAGGTCGCCGGCTTTGACCTTTTCGCCCGGCCGGCGCAGGGCGCAGGCATCCGCCTCCTGAGGGGAGACGCCCAGCCCCCGCCCCACATCCAGGGTCAGCACTCCGGCGGGCAAGACCGCCTCAGCGATCACGTCAGTGGGCCGGACGGGGTCGCCCATCGCGACCAGCACCCGGCCCGCCAGGGGCAAACGCCGGATGCGCTGGATGATCGTGTGGGGAGAGGCCTGCAAAACCTTGACCATTTTTGCCATCTCAGCCTCCCAGCATCCACTGCCAGCGCTGGATCAAAGCGACCCGCGCTTCTTCGTCTTCGGGAAGCGGGATGGGCCGCCCGCGGGCATCGATCACGACGCCCAGCGCGCCGCCGGTCACTTTGAGGCGGCCGCCGATCCCCGGCCCGCCAAAGCCCACATCGGTCCGAGGGTCCGGCCTGAGGACCAACACCGCTGGTTCATTCACCTGGATCACCACGCGCTTCAGCGTTGCCTGAGTGATCTCAACCTCAAAATGGACCCCGTCCTCTTTTTGTACTGCCACCGTCAGGATCGGCTCGCCCGCCGGGGCTGTGCTCCGGGGCACAATCACCGTGCCCAGGTTCTGGAAAGCGTCCGTTTCCAAGAGGTGAACGGGCAGCACAGCCAGGCCCGGGGCGGCCGCGCCAAGCAGCGGCAGGAGGTGATAACGGTCCAGCACGAGAGTCGTCACACCGCCGGGTTGAAGCCCGTCCAGCAGCATCAAAACGGGCTTGCCGGCGTAAGGCGCACCCGTCAGCAGCTCGCCGCTGGCGATGACCGGTTCAAAATGGGCCGTCAAGCCCTGTTCCGCGTCAATGGGCGCCTGGGGATAATGGGCCGCGAGTTTCCGGCTCGCCCGGCGCAGATGCGCATGCCCCAGCGCCTGCTCGATCGCGTTTTCTTCGGCCGTAATCGGCACCACTGCCGGGTGGACCGCCCGGATCCAAAGATAGGTCCGGAGGACAGCATCGTCCAATTCTTCCGCCAGCCAGCGGCGCATCTCCGCATAATTTTGTGGGTCGAAGCCATCAAAGGGTTCCGGCCGGGCCGGTTCAGCCAGCAGCAGCGCTTTGCCCTGCCAGCCCAGGGCCAGCCGGGTTTGCCCGCCGCCCAGGTCCACCGCCGCCACGCCGCGATCCTCCTGGCTGAGTGTGGACGTGCGGCTGAGGAAGCGCAGCATCCGGTTCAGGCCCAGGTCCAGCGTGGCAGCCTGCCCGCCGGCGATCCGCATCAGGTCCCGCCATCCGGCAAAGCTCGCCTGCCAGCGACGGCAGATGATCTCGTCCGCCGCGGTCTGCGCCGGTGCGAGGTCCAAGGTCCCCGCCAGGGGCTGCAGATTGGGCACAATTGCCACCCGGGTATACGGCTCCAGGCGGCGGTGCACGGCCTCGTGCTGGCTGGGATTGCCGGCGAAGATCAGCTCCGGCCGGATTTCCTGCGGCAGCAGCAGGCAGAGCGTCCGCACCATTTCGATCCAGGCAGCGACGGTCTCACTGTTCCCGCCATCCTCGCCGCCGGTGATCAGGATCAATTCGGGGCGGGCCGCCACCAGCCGGTCCAGTAGGTCCGGGGTACGGGCCAGGTCCTGCACGCCGTAAGCGCCCTGCAAGTCCAACGGCAGCGAGGCTGCCCAGGCCCGGCCGGCCGCGACGGAACCGCCTTCGCTCATGCCCAGAACCACTGTCCTGAGCCGCGGCCCGGCATCGGAGGCCAGAACGATCCGGTCCAGGCCGTCGCCGGTGGCGGTGAAAGGCTGGATCAGGCTGCCGTCTTCGTTCAGCAGTTTCCGCCCGGTGCTTTCCTGCAAAGCCAGCACAGCGTCGCCCACGCCTTCACCCAGGTGCCGGCCTGCGCCCAAACTGGTGGGGACAGCGGCCTGCCCCAGCAGCCGATATTTGCCGGATTCCAACCCAAAGAGCGAGGCGCGGGTGGTCACGGCGCCCAGGTCGAGGCCTAAAACAACCTGCGGAGGTTGGGTGTAGTCCATCACAGTCCTCCCAGGAATTGGCCAAGCATCCCACCGATCACCGCAATCCGGTCAATCAAGGCCAGCAGCGCGGTGGAGAAAACGCCTGCGAAGACCGCCCCCAGCGTGATGCCGAGGAACCCCTCGCCGATCTTGCTGAAGACCTGCAAAATTTGCGGCCGATCTTCCGCGCGCTTGCGTTTGGTCTCTTGGAGCGGCTGCCCGAAGTGGAAATAGCTCAACGTCCCCACCACGCCCAGGATCATCACACCGGCGTCCAAAATCCGCATCCAAACCAGCTGTGGATCGGCGTAAATCCGGTAGGGGTCAAAGGTATCCAACACGGCCTGGCCCTGGGGAACCAGCGTCCCGAAGACCGCTCCGCCGATTGCGACCGCGGCGGAAAGCCCGGCCAGATAAGCCAGCGGGATCTTGGAGAGCAAGGCCAGCCGCGGGATCTGCCCGACCAGCAGCAGCCCCGCCAAAAGAATCGGGATCAGCAGCCAAAGCCGCTGAGACCAGCTCGCCGCCCCCATCGGCCAGATCAACTGCGGCAGCAGCACCCGGTTCACCAGCAGGACCACCAGATAGCCCGCGGTCAGACCGATCAGCAGGTAGGTCGCCAGCCGGAAGAACAGGCTGTCTCGAATCAGATAGCTGAGGATCATCACCGTCAGCAAAAAGCCGATCACGCCCCAAATCACGGCGCTGCTGGTCATCGGCCGCCTCGCTTTCGGGGCGAGGTCCGGGGAGCCGGCGTGAACACCGCGCCCAGCAGCAGCGCGGCGACCAGGATCAGCCCGCCCACCTGGTAGGCCCGCCAGCGGGGAAGGACCTCGGCTGAATTGCCCCTCTCACCGGCCAGGGCCACGGCATCGCTGTAACCACTCACCCCACCCACGACCTGCCCCGAGTCAAAATAGGGCTGCAAAAGCGGCGCGGCCTGAGACGTCGCCAGAATCCCCAAAGGAGTCTCCGGCGACCGGGCGGAAAGCTGCTCGATCCAGGTCTGCGCGCCTTCAAAACTATCCGAAAGGATCAGCAGACCGTCATAGTCCCCGGCGAGCAAGCCGAGGGTTGGCTCCGGCAGTCCCGGCGCAGTTTCGCCGGTGGCAAGGCCGGTCGCCAGGCCATAAGCGCCGTAACTCGCCATCGGGTAATAGCCCCGGTCCGTATAGGCCAGCCCATCCCCGATCCCGGCCAAAAGAGCATCCGCCAGAAGCGGGCCGGAGGCGGCGGACGAAGCGACCTCTATTTCCACACCCCGCTCCGCCAGGCCGGTCAGGATGGGCGCCGCCACCTGCGCCATCTCGCTGGCATAGGCAGGCTGGTAATCAAAGACCAAAAGCAGGCTCGCATCCGCGGGCAGCCCCGCCACCCAGTTCACCAGGGCGGTTCCGCCTGCGGAGGGTTGCGGCTGGGCCAGGCTGGCTGTCCCCCCGCTAAAGAGCGCGAGGCCGATGCCCGCCACCAGGATCAGCAGGAACAGCAGATTGATCCACTGCACGCCAACCCTGTAAGACCGCTGGGCAATCGGGCGCGCCACCTTTTCATCGGCGATGAGCGTTGAGAGCAGGTCCGCCTGCTCCCGTTCCTCCCGGCTCAGGGTCAGGGCCTGCGGGGTCAGCTTGGGTTCCAGGGCGACGCGGATCTGCCGAGTGATATCCATCGGCAGCTTCTCAAAGCCGGTCGCGATCTGCTGGGTTTCGTCGGAAAGGCCGCCTTCTTCCTCCTCTTCAGGCGGGTTATCCTCCAGGGCAACCAGCCAATCAAGCAGGCTGCGGCTGGCCGCGTTGGGGCCGTCTTCAGGATCAATAATCCCATGCGCTTTGCGAATCCGAGTGAGCCAGTCCGAATCGCCTGGCTCATCCGCCGCCGGTTCGGGTTCCGGCTCGGACACAGGCTCAACCGGTTCAGGCGTCTCGGGGGTTTCTGCGGAGGGTTCACCGGGCAGTCCTGCAGGTGGTTCTCCGGGCGGTTCTCCGGGCGGTTCCGGTTTTGGGGCGCTGCCCGCGGCCTTGTCCCGGGCCTCATCCCGCAGTTTCTGGAGCCAGGATTCAAAGTCGTTATGCTGACCCTTGCCTTCGCTGGCCACCGACTCCTGAGCGGATTCGACCCGCCGGATCAGGTCGCCGACCGAATCCTCCTCTTCCTGCGCCCGTTTGCGGACGGCGTCGAGCCATTCCGGCGTCCGGTCTTGCTCCCCCTCTCCCGCGCCATCGTCTAAGTGGATCTCCGGCAGGCCCTGCGGATCGATCTCAAAGTCGTCATCCAACTTCAACCCCTGCAAAAGATCGGAGAGGTCGTGTTCCTCCGCTTCAAAGGGGTTTTGGTCTTCAAGCGGTTCCTCCGGGCTTGGCGGTTCATCCACCGCCTCCACGCCCACGAGCGAGGCCTGGCAGATCCGGCATTGTTCCTCTTCGAGTGGGTTATGCGCGCCGCATTCCGGGCAGATCAGGTAGGCCATCAGCGCTCGCCTCCCGGATGGTCAGTTGAAAGCAGGAAGCGCAGGCCCATCACCAGCCCGCCAAGGGCCATCCCGATCAGCACACCCCGCGCGCCCACCAGGGGCAGCCGCCGGAAAAACATCAGCACCTGTTCACCCAGGGTGCCGGAAGCGGTCTGGATCAGACCCAGGTTGAAAAGCATGGAAAAGACCGCCGAGGCCATAAAAGCGATCGAGAGCGGCGTCCAGCCGCGGGTGCGGATCAGCTGCAAACTGGCATAGAGCAGCGTAGCCGCCAGGATCGCGAGCAGACTGGTCTCCACCGGCACCTGCACGTTCAGGATCAGGTCCCGATAGAAGGCATTTTGGGGCGTGAGCACAAAGCCGGCAATCAGGGAGAACAGGAAAGCCGCAAGCAAGACCGCGCTGGAGATCCAGCCCTTTTTCTGCTGGATGATATTCCGGATGTGAAAGGCGGCCAGAGTGCCCAGGCCGATCAGGCCACCGACCGCCACCAGCACCAGCCCCCACTGGTAGATCAGGGTCAGGGCGGGGCCGAACGGGTCTTGGAAGAAGAAACCGGCCAGGACCACCAAGCCGACCATCAGGGTGATTGCGCCAAACAGGATTTTCTTCACAGCACACCCACCGCTTTCAGGGTCGCGCCGATCACCAGCGCCAGGATCACACCCACCCGCAGCAGGTCCTCCGTCAGCGCGGCGGCCTGCGCCTGGGGGCTGGGGTCCAGCAGCGCCGGGGCGAGATAAGCTTCTTCGCCCAGCAGGAGATCATCCACATTGACAAAAAGCGCGGCCTGCGAGGCCATTGAGCCGGTGGCTGCAAAGGCTTCGCCCCGCTGGTCGTGGATATTTTTCACGGAAATGGCCGCTTCCGGCCCGAAATCACCCAGGATCACCAGGGTGCCATAATCCTGCATCTTGAGGTCCGCCATCAGACCTCCATTAAATGAAAAGGGGGTGGGTCCGTAAACTACCGGCTGCACCTTGTCCTGCAGCAATTCCTCAGAAAAACCGGCCTGATAGCGACCCTGAATGATCTGCCGAGCAAAGGTGACCAGAATCCCCTCACTGGCCGAGACGGTCTGGCGGCCGTCCGCCAGGGTTTCCGCATTCAGCAGGGCAGTGTAGCTCGCCAGGGCGGAAAGCCCCAGGCCGGGATAGACCCGGGACCAGAGCGCATGGCCCAAAACCACTTCCTGCCGGCGGCCCTGTTCGAGGGTGGCCGTCCGGGATTGAGAAAGGCGCTGGGCAAAGGCGGAATGGCGCAGCGCATAGCGGCGCGGCTTGACGAGCCAGGTCAGCACGAGCAGCAGAACCGCTGCCAGACCAATCACGACCCAAGCCACCTGGGACCAGGTCATGCTGCGACTCCTAGAATCAAATCACACTGCTTGGACATCCGCTCCTAACCATCCTCAATGCCAAATATTTTTCCGGCCTCCCAAGGACCCTTGCAGAGCAATCCTTTCTGAGGCTGTATTTTTAAAAGTATAGCATACCGAAGCCAAAATTGAATCCCCTTAAACCGCCAAATCCCCTGCTTATTGTATAATAGCCACATGGATTCAAAACTGCGTGTCATCACAATTTTTGGCACCCGACCGGAAGCCGTCAAAATGGCCCCCGTGGTCAAGCGGCTGCGGCAATTCCCCGACCAGATCGAACCCCGGGTCTGCGTCACCGCCCAGCATCGGGAGATGCTCGATCAGGTGCTGGAGGCCTTCCAGATCACACCCGATGTGGACCTGAACCTGATGCGGCCAAACCAGAGCCTGCCCGAACTCACCGCCCGGATCTTCACCGATCTGCACCCGGTCCTGATGGATTTCCAGCCGGATTGGCTCCTGGTTCAGGGCGACACCACCACCGTGATGGCCGCAGCGGTGCTCGGCTTCTATGACCGGGTCAAAGTCGGCCATGTGGAGGCCGGCCTGCGCACCTTTGATAAATGGCAGCCCTTCCCTGAGGAGATCAACCGCCGTCTGGCGGGCGTGGTGGCGGACCTGCACTTTGCCCCCACGGAAAACAACCGCCAGAACCTGCTGCGGGAGAACGTCCCCGCTGATCTGATCCGGGTCACGGGCAACACCTCGATCGACGCGCTGCAATACATCAGCAAACAGCCCATCCCCCAGGCCACATCCGACCTGCTGGCGCGTGCGGGTGTGAGCACCGGCGACCGGCGCCTGGTGCTGGTGACCGCCCACCGGCGGGAAAACTTCGGCCAGCCCATCCGTGAGATCTGCCAGGCGCTCAAAGAACTGGCCAGACGCTATGAAGATAAGATCACGCTGGTTTACCCCGTCCACCCCAACCCCAACATCCAAGGGCCGGTCCATGAAGAACTGGACGGCATTCCCAATATCATCCTCCTGCCCCCGCTGGATTACCTGCCGCTGGTGCATTTAATGAAGCATGCCACCCTGATCCTGACCGATTCGGGCGGCATTCAGGAAGAAGCACCCTCCTTCGGCATTCCCACCCTGGTGCTGCGGGAAACCACCGAACGCCAGGAAGGCGTGGAAGCCGGGACCCTGAAACTGGTCGGCACCGACGCCGGGCGGATCGTGGCCGAAGCCCAGCGCCTGCTGGATATCCCCGAGGCCTATGCCGAAATGGCCGGCTCGGTCAACCCCTACGGTGACGGCCATGCCGCCGAGAAGATCGTGGACGCGCTCTTGGACGTTTGGAAAGGCGAGTGATGGCCCGCCAGGATTTCTACACCCGCCTGGTCTATGCCCGCCAGAAATGGCCGATCAAAAAGCTGGCCTATTACCTGCTGAAACTGCTGGGGACCGAGATTCCCATTTCCGTCCCGGTTGGCCCCGGTTTTATCCTGGAACATGGCGGCCACGGCGTGGTTGTTCATTCCAAAGCCAAAATCGGCGCGAACGTGCACATCTACCAGGGCGTGACCCTCGGCCGGGCGGATATCTACCTCCCCAGCGAGCAGTCCAAATTTGAAGGGATCGAGATCGGCGACGACGTGATCCTCTCACCCGGCAGCAAAGTGCTCTGCCGGGAGGGCATTCTCAAAGTGGGCCGGGGCACGGTGGTCGGGGCGAATGCCGTGCTGCTGGAGTCGACTGGCGAAGATGAGATCTGGGCCGGGTTGCCCGCCCGCTGTGTGGGCCAACGCCCGCGCCCTGAGGGTGAACGGGCATGACCAAAATCTGCCTGGTCCCCAAGCTTGACGGTCTCGGCGGGATGGTCTCCTTCGAAGCCAAATTCATCCACGGGCTGGACGCCCGCGGCATCCCCCACACTTTCAATCTCGACGACCCGGAGATCACGGCCGTGCTGGTGATCGGCGGCACGCGCCACCTCCGCGCCCTCCGGCGCGCCAAAGGCCGCGGCGCAAGGATCGTCCAGCGCCTGAACGGCATGAATTGGCTGCACAAAGTGGAAAAAACGCCCCTGCGGGCGGCCTGGCGCGCCTCAGCCAACAATGCCCTGCTGGCATTCATCCGCCGCCGCCTGGCGGACCGGATCGTCTACCAGAGCGCCTTCAGCCAGTCCTGGTGGGACCGCGAATACGGCCCCCTGAACAAGCCCACCCAGGTGACTCACAATGGCGTTGATCTGCAAAGGTATTCACCGGATGGCCCCGGCGACCGGCCCGCTGACCGCTGCCGAATCCTGCTGGTGGAAGGCCATCTCACGGGCGGCTATGCCCGCGGGCTGGAAACCGCCGTCCGGATGGCTTCCGCCGTCCAAACGGACCGCAAATTGCCAGTCGAACTGATGGTGGTGGGCGATGTCAGCGCGGAGATTCGCTCGCGCGCCCAGTCCCTGGCCCCCGATCTGCCGATCATCTGGCAGGGCGTCGTCCCGCGGGATGCGATCCCCGCGCTCGACCGCGCCGCTCACGTGCTCTTCAGCGCGGACCTGAACGCCGCTTGCCCCAACAGCGTGATCGAAGCGCTGGCCTGCGGGCTGCCCGTGGTCGCCTATGACACCGGCGCGCTCGCCGAACTTGTCCGGGACGGCGCAGGCGAGGTCGTCCCCTATGGCGCCGATTACTGGCGCCTGGAAGACCCCGTGATCCCGCCCCTGGCCGCGGCCTGCGCCCGGATCCTCCAGGAGAACCCCGCCTACCGCCTTGCTGCCCGCCAGCGCGCCGAAGCCGCCCTGGGCCTTGATGCGATGGTTGAAGCTTACCTGAAAACGCTGGTGGACTGATGGAAACCTTCCCAGGCAAGGTCGGGCTGGTCCAGCGGGTGCTGCCGGTTTACCGGGCGCCCGTCTTTGAGGCCCTCGGGCAGGCCTGCAGGGACGGCCTGAGCGTCTTTGCCGGGGAACCCCGCCCGGTCGAGATGATTAAAACCGCCCAGCATCTCGAATACGCCCAGCTGGTGCAGGGCAAGAACCGCCACCTCTTCAGCGGTCCGCGGTATCTCTGCATCCAACCCGGATTGCGACGCTGGCTGGCCGCCTGGGAGCCGGATGTCCTGATCGTGGAGGCCAACCCCCGCTATCTGAGCACACCCGCGGCTATCCGCTGGATGAAAGCCCGGCGCCGCCCGGTGATCGGCTGGGGCCTCGGCGCCCCGCCCCTCAGCGGCGCTCTGGCGGACCTGCGCCAAAACCGCCGGCTGGCGCTCCTGAACCAATTCGACACCCTCATCACCTACAGCCAAAAAGGCGCGGCGGAATATGCCGACCTGGGCTTCCCCCCGAACCAGATCTTCATCGCCGCCAATGCGGTCACGCCGGCCCCGGCCCACCCCCTGCCCGAAAGGCCGGTTTTGCCGGCCGGGCAGCCGCCGCGCATTCTCTTTGTGGGCCGCCTGCAGGAGCGCAAGAACCTCGCCAACCTGCTCCGAGCCTGCGCCGCCCGCCCGCCGCTGGAGGCCCAGCCGGAATTAGTGATCGTGGGCGACGGCCCCGACCGGGAACGGCTGCAAAGCCTGGCCGCCGAAATTTACCCCGCCGCGCAGTTCACCGGCGCGCTCTATGGCGAGGCGCTCGAAGCGCAGTTTCGCGCGGCCGACCTCTTCGTCCTGCCCGGCACGGGCGGTCTGGCGATCCAGCAGGCGATGAGTTACGGCCTGCCCGTGATCGCCGCCGAAGCGGACGGCACCCAGGCGGACCTCGTCCGCCCCGGCAACGGCTGGCAGATCGCGCCCAACGACCTTGCCGCGCTGACCGCGGCCCTTGATGAAGCCCTTGGGGACCTGGCCCGTCTGCGCCGGATGGGCGCGGAGAGCTACCGGATCGTGGCGGAGGAGATCAACCTGGAGCAGATGGTGAAGGTCTTTGTCCAGGCGCTCAACCGGAGCCTGAGATGAACGCCAGGATCACAATCATCGCCGATGGCCGCAGCCCCACCGCCCGCAGCTGGATCACCCGCCTCCTGCAGCTGGGCTGTGAGGTCAGCCTCGTCTCCACCTATTATTTTGATCCGATCCCCGGCGTGAACCAGTTCACCGTGCTGCCGCTGGCGCTCAGCCGCTTCAACCCCGGTGGCGCGGTCCAGGGCGCTGCTGGCGGACCGCCCAGTCTCGCCTCCCGGCTCAGGAAAACGGCCCGCGGGCTGGCCCCGCTCTACCGCAAAGCGCGGAACCTGATCGGCCCCCTCACTGTCCGGCGGCACGCCAAAGCCTATCGCGCCTTTTTGGCGCAGGTCCGGCCCGACCTGGTGCACGCCCTCCGAATCCCCTATGAAGGGATGCTGGGCAGCCACACCCCGCAGGGGCTCCCCTTCATCGTGGCCACCTGGGGGAATGACCTCACACTCCACGCCCAGCGCTCGCCCCGGATGCGCTCCCTCACCCGCCGCTGCCTGCAAAGGGCAGACGGCCTGACCTCCGACACCCTGCGGGACATCCGCCTGGCCCATGAATGGGGCCTGCGCCCCGATGCGCCAACGCTGAAAGTCCCCGGCTCCGGCGGTCTGGATCTGGCGGCCATCGACGCCATTTCCCCTGAAGCCTTCGACCCCACCCCCTTCAACCTCCCCGCGGCTGCTCGTTGGGTGGTCAACCCGCGCGGCATCCGGCCGGACTCGGTCCATCAGGACGTATTCTTCGCGGCCATCCCCAAAGTCCTGGCGGAGGCCCCCGAAACCATTTTCATCTGCCCCGCGATGGCCGGGGAAAAGCAGGCGTTAAATTGGATTGCAGAATGGGACGTCGCCGACCGAACCTTCCTGCTGCCAAAGCTGACCCAGGCCCAGCTCTTCGGCCTCTTCAAACGCTGCCAGGTCTTCGTCTCGCCCTCCAGCCACGACGGCATCCCCAACTCGCTGATGGAAGCGCTGGCTTGCGGCTGTTACCCTGTGGCTGGGCGGATCGTATCGCTGGAGGAATGGATCACCCCCGGCCTCAACGGCGCCCTGGTGGACCCCCGAGATCCCGCCGCGGTGGCCGAGGGCATCCTCGCGGCCCTGCGTTCGCCAGGGGAGCGGGAAAAGGCAGCCGAAGCCAACCGGGCCATCCTCCAAGCCCAGGCCGATATCCAGGTCACCCTGCCCGCGATTGAAGCCTTTTACCGCCAATTCCTGACCCCCTGAAATAAAAAAGCGGCTGGCAGAACCAACCGCTCAATGCCATCCATCGCTCAAATTCCCTCAGCGGGTGACAATATCCGTGAAATTGAGGAAATCCATCTGTTCCGGCGCGATAGTCACATCCGCCGCGCCCAGGTTCTCCAGCAGGTGCTCCTTCTTGCTGGCTGTGGTGATCGGCAGCACCGCCGGGTCCCGGTTGAGCATCCAGGCCAGCACGGCCTGGTGGAGGGTCACACCCAGATCGCCGGCGACCGCTTTCAACCTCGCCAGACGCTGCTGGTTGGCCTCCGTCTCATAAGAGGCCCACAAAGGCCGATCCTCCCGGGCATAAGTTCCCTTGAGCAGGGAATAGTAGGCGAACAAGCGGACATCCCGGTTGCGGGCGAAATCGAAGTGTTCCTTGTTCATCACCACATTATCCCCCCAGTCCACTTCCGGCCGGGGCTGCAAATAAGTGTGATGGTTCTGCAGTGCCGCGAATGGGGCCAAGCCCTCCGTTTGGCTCACCTGGTAAGCGCTCTCCATCCGCCAGGCCGCGTAGTTGCTGGCGCCGATCAGCCGCACCTTCCCGGCCTTCACCAGCCCGTCAAAAGCGCGTAGCGTTTCTTCCTGCGGCGTCCTGCGGTCATCGACATGAGCATAATAGAGGTCAATCCGGTCCACGTCCAGGTTCCGCAGGCTCTTGTCGCACTCCTGCCGGATCAACTCAACCGAGGTCCCCTGGGGGACTCCCCGGTAACCAAAGCCCACCTTGGTCGCGATGAAGATCTCATCCCGCACACCCCGTGATTTCATCCAGGCCCCGATGGTGCGCTCCGAATCGCCGCCCAGCCCCTCCGGCATCCAGCCGGCATAGGAGTTGGCCGTGTCAATGAAACGGCCGCCCTGTTCAAAGTAAGCATCCATGACCTCAAAAGCCCTGTCCCGGTCAATCCGGGTGCCAAAATAGGCGGAACCCAGACAGATCGCACTGACTTGGGGGCCATTTTTACCGAGTGATAGGGTTCTCATGCTGTGCCTTTCATATTTTCCAGGCCGCGGGCGCAACGGCCCCTGCCCATTAATCGGAGGAAGCTGTCTTTTCGAATTCCAACCAGCCCAGTTTTTCAAAGACCAGCGGCCCCAGCCAGGCCACCCAGAGGCCGATCAGGGTGTAGCGCAGGAAGCGCAGGGCAAAACTGAGCAGGTCGCCATTATCCGGGAAGATCGCCCCCAGGCCCAGGTAGAACGCTCCAACGCCCACCAATCCAACCCCCAACCGCGCCAAACGCCGCCATTCGCCCTTGGCCGCCAAAAAGTGGCCCTTGGTTGCCGTCTGAATGACATAGCCCACCAGCATCCCAAACCAGGTCCCGGTAGTGGTCAGCGCGCCCTTCAGGCTGAAGGGATCCACCTCGCCGGCCCGTTCAGCCCATTCGGGCCGGAGCACCCAATTCGCCGAAGCGGTGCTGGCCAGCAGGATCAGCCCCAGCAGGGCCGCAGTGCTAACCACGATCCAGACCAACTGCATCCCCAGCGATTGCTTCGCCAGCCAACGGCCAACGGGCTTGCTGAACAGGGAGAACAGCCAGACCAGCAGCCCGCCCAGGAGCCAGCCCAGCAGCACATCAGTCAGGAAGTGCACACCCAGGTAGAGCCGTGAGACGCCGATCAGGAAGATCAGCACAATCGCCGTGATGGTGAACCAGCGCTTCCTGACCTCAACCGCCAGCCAGCCCCAGACGGAAGCCGCGATCTGGGCGTGCCCCGAAGGCAGGCCGAACGAGGATTCATGCGAATAGGCGATCACCTGATCGCTGATCCAGAATGGCCGGGGGTTGTGGAACAGGAACTTGAAAAAGGTGTTCAGGTTGGTCCCCAAAAGCAGCACCATCCCCATCCGCAGCCCGACCATCTGGTCCATGGACCAGTAGATCGCCGGCAGCAGCAGGACAAAGAACTGTTCATAACCGATCGCCGTGATTGCAAGCATCGGCCATTTCAGCCAGGTCCCCAGGCCTTGCAGGAACTGGTTGACGATAATTTCGACCCCATTGATAATTTCCATCCCATCTCCTGTGATGATTAAGTTGAGTCGTTTTTAGATACCCATTAGATTGGCCATCCACTAAAGCAAAACAGGTCACTCAATCGGTGGCCTGTTCGTCTTTCCCTTTTAAAGTTCAAAGCTCATTTTCAAAAAGGTCCTGAACGATCTCCTGGCCCTCTTTGAGCACTTTCTCCAAATGATCCTCGCCCTTAAAGCTTTCGGCGTAGATCTTGTAGATATCCTCGGTGCCGGAGGGCCGGACGGCCACCCAGCCACTTTCAGCCACCACCTTCAAGCCGCCAATCGGCGCATCATTCCCGGGCGCCCGGGTCAGCTTGGCTTTGATCGCTTCGCCCGCCAGGCTGTCCGTCCTGACCATTTCCGGGGTCAGCTTCTTGAAGACCGAGCGCTGGTCCAGGGTGGCCGGCGCTTCCAACCGCCGATAATAGGATTTGCCGAATTGGGCCTCCAGATCCTCATAGTGGATCGCCGGGTCAGCCCCCGTCTTGGCGAGGATCTCGCAGGCCAGCAGGTCCATGATGATGCCGTCCTTATCGGTGGTCCAGGTGGTGCCATCGGTGCGCAGGAAGGAGGCCCCCGCGCTTTCCTCTCCGCCGAAGCCCAGCGACCCGCTCAACAGGCCGGGGACGAACCACTTGAAGCCGACCGGCGTCTCCGTCACGCCTCGGCCCAAAGACCTGGCCACCCGGTCCAGCATGGCGCTGGTGACCACAGTCTTGCCGACCGTGGCTGTGGGCTGCCAGCTCTGCCGCCGGCTGAAGAGATACCAGACCGCCACAGCCAGGAAGTGGTTGGGGTTCATCAAGCCGCCTTCCGGCGTCACAATCCCGTGGCGATCGTAATCCGGGTCGTTGCCAAAGGCAAGGTCAAATTGATCCTTGAGGCCGATCAGGGAAGCCATCGCGTAGGGCGAAGAGCAGTCCATCCGGATCTTGCCGTCAAAGTCCACGGTCATAAAGCGGAAGGTGGGGTCCACCGCGGGGTTCACGACCTCCAGGTCCAGACCATACATCTCCGCAAGCGGTTCCCAGTAATGCACGCCCGCGCCGCCCAGCGGGTCCACCCCGATCTTGAGCT
This sequence comes from Anaerolineaceae bacterium, assembly GCA_011620555.1. GTDB lineage: Bacteria > Chloroflexota > Anaerolineae > Anaerolineales > Anaerolineaceae > Brevifilum. Next base: position 2,139 of record WOYY01000019.1, on the reverse strand, counting down.
TCGAGGAGGCAATCGCCGCCAGATCGACCACGTTTTTCAGGTCGGCGATATAAGGCTGGATATAGTCTTCAAAATGGGTGGTTTCCCCCCGGAGCGCCTTTTCCCATTGGACCCGTTTGACAGCTTTCAGGCCTTCCCGCAGGATCTGGTTGGCCCGGTCCTGGATGGTGCGGGTGGCGGCGGTGTCCGCCGGGCCGCCGTTGGGCGGATTGTATTTGAAACCCCCGTTGCTGGGCGGGTTGTGGGAGGGCGTGATCACCACGCCATCCGCCTCAACGCCGGTATGATCCCGGTTAAAGGTCAGGATCGCCCGTGAGATCACGGGGGTCGGGGTGTAATCCAGCCCCTCCTGCAAAACGATCTCAACCCCATTGCCTGCAAAGACCTCCACGGCGGTGCGCAGCGCCGGCTCCGAAAGGGCATGGGTATCCATCCCGATATAGAGCGGTCCGCGGGTGCCCTGGGCCTGCCGGTAGTCCACAATCGCCTGGGCGGTCGCCAGGATATGGTCCTCATTGAAAGAGCCATCCAGTGAGGTCCCCCGGTGGCCGGAGGTCCCGAAGCGCACCTGCTGGGAGATCTCGCCTGGGTCGGGGTGCTCGGTATAATAAGCGGCGATCAATTTGGGAACGTCAACCAGCAAATAGCTCGGGGCCGGCTTTCCGGCAAGAGGGCTGATCTTCATTTTTTCTTCCTTTTATGGCCGAGTGCAATTAAACCGATTATACCTCACCGGTATTGTCCGTTATAATCAAAACCATCCTTCGACTGGAGTAAAGGCAATTCCTTATGACCCGTTTATCCCTGACCTTCAAACCTGACTACGACGATTACCGCACTGTCAGCCAGGCAGCGACTTTCAATAAACCAACGGTCATCCTCATCATCCTGATGGGGCTGGTTTCGGTGGGGACCCTCCTTGCCGTGGGGCTGGGCTGGGTGACCGTATCATCCGAGCGGCTGCTGCTTTACCTGCTCCCCCCGGCGATGTTCGTTTTCTTCCTGATCTACACCCCGATCAACCTGAAACGGACCGCCCAAAAAGCGGCCATAGACCTTGAAGAGATCCACTGGCGGGTCGGCAAAGCGGGGATCAGCGTGAGCAAGGGTGAGACCACAACCAAATACACCTGGGAAGGCCTGGGCTATATCGAGGAGCTGGAAGGCTACTTCATGTTCTTCTCGCGGACCAATCGCGCGGAATATATCTTCATCCCCAAAACAGCCTTCACCGATCCGGCCGAAGAGGATGCCTTCCGAGAACTGGCGGTCGAGCACCTTGGCCCGATCAAATCCTGATTCAGGTTTGGCCTGGCATCTTTCCATCGATGAAGTATAATGAAGCGAATTTAAAATTACCCCCGAGCGACCGGGCACCACTTTACTGGCCCAGCCCGGATTTAGGAGTGAGATAATGGCAGAAATTAAAACATTGACCGTCGACAAAGATGTCGTCGTTACCCTGGATTACCACCTGGAAGTGGAAGGCCAAGAGGTTGACTCCGGCCCCATCCAGTTCCTCTTTGGCCATGGCAATATCATCCCCGGCCTGGAAGACCAGATCGAAGGCATGGCGATCGGCGATGAGAAGGAAGTCCATGTTGAGGCGAAGGACGCTTATGGACCCTATGACCCCGAACTTGAGATCGAGGTCCCGCTGACCAGCTTCCCCGAGGATTTCAATATTGAACTCGGCCGCCCGATGCGGATGCAGGATGGGGAAGGCCATGTCTTCACCGGGATCGCCATCGCGATCACCGATGAGGTCGTGAAACTGAACCTCAACCACCCCCTGGCCGGCAAAGACCTGGTCTTCAGGGCCCGGATTGACGACCTGCGCCCCGCCACCGAGACCGAGGTCCAGCAAGGCGAGGTTGCCAGCGCCTGCAGCGCCTGCGGCAGCGGCGATTGCGGCTGTGATGGCTGCGGATAATCTGAATTGCTCTGAAAGATCAACACCGCTGGCTGCAGCCAGCGGTGTTTTTTTGGTGGGGAAATTTTGGGGAGGCAGCGGCTTAGCAATTGATTGACGCTGATTGGGGTCTGTGTTAGAATTTTTTGCACGCCCCCATCGTCTAGCGGCCTAGGACGTGGCCCTCTCAAGGCCAAAACCGGGATTCGAATTCCCGTGGGGGCACT
>WOYY01000037.1:17786-22517 GCA_011620555.1 Anaerolineaceae bacterium | reverse complement strand
ATGAAGTGGCAGCCTTCGCCGATGATCCGCCCGCCGCCCACCTCGGGATCGTTGATCCAGTGGTCCGCGGGGATCAGGTTGGCGTTGACGCGGAAATGCGCATAGAGCGGCTCCTGGCGGCGGTCCACAAAAGCCTTGAGCTTGACGGCCAGGGGGGCAAAACGCCGGTTGAAGCCCAGCATCAGCAGCGGCTGCCCGCCTTTCTGGAGGGCTTTGCCGATCTGGCTCAGCTGTCTCTTATCGATCGCCAGCGGTTTTTCGCAATAGACGTGTTTGCCTGCTGCAAAGGCCTCCAGCACCTGCGGGGTGTGCAGGTTGTGGCGGGTGAGGATGGCGAGCAGGTTGATGACCGGGTCTTCCAGCAGGTCAGCCGGGTCGCTGGCGGAGAAGCCAAAGCCGTATTGCCGGGCGGCATGCTGCGCGCTGACGCCGCTGGCGGAGACGATTCCGATCGGCGCAACCCCGCCTACTTTTTTGATCGCGGGCAGGAAGGTGGAGAGCGCATAGTTCCCGGCGCCCAGCACGCCCAAGGCCAAAACCTCGCCAGGCTGCATCCGGACCGGCGGGGCCTGGGTATTGACCACCCGGTTATTTTTCGGTTTGGCGGCGGTGCCATAGGTGAGCAGGACGCCCAGGTAGGGGTCCGAGCCGGCGAGCAGTTCGTAGGCCTGCTGACCCTCGTCAATTGGGATGCGGTGGGTGATCAGAGGGGAGACGTCCAGCCTGCCCTGCGCCAGCAGGTCCAGGAAGGCTTCCATGTTGCGGGTTTCGGTCCAGCGGACCTGTCCGATGGGATAGTCCTGACCTTTTTCTTCAAAATTGGGGTCGTAACGGCCGGGGCCGTAGGAACGCGAGATCACCACATCCAGTTCCTTGGCGTAATAGGCGCTGCGGGGGATATCCAGCCCCACTGCGCCAACCGCGACCACTTTGGCGCGGTCGCGGGCGATGGCGCCGGCCAGGTTGATGGGGTCATTGGTGTCGGCGTCCGCGCAGATCAGGACAGCGTCCACTCCGCGGCCATGTGAAAAGGCGCTGGCGGCTTCCTCGGCGGCGTCCCTGGTGACGGCCGCACCGGCGCCCATGGTTTTGGCCAGGGCCACCCGCTGGGGGTCGAGGTCAATGCCCAAAACGTCGCAGCCGGCGGCCGAAGCGATTCCCGTCGCGATCAGGCCCAGCAGGCCGAGACCGATCACGGCCACTTTGGAGCCGACCTGCACCTCAGCCAGGCGGAAGCCTTGCAGGGCGACCGCGCCAACGGTGGTGAAGGCGGCCTGTTCAAAATCCACACCCTCCGGGATCGCGACCATCAAATTTTGCGGGATCGAGGCAAACTCGGCGTGCACGGCATGGCCGCCGCCCGCGCAGGCCACCCGGTCGCCGGCTTTGAAGCCCTGCAGCCCCTCGCCGACCTCAATGATTGTGCCCGCGGAGGAATATCCCAGGGCCATCGGCTGATCGAGCTTGTTCAGGGCGGCTTCAAAGGTGGTCAGCAGGCCTTCGCGCTGGGCTTTGTTGATCAGCTGTCGCACCAGGTCCGGCCGGGACTGGGCTTTGCCCAGCAGCCCCTGTTTGGCGAAGGTCACGATCATCCGCTCTGTGCCGGAGGAGACCAGCGACGCGGCGGTCCGGACCAGGGCCGCGCCCGGCTGGCATTGGGGGGCAGGGACCTCGGTGACCTGGGGTTCGCCGGTTTTCATGTTTTGAAGCAGTTGTTTCATAATTTTGTACTCGTTTTAAGGAATTGGATGGTACTAGGATTATAGCGCAAACTGGCAGGGGGTTGGTTTTTCTGAATGGCAAAAGTGAGATCGTTGGTGAGTGAGATAGTGCGCACTTTTTTGTGCGCACCCATTAACCAGCGGACATCCTCCTATCGGTGCGCTCGCAAACGGAGCACACCCTTGAATCGTCCTTCAATGAGATCATCTTACAAGGATAGGGTAGTAAAACTGTACAAGGGTGGGCTAAGCCCGGTTGGGGCCAACCCACCAAAGGAATAAGGCAAGCTAGGTAAAAATACTTGGGAGAGGACGCCTATTCTTTTTGGCGGTTTAGGGCCCCGCCCTCCCGATAACTGGGATCAAGCAACAAAAAAGCTGCCGAATTTGGCAGCTTGTTGTTTGTCCGGGAGGTGGTCAATCCTCTTTGGCAGAGGATGAATTGCTTTTGCTCTCCGATTTGTTCTCAGCCTTGGATTCGCCTGAATCCTTCTTGCCGTGATCGTGGTTCTCGGAGGAATAGGTCTGGCCGGAGGGAGAGCGGTTATCGGTGGCGTAAAAGCCCTTGCCCTTAAACACAATACCCACCGGCTGGTAAACCTTGCGCAAAGCAGGTTCACCGCATTCCGGGCAGATGACGAGCGCGTCATCCGTAAATTTCTGATATTGGTCAAAACGGATTCCGCAGTTTTCACATTGGTAGGTATAGGTTGGCATGTTGACTTCCTTAACTAATCTCTCCAGATTATAGCCTCCTTGATGGCTGGTGGCAAGCCTCGGGCGGGCGATCTAACGTTTTTCTAACACCCTTCGGAGGGGGAGCGGCCGCTCTATTCCCCCCTGAACCTTCGCTGGTATAATGCCAGCATGCGTACAGCATGGAAAAACACCCTTTTTACGCTTATGTTCGCCGGCTTGCTGGCCACCGCCTGCGCGCCGGGGGCTGTCTCCCAGCCGCCTCAGGTCACCGCGACCGGCACGCCGGAGGGCACTTTGCGGCCCTATCCCTCGGATACGCCGACGCTGACACCGCTGCCAACGGATTACGTCAGCCCGACGCCCTCGCCGACCATCACACCCACCCCAACGGACGTCTATTACGAAGTGCAGCTCAACGATGATATGTACAGCATTGCTTTTCGCTATGGCCTCAGCCCGGCAGAGGTGATGACGGCCAACCCGGATGTGGACCCGCGGGCGATGACCGTGGGGATGCAGCTGTTAATCCCGATCACGCCCACCCCGCCCCCGGCGGCGACGTCCACCTCGAATGCGGCTCAGGCCACAGCCGCGCCGACCGCGGAGGAGGAAGCCACACAGGCGCCGCCGGATTGTTATCTGGACGCCACCGGCGGGTTGTGGTGCTTTGCCCTGGTGGAGAATGATCAAGACAGCGCGCTGGAAAACGTCTCCGGCGTGATCACGTTGGGCGAGGGTGAAACCGCCCGGCAGGAAACGGCCATCACACCGCTCAACCTGCTGCCCGCAGGCGCTTCTCAGCCCCTGATCGCCTATTTCCAGCCGCCCCTGCCGGCCGACCGGACTGCCTCGGTCGAGCTGGATTTCTCGCTGCCGGTGATGCCGGATGACCAGCGTTATCTCGATCTGACTCTGGAAGAACGGGCTCTGGACCTGAGCGAAGACGGCCTCTCGGCGGTGGTGACTGGAACGGTGTCGCTCTCGGCGGACCAGGCGGACGCGGACTATGTCTGGATCAGCGCCACGGCTTTTGACGCGGCGGGGCATATTGTAGCCGTGCGGCGCTGGGACAGCACCCTCGAGCTGGCGGCGGGCGGCGAGCTTGATTTTGAGATCAGGCTTTACAGCATGGCCGGCCCAATTGACCGGGTGGAACTCCTGGCCGAAGCGCAACCCGTCATTGCCGAGATAACACCCTAACCTCAATAATTTGAAAAGGGAGGTTCGATGATTTCGCCGACTCCAAAGCTGTTCCCCTGGGGAGAACGCACTTACATCATGGGCATTTTGAATGCCACCCCCGACAGCTTTTCAGGTGATGGCCTGCTTGGCCGCGAAAATGCGGTGGGCCAGGCCTTGAAACAGGCTGAGGACTTCCTGGCGCACGGCGCAGATATTCTGGACGTGGGCGGCGAGAGCACCCGGCCGGGCGCGGACGCGGTGGGCGAGGCGGAGGAGATCGAACGAGTGCTGCCGGTCATTGCGGCTTTGCGGGAAGCTTTTCCGAACGTTTGCATTTCGGTCGATACCTATAAATCTGAGGTGGCACGGCGGGCTCTGGAGCAGGGCGCGGATTGGGTGAACGATATCTGGGGCTTCCGGGCGGACCCGGACCTGGCGCAGGTGGCTGCCCGGCACAGCGCACCGGTCGTTCTGATGCACAACCGGCTCAAGCCCGGCAGCGCGGCGGTGGAAGCCCGGCTGGGCGGCCGTTTCATCGGCGTGGATTATGACGATCTGATCGGCGATATTTGCAAGGAACTTTTGTACAGCGTGTCGCTCGCACATGCCGCGGGGATCCCGGATGCGCAGATCATCCTCGACCCGGGGATCGGCTTTGGCAAGACCGTGAGCCAAAACCTGGAGCTGCTGGACCGGATGGATGAGATCAAGGCCCTGGGCTATCCCCTGCTGGTGGGGCCTTCCCGCAAATCCTTCATCGGTTATACGCTGGACCTGCCGCCGGAGGAGCGGGTGGAGGGGACCGCGGCAGCCGTCGCGATCAGCATTGACCGGGGCGCGGATATCGTCCGGGTGCATGATGTGGCCGTGATGGCCCGCGTGGTCCGGATGACGGACGCGATTGTCCGGCGCTGAGACGCGCCGGTCAACACGGTTTTATCTCGAGTGGAAGAAGATTGTTTACCACTCCGCTCTGCTCCGGGCACGCTGTCCTCCGCCTCGGCTTCATCGCAATGGCTGAATAGGGTATGCAGGTCACATGCTGGGCAGCGCATATGAAAGAGAAAAGAACGAGATGGAACCTGGCGGCCACGGAGGGCCGCCGCTACGGAAAGATTACGACAACAAA
>WOYY01000037.1:2296-17686 GCA_011620555.1 Anaerolineaceae bacterium | reverse complement strand
GGTCAAGGTGGGTTACGAAAATTTCCCCTCAAAACTTAATCCATCAAATCATGCACGCGCTGGATGGCCTTGTCCAGGCTTTGGCCGAGGAAGATGCCGTCCAGCTGCTCGCGGGCAGCATCATTCTCATTGAAATACCGGCCGCCAAAGCCCAGCCTGGGCTTTTTGGGCAGCTTCTCCAGCTGGGCCTGCATTTTGAAGAGCGGGCGGGCGGTGTGCTCGAACCCGGCGGAGAGGATCACCATATCCGCGGCGGTATCCTCCGCATAGAGCACCAGATCATCCACGGGCAGGTCCGGCCCCAGGAACTCCACCTGGTAGCCCTCGCGGCGGAGCAGGACGGAAAGCATCAGCGGGGCGATCTCGTGAAATTCCTCCGGCGCGCAGCCGATCAGCAGGGTGGGGGCAGTGCTATAGATCGGGAAGGCCTGCAGCAGGTTCATCAACACACCCCGGATGAAGGATGACGCGAAATGCTCGGTGGCGATCCGGATCTCCCCCCGATACCAGGCCTCACCGATCTCATAGAGACAGGGCTGGAAGATCTTAAACAGGATCGTGTTGAGGTCAACCATGCTCTGGACGCTGTCGAGGATTTCCCTGGCGTGGGTCTCGTTGTGCGAGGTGAAGGCCTCATAGAGCAGTTCTGCATAGCGGGCAGGGGAATATTGGGGTGTTTCGGTTGGCTCAGGGGCCAGGACGGTGGGCAGCGCTACCGGCCAGATGCCTTTGGCCCGCAGCCCTTTATATTCCCGCACGGCGGCGCTGATCGAGAGGCCGTCATCCAGGCGGTGGGTGATCCAGCGGACCACCTGGATATCCCGCTCCGAGTATAGCCGGTAGTTGTTATCCAGCCGCCCCGGCTCCAGGAAGTCATAGCGCCTTTCCCAGGCGCGCAGCGTAACCGGCCGGACGCCTGAGCGTTCGCTGACCACTTTGATGGTGTATTTCCCCTCTGGGGAATATTCAGCAATTGAAACCATGGTAACACCCTCGGAATAAGATTCGAAAGGTTATTTAAATTCTACCGTGTTTCCCAACCGCTCGCCGCAAAAAGACTTTTCAGGAAGGTCGCCCGCTCCGGCGCGGTCATCGGCCGCGGCTGGGCATAATCTTCAAGCATCGCCGTCAGCAGTTCGGTGCTGAGGTATTGGCCGTCGTAAAAGGTGTGGCGTTGGATGATCTCCCACCGGGTCTCCAGGATTTGCTTGCCATATTGGTCAATAATGCCCATCTGGTCAAAGAAAAGGTTCCCGAGGCCATATTGGACGAAGGCGTCCGCCCGGAAGGTCATTCCCTTGGCGAGGTGGGCCTGGCTGCCATTGACGATCACCGCCCCGGCATCGGCCATCATCCCGAAATCCCGGGTGTGGTGTTCGCTGGCGTAGTTATAGTAATCCTCGAAATACTGGAAGGTGGCGATTGGCAGGTAACCCTCTGCCCTCAGCCGGCTGATCTCATCCGCCATCCACTCGTAATCGCCGCAGGGTGCGGAGCCGCCGTGCTCATCCGTGGCCCAGGCATAATCCGGGCCGGAGGCGTTGCAGCCGATGAAGGCCAGTTTGTTGCCGTGGTCGGTCAGGGTCAGGGGCGTCAGGGCATCCTGCAGATCCAGCCCGCCGCCGAAGTAGGACATGCCATGCTCGGTGTACATCTGGAGCGAGAACGGCACCACGTCCACCCCCCAGACATAAGCGGAATCGTTGTTGTGATTGCCGGTCAGTTCGATGATGTCCGCCCCGATATCATCAAACAGCTCGATATAATCCGGGCTGCTGCAGAAAAAGAGCATCCCTGAGTTCGGGTCGGGTGTGGGGCAGTCCTCATAGAAGGAGACCTCGTTGCTGATGTGGGTCAGGTCGGCCGTGGTCAGCCAGTCCCTGATCTTCTCACCGGGATAGAGCACGCCATTTTTTTCCATCTTGTCGGCTGTGGCGCGCACCAGGGCCGTCACCCCGGTCATCACCAGCGTCGTCATCTTTTCCGGGTCACGGTTGGTCGGCACAATTGCATTTTGCAGGGCTGCCAGGTTGGCGGCGCCAAGAGTCCGGCCTGCTTCGGTTTGGGCGATCAATTGGTAGGTCAGCACCAGGGGGGCTGCGCCTGGATCAAAATCCTTGTTCAGCGGATTGTACCCATCAATGGCGATCACCTTGAGCTTTGGCTCCAGCGTGTCAAAGGGCACGATCGCCCAGGCATTGGCTTCCCAAAGCCGGTCGGCCTCCGGTTGGGAATCGGTGACCAGGATGCGGGATGGATCAGGCTCTCCCCATTCCTTGGTCAGCGCGGATTCGACCGGCACGGGCAGGCTGAGGAAGGGGACTTCCGCCAGCGCGGGGGCTTCACCGCCCGCCCAAAAGGTTTGCAGATCGGCCAGGGTGATCTCGTCAAGCAGGGTTGGGAAGGGCGCGGCCAGGGCATAGACCCAGGTGCTGGTCAGGATCAGCTCGCCGTCTGGGGCATCCCCGGCGGGGCCGAACCAGAGGTCGGCTGCCGGTCCCGTTGAAAGGGCGAAATCATCCAGGGCGGCGTCATCCACCAGGCCAGCCGGGAGAGGGCTTGCCAGGGTCAGCGAAAGCTGCACGGGCGGTGCCTCGGTGGGCGTGCTGGTGGGCTGGGAGGGGATCTCGGCCGCGCGGGTGGGCGACGGGGTTTGGGTCGGGGCCGGACTGGCGCAGGCAGAGAATATCAGGGAGAGTATAAACAGTAAATTGATAACGGTAGGGCTTTTTTTTAGCGTAAGTTTCATGGGCATTCTGGACGGTGAATCAGGTTGTTTTGATTGAGGCAGGGCCAAACCTCATTATCCCACTAAATTAAAATATCCAACACCCCTGCGCTGTTTGGGAACAGGGCTGTTGGATTATTGTACCGTTATTGACGGTGTCAGGCTCAATATTTGACGACGCGGGGCAGTTCCTTGGCCTGGCTGACCCAACTCTCGACCTGTTTCTGGCTGGGGAGCTGGCGGACGAGCTTTTTGGCGGCGTTCACTTCAGCCATTTTGGCGTGCAGATTGGCGGCATTGCGCTGGGCCAGTTCGGGGACGGTGTCCACGCCGGCTTCTTCCAGGAGGTCGGCATATTCCTGGGCAACGCCTTTGATCCGGTAGAGGTCCACATGGTTGACCCATTCGAGCACCAGGCTGTGGCTGATGCCGGTCATCTCTTCAATTTCCTGGCGTCCTTTCGGGGTGGCGCCTTTTTTCATCAGTTTGTCGGTGGTGGTAATGCCGGCTTTGACAAGCTTCTGCGCATAAACTGAACCAATACCCTCAACGTCAATAATCTTTGCCATGGCTAACTCCTTGTATTCACTTATTTGAACGATCAAATTCGCGCGGCAGAGACCCTTGCCGCAGTTCTTCCAATGTTTCAGTTTAGTTTAATTTTACAGATTTTGATATTACTTGTCCAGTTTTAATCCGGACTGATCCGTGTATAATTGCCGGATATGTCTGTTAAACCCTTGAAACTGAAATTTGATATTTTCCTCTTCACGCTCACCCGGACGGCCATCAATACCAGTTACCGGATGGTCTACCCCTTCCTGCCGGTATTTGCCCGCGGGTTGGGCGTCGAGCCGACTTCGCTGGCTTTGGCCTTCTCCATCCGGTCCTTTTTAGGCGTTTTTAGCCCTTTCCTGGCGACGGTGGCAGACACACATGATCGTAAGACGGGATTTTTGTTGGGCATTGGTCTGTTCACGGCTGGCAGCGGCCTGGTGGGGCTGTATCCTTCTCTTTTGACTTTTGTCCTTGGCACCAGCCTGGTCTCCCTGGGAAATGGGGTATTTATCCCTTCGGTTAGCGCTTATCTGGGTGACCAGGTGCCTTATGCCCGGCGCGGTCGGGTGTTGGCGATCACGGAATTGAGTTGGGCGCTGGCTTTCATCGGCGGTATCCCGATCGTACGGCGCCTGATTGAATCCTTCTCCTGGGTCACGCCCTTCATCGTCCTGACCCTGATTGGCGTGGTTCTTTTCATTGTGGTTCTGGTCTCAGTTTCCAGAGAGACAATTTCAAAGTCCGCTGAGAATACCATCTGGCGCAACCTGGGTCGGATCATGACGGCCTGGCCGGCGCTGGCTGGGCTGCTCACCGGTGTGCTATTCACTTTTGCCAATGAATTGGTCAACCTGGTCTTTGGCCTGTGGATTGAGGATGGTTTTGGCCTGGACTTCAACGCACTTACGGCGGCTTCGATTGTGATCGGCGTTTCGGAGCTGGGCGGCGAGGCCTTTAGCGGTCTCTGGCTGGACGCCGTGGGCAAGCGTAAGATGATCTGGATCTTCCTGGGCCTGAACACCCTGGCTGCGGCGATTCTGCCTTTTACGGGTGAGTCGCTTGGGCTGGCGATGGGCGGGCTGGGCTTTTTCTATATCACTTTCGAAATTTTGATTGTCAGCGCGCTGACGATGATGAGCGAAGTGATGCCTTCCGCCCGGGCGACGATGCTCTCCGCCACCCTGGCTGGGTTCTCGATCGGCCGGATGCTGGGGGATCTGGTCGGCCCCAGCCTGTTCGGGATTGGCTTTTGGGCGTCCTGTTTGGCGGCCGTTGGGCTGAACCTGGTAGCGGCGGGGTTGCTCACTCAGGTACGGGTGCACACGGGGGAAGAGGCTGGGTAGGTTACGCGCAGCGCATGTGACGGTTTGGTGTCAGCTAGAAGATATTATTAATTGTGTAGGGTATCCCCCTGTGGGCGGCCTTTATATTAGGAGTCATAATAGTAGGGTGTGCACTTCTTTGTACACACCACTCAACCGGATCACCTTATCCTTTTTAGTGCGCTCACAGCCGGAGCGCACCCTACATACGATAGGGCGGGCACGGAGGTCCGCCTCTACCGGTGATAGGCGAACTCGGATGATAAATGTAGGTTACGCGCCGCGCACGTGACGGTTTGGCGTCACGCTGGATATGAGACCTACGAAAAAGCCCCTCTAGCGCGGAGGGGCTTTGGCTCTTATTTACTGATCGTGAGCGTCCACTCGGGGCCGTAACCGATCTGGTATTCCTCGGTGAAGCTGCCCTGGTTGACGGCGATTGAGATCCGCATCAACTCGTTGTTATAGATCACCACATCGCCCTTCTGGGCATACCCAAAAGACTGGTGGAAGAGCACCCGTCGGGAGAAGACCTCTTCGCCGTGATGCTGAACGGTGAGCAGCGGCGTGTCGCCATAGGCAAACCCGGCGCTCAGGAAGTCCCTGGTGGGGATGTTGGTCCAGTCATTGCCAAAGTTCGGGTCGTTGATCTCAAAGATCCCGTGGACGATGCCTTCGCCGATCTCCGGCTCGTGCAGGGGGTGCATCACGATCTCCTCGACCGGATATTCCGGGCCGACGCCCTCAAAGTTGATCAGGCCGCTGGCGAATTTGGCCGCGCAGTAGGAGAACAGGTCCCGCCCGTGGAAGACCTTGACGTCCTCGGTGCCTTTGCCTTTCAGGCGGTTGACCTCCTCATCGATTTCCCGGATGGCCGTGATGCCGACCCAGGCTTTGAGGTGGGTCAGCGAGCCGTTGTCGGGCGTGACCACAAAGTAGCCATCGGCGGTCTGGGCCACGCAGGCCTTGCGCGGAGTCCCCACACCGGGGTCCACCACGGAGACGAAGATCGTCCCCTTGGGCCAGAAGGACATGGATTGATAGAGCCGGTAGGAAGCGCTCCAGGTGTCGAATTTGGGAATCTCATGGGTGCCATCAATGATCTCCAGCTCGCGGTCAACGCTCTTGACCACGCCATACATCGCGCAGACTGCGCCTTCGGCATAGGTAAAGTCCGTTTGGTAAACGAGGATGGGTTTCATGGGGGGCCTCCTAAAGGAATGGGTTATAGAATCGGCTGTGATTGATAAAGACCGAGACACTGATCGAGCCGAAGAAGATCAGCGCCGAGAGGGTGATCGCGAACCAATCCTGGCCTGTGAACTTGCGGGCGGAATACCAGGTGCGGGTTCGGCTTTTGCCGAAGCCGCGCAGGTCCATTGCGTTGCTGATCAGCTCGATCCGGTCCAGCGAGGAAAAAATCAGGGGGATGATGATCAGCAGGGAATTCTTGAAGCGGCTTGCAAGTTTGGCTTTGCGGGAAAGGTCGAGGCCGCGGGCCTGTTGGCTCAGGCTGATATCGCGGTAGTCGCGCTGGACATCGGGGAAGTAGCGCAGGGTGAGCGCGACCGCGTAGGAAGCCTTATAGGGCACGCCCACCCGGCTGAGCGACGAGGCAAATTCGCTGGGGTTGGTCGTTGCCAGGAAGATGATGCCCAGCGGGATCACCGAGGTGTACTTGACCAGTTTGGTGACTGAGTAGAGCAGCTGTTCCTGGGTGAGATCGAACCTGCCGGGGAGCGGGGCGATCACATGGCGGGTGCCGTAAATCTCCACGCCCATCTCCGGGGAAAAGAGGAAGGAGATGATCGCATTGGTCAGCACGAAGATCAGCACATAGATTACCATCCCCCGGATCTGAGAGAATTTGATCTTGGAAAGGACCATCAGGTAAGCGGAAAAGAGCATGATCGCCAGGATCACCCGGATGTCGTAGGAATACATCACGGCGAAGGACAGAAAGAGAAAGCAGATCAGCTTGGTCAGCCCGGAGAGCCGGTGGATGGGGGTATCGATGACCCCGTAGGAGAAAAGCTTGGTCTTGGCGTTCACCGGTCCCTCAGCTTTCTTTCATAGTCGATGAAGCCTTGCACGAACCCTGTGCCATCCGGGATGCCGACCATCTGCGCCAGGTTGAAGAGTGAGGTTTCTTTCAGGTTGGCTTTTTGGATCACGTCGTGGTCCGTCAGCACGACGGAGGCCGCCGTGTCGGCGACAATCCGGCCGTCGGCCAGCACGATCGCCCGCGGGGTATATTCGAGCATCAGGTGCATATCGTGGGTGATCAGGATAATGGTGACGCCCATTTTGTTCAATTCCAGCAGGAATTCCATGATCTCGGTGTAGTGGCGGAAGTCCTGCCCGGCGGTGGGTTCATCGAGGATCAGGATTTTCGGCCCCAATGCAAGGATCGAGGCAATGGTCACTCGCTTTTTCTGCCCATAGCTGAGCGCGGAGATCGGCCATTCGATGAAGGGCGAAAGGCCACAGACCTCCAATACTTTTTTGACCTGCTCCTGGATTTCGTCCTCTGGCACCTCCCGGAAGCGCAGCCCCAGGGCAACCTCATCAAAGATCAGCGGCTTGGAGATCATCTGGTTGGGGTTCTGCAGAACCACACCGATGAACTCGGCGCGCTCCTTAATCGTCTTATCGGCGATGTCTTCACCGTAATAGCGGATGATGCCGCTGTCGGGTTTTTCAAAGCCGCAGAGCAGCTTGGAGAGCGTGGATTTTCCCGCGCCGTTCTTGCCCACCAGCGAGACCATTTCCCCTTCCCGGATATCAATCCAGATGTCTTCGAGGATCGGCCGAATGCCATCGTAGGAAAAATTCAGGTTTTCAATCGAGAGGATCGAGGGCGCCGCGGGCTTCTCGGCGGGATGCTGGACGCTTTCATACCAGCTCACCAGGGCGTCCTTCTCCAGCTCCATCTTGAGGGTGGTGATATAACCGGGCTGGAGATCGCAGGTGACCTGCACGCCGGCATATTTGAGGGCGGTCACATAGAGCGGCTCGCGGATGCCCGTCTCGACCAGGATGTTGGAGGAGACCAGGGCGTGAGCGTCCTTATCGGCGATGATCCGGCCATCCCGGACGACCAGGATCCGGTCCACATGCTGGTGGAGCACATCTTCCAGCCGGTGCTCGATGATCAGCACGGTCTTTTGGGAGTTTTGGTGGATGTCCTCAATGATCTCAATCGCGGTTTTGCCCGTTGCCGGGTCCAGGTTGGCCAGCGGTTCATCAAAGAGCAGGATCTCGACATCGTCCACCATCACGCCCGCCAGCGAGGTGCGCTGTTTTTGGCCGCCGGAGAGTTCAAAAGGAGAGGAGGCGAGCAGGTGGTCCATATCCACCATGCCGGCGACCTTGCGGACCCGTTCGTGCATCGCATCAAAAGGGATCCTGTCGTTCTCCAGGGCGAAGGCGATATCCTCGCCGGTGGAAAGCCCCACAAACTGCGCATCGGAATCCTGCAGGACGGTGCCGACCAGCTTCGAGAGTTCGAAAATGTTCATCTCCTGGGTGTCCCGCCCGTTGATCTTCAGACTGCCGGTGATCTCACCTTTGTAGGCGAAGGGGATCAGCCCGTTGATGCAGTGGCCGAGAGTGCTCTTGCCGCTGCCGCTGGGGCCGACGATCAGGATCTTTTCGCCGGGGTAGATCTTCAGGTTGATGTCATGCAGGGTGGGTTCTGCCTGGCTGTAATATTGGAATGAAAAATCAGAAAATTCAATGATTGGCGTTTGGGTCATCAGGGTTAACCGTGGGTTGAGGCGTGAAGGATATTGTACCTAAGAATCCCGATCGCGCCGGAACTGGCGCGGGATGAATTAAATGGAAGATGGCTGCCGACCAGAAATGACAGCCATCTCGAATTGCTAATGCAGCGCCAATGGACTAGGCTTTCTTGAGGGAGCCTTTTTGGGTGCGGGTGGCCGAATATGCGACCAGGAGCAGAGTGCCGATCACACCAGCGCTGACGGCGTTCATCACCGCAGCGGTGATGCCCTGAGTGAAGACCAGGCTGGCCGGTTCGGCATAGATCAGGATATCCAGCAGGGGGGCAATCACGACCCAGGCGATCGCATTGCCGATGACCTGGATCAGGTTGAAGGTCAGGATGTCCTTGCCGCTGAATTCGCCTTCTTCAACCTTAGTGCGCTTGAAAGCGAAACCGAAGATGAAGCCGGAAACGCCGCTGGCAATCACCCAGGACCACCAGGGGGAACCGTATTGGACGGCGTCGCTGAGGGCGTGGCCGATGAACGAGATCAGGGCGCCGGCGATCGGGCCGAAGAGGGTGGCCATGAACGCGCTCAGGCCGTAGGCGGTTTGGAAGCTGGTCTCCGGCACGGGGGAGGGGATCTTCACATACATGAACAGCAGCGTAAAGAGCGCTGCGCCGATGCCGATGGCAACGATGGTGCGGGTTGTGATTTTAAACAAGTCCTTCATGATGTCTCCTTAAGACGTAAAACAATTGAGTTTGGATGGATAAACTTCCCAAGACCAATAAGATCTCCAAAGAATGGATCGGGCGATGAACTGAGCGGACCGGGTTGGGTTTTGAGGGAAAAGGATAAAGGGTAATACCTGGTTCGGCCTCCGGCCGTTTCAATCCATCTTTACTATTGGGCGAATGAATCGATAGTTCCTCCTTGATTTACCGGAGTGCGGCCCAAAAAGTCACGGGGCCAAAAGGATCGTTATGCTGTGATTTTATAATACTGGCCCGCGGGTGTCAACCGGGGAGAGGGGAGAAGGAGCGGGATGGCTTGAGAAACGAAGAGACGCCCCGGTGAGGAGAGGCGTCTCTGAGGAGAAGAGATGAAGCGGTGGGATTTAGGGGGAACCACCGCCTTTTAGCATGAGAAAATGTTGGTGTCTGTCCAGCGCGGCTTTGCCGGCCTGCGCTGGACGAACCATTATTAGTATAGAGAAAAAGCAGTCGGCTTGCTAGCCCCCTTTGGGCGGTTACGACCCTGGTCAGGTGGCCAGGGTGGGCGCGGCTGAGGATTGGCAAAATGGGCTTTGAGGTGGGCGGAGAGGGCTTGGGGCCGCGGGGTGGTCTGGGACTGCTTCGTAAGATACAACTAACCGATTTTATAAATATGTAAAGCAATTGGAGGATAAATGTTAAAGGAAGCCTTTGACATTTTTCTTTAAAGGTTAATTTTTCATAATTTAATTATGTCCCAATTAAGTTAAGCAACCTGAGAATACTTCCTCTTCAGCTGCGTTCACACCAATAAATCGAAGTCAAAATGCAGCCTGGCAGCTTCTGATCGGAGCGCTGAATGCCTTATACCTTTGGCATATCCCGGCTGGCGATGACATTGATGCCCGTATCAAGGACGTTCTCGATCACAACATCATTGACCGCCACTGGTGCTTCGAGTTCAATATCTTGCAGCTCAGCTAAAACCTCAAATATTCTTGGCTTGGGGATCGGTTTTTCCGTGTAAACCGGCACCAGCGGATGAAAACCATTCTTGACTCTAACCGTTGAGGCTACCATGCGTCGGGGATCAAAGATTTCCTGCTCAGCGTAATCCAAACCCAGCTTGCAGGAATTCCCTTCCACTTCAATAATTTTGCCATCGTCAAGCGTGACATCAAGTTCACAGCCTACGGGACAGCTAATACAAATTAGTCTTCTTTTTTCCACCATTTTTATCAACTCCTATCGTGGATTAACATCAACCGTGATGCTGGATGCTTTTTCAACATCAGCAAAGTTTTTCGGTTTCAGGGTGATGGTATTCATTTCACCTGGGCGTGCATACCGTGCTGATTTGCGGGCAATCTGGTTCTTCCCATCATGCACCTCGATCATGACGCGGTCTTCAACAGGCGTACGAACCCGGAACTGAAGTTCAATCTCTTCATCTTCAAGACTGCGTTTGTTGATCGTTTGAGGTACAACATGATGGACGTTGTTGCCAGCAAGTACAGGAATATGCGCTTCCTCACTGGCTCGCAATGCCATTGCAAATTTTGCTGCGCCTTTTCCGGCTTCATACCCTGCAAGAGTCACCCAGTCTGCCAGGTCATAGACGTGCACCACGTTGCCTGCAGCAAATATGCCAGGAACGTTTGTTTGTCGGCTTTCATCCACATATGGACCGCCCGTCAAGGGGTCGAGTTCAACCCCTGCCTGGCGTGAAAGCTCATTTTCAGGTATTAAACCAACGGAAAGCAAAAGCGTATCACAGGGAATAATTTCTTCTGAACCTGGAATGAAATTCCATTTATCGTCAACAGCAACGGTTTCAACAGCCTCAACACGATTTTTGCCGTGAATAAACTTCACCGTATGTTTGAACAAGAGTGGAATGTCAAAATCCTGCAGGCACTGCACATAGTTACGGTTTAAACCGGATAAGAAGGGCAGGATTTCCAAAACACGCTCGACCTTTGCACCTTCAAAGGTGAGACGACGCGCCATGATCATGCCAATATCACCCGAACCGAGAATAACAACCTTCTCACCAGGCATTTTGCCTTCAATATTAACAAAGCGCTGTGCGGTACCGGCTGTGTAAACACCTGCTGGGCGCATGCCGGGGATTTGAATCATCGCCCGTGTGCGTTCCCGGCAGCCCATTGCCAAAACGAGCGCCCTGGCATTGATTTCAAAAAAGCCGTGCTGCTTGCTTGAAACAAAAAGTTTTCTCCCGGGGGTCACCTCGAGCACAATGGTGTCAAGCAAGGTCTCGACGCCAAGTTCAATACTTTCATCAATGTAGCGCTGGGCGTAACTTGGGCCGGGGAGGTCCTCTTTGAATATCTCAGTACCGAAACCATTATGGATGCACTGCAGCAAAATACCGCCCAATTCCATATCGCGCTCGATTACGAGCACGTCTTCTGCGCCTGCTTTCTTTGCCGCAACGGCCGCCGCTAAACCGCCAGGACCACTGCCAATGATCACAACATCATAGGTATCTTTCTTCAACATATCAGTTCTCCACCTTTTTTGTCGGTCTAAATAAGAATTCCGATCCCTCACCACGTTTTGTTATCTTTAAAGGTGAGACACCCAATTCCCTGGCTAATATTTCAACAACGCGAGGGGTATCGAATCCGCCCTGGCAGCGGCCTGTGCCAAGCCATGTTCGGCGTTTGATGGCATCATAGGTTATTGCCGGAATTGGCGCATGGATCTCTGCGATAATTTCGCCTTCAGTAACATTTTCACAACGGCAAATCACCCGCCCATACCTCGGGTCCATGTCCACAAGCAATTTTCGATCCTTTTGTGACATTTCACGGAAACGTGGCCGTGCTGGCCGGATTGGATCGTAATCCTTCTTCACCTTCATTTCTTCCCCAGCGTCCTTCAGCAAGTCAACAACTTCCTTGGCAATCGCGGGTGAGGATGCTAAACCTGGCGATTCGATACCGCCCAGGTTGACAAAACCTCGTACCTCTTCGGGGATTTCAATAATGTAGTCGGCATTATAATTCACACCCGGCGTTTTACAAGGTGCGTTACCCATTGGGCGTAAGCCCGCAAAAGTAGCAATCACATGCTTTTTTGTAAGAGATGGAATCAATTTATTTGCCCCTGC
The DNA here is from genome assembly GCA_011620555.1 of Anaerolineaceae bacterium. Taxonomy (GTDB): domain Bacteria; phylum Chloroflexota; class Anaerolineae; order Anaerolineales; family Anaerolineaceae; genus Brevifilum. Next base: position 5,498 of record WOYY01000037.1, on the reverse strand, counting down.
CCAAATCTCTTCCATACCGGAAATGGTGGTTGATGAATTTTCTTTGTCATCAATAATTTCAGCATTCGGCCCGAGGATGGTATTGCCGTGCACCGTTGTGGTTACCAAAATGCCTTTGCCTTTATCGGAGGGCACCGGAAAGAGCACATTGTCAATTTCAACATCAGCCCGATCAAAAACGAAATATTCACCCTTGCGTGGTCTGATTTTAAATTCAGGTCGAACGCCAGCCTGGTGCATCACAAAATCAGAAAACAGTCCGGCAGCGTTGATTACCCAGCGGGACAAGAAATCGCCCCTGTTGGTCTTAATACCGATAATTCGGTCACCTTCCATGATGAATTCTTTGAATTCGGTGTTTAGCTTGACCTCTGCGCCGTTCATTACAGCGTTCTCAGCAGCAGCAACGGTAACTGCAAATGGATCACAAATACCACCAGTGGATGCCCAGAGCGCACCGCTGACATCGGGGGTGATGTTCTTTTCTCGTCGGCGAACTTCAGGGCCGGGTAATATCACACAACCAGGAACGCCGTTTTTCTTGGCTTGCAGCATCAATGTATCCAGAGCAGGCAGTTCCTCTTCACCAACAGCCACCACAAAATCACCGCGTCTTTCAAAAGCAAAGTTCAATTCACCTGCCAGAGTATCCCACATCGCATTCCCGGCGACATTCATCCGGGCTTTCAAAGTGTTTGGCAGCGGATCATACCCTGCGTGAACGATCGCTGTGTTGGCAGCTGTTGTGCCCATACAAAGGTCTGCTTCCTTTTCAATGAGCAACACCCTGCCTTCATAGCGTGAGAGGGTACGGGCGATGATACAGCCTACAACGCCGCCTCCTATGATGATGTAATCATATTTTTCTTGCACTACAACCTCCGTTTCTCTCCGGTCTTTTGATTGGCCGAAGCCATTATTCGTAAGTGGACTAACGAATCTATAAGATTATAAACCTGTTTTTAAAAATTATTGTCTTAAAATCCTTAGCTTAAAATCCTTGACAGTTAAAATTATTGGCAAAATCAGAAAAACTATGATATATTTAGAACAAGAGTGGTTTATTAACAAAATATAATTTTCGATTGCTATACAAATTACTATGGCAACAAAAATTAACAATTATTCGTTTCAGGAGCTCCCTATAGAATGCACATCAAACTTTCATCAAAGTTCTGTGCAAACAGTTTTGTTCAATAAGGGTTCCTGATTCTTTTGTTTAAATGGGTAGTTATAAGTTCATAGAATTTTTATGATTATTTATGAACAAAACTGGGAAGAGTCTCGTTTAATGATCAAATGGCAGATTGCCATGAAAGGAGGGATTATCGAGAATTTTATACACAGTCAGCGTTTTGAGAATTCTTGTTACTTTAAAATCCACAAAATTATTAAGGAGTTCAAAAAATGAAAGACAGAACAATGAAAGAATTCATCGGTGAAGTATTTGGTACTTTTATATTGATCCTCCTTGGTGACGGTGTTGTCGCCAACGTCGGTTTGGCACCCCGCCTTGCCGGCAATGCCTATAACTGGAACACCATCACCATCGGGTGGGCATTCGCAGTTGTGATTGCTGTTTATGTTTCAGGCGGCGTCTCTGGTGCGCATCTTAACCCAGCAGTCACCCTTGCAATGGCCTTCAAACGGGATTTCCCCTGGAAGAAAGTGTTGCCCTACATCCTAGCTCAAATGCTCGGTGCATTCCTCGGTGCCGCTGCCGTTTACTTTATTTATCGTGACGGCCTCGTTGCAGCGGGCATGCCCAATGTCTGGTCAACTGGACCTGGCGCAGTCTTCCAGGAATCCTTCTTCCAGGCCGAACAGGGCGCTTCCACTGGTGGCTACAGCATGTTGACCGCCAGCATTGCTGAATTCTTTGGCACGATGGTCTTGTTGTGGGGTATCCTCGCCTCTGGCGATGCCAAAAACATGGGCCTCAAAAACAACATGGGTGCCTTTCTTGTTGGTTTCACGGTTTTGGCAGTCGGTCTCTCACTTGGCGGCCCCAGTGGATATTCCATTAACCCCGCACGCGACCTCGGCCCTCGCCTCTTTGGTGCATTAGTTGGCACAAAGGGTCTCTTCGATGGGCTTTACTGGCTGATCCCGCCTGTGTTGATCCCCGCAATTGCAGGCCCAATTGGTGCCGTTCTTTATGACTGGTTCATCTCAAAGCAACTTCCCGAAGGCGAATAAGCATGAAGAAACTCATCAATAATCCAGAGAATGTTGTATTAGAGGAACTCAAAGGTATTGAACTTGCCCATCCTGATCTGGTAAAAGTACATTACGATCCAGATTTCATTGTGCGTGCAGATGCGCCGGTGAAGGGAAAAGTTGCCCTCGTCTCTGGTGGCGGCAGCGGTCACGAACCCATGCACGGCGGTTTCGTCGGTATGGGTATGCTGGACGCAGCTTGCCCGGGCGCTGTATTTACGAGCCCGACCCCTGATCAAATGTTAGAAGCCACAAAAGCCGTTGACGGCGGTGCTGGCGTATTGCACATCGTTAAAAACTACACAGGCGACATTATGAACTTCGAAATGGCAGCAGATTTAGCCAAAGCCGAAGGCATTGATGTTGAAGCCGTGGTTGTTGATGATGATGTTGCTGTGAAAGACAGCCTTTACACTGCCGGTCGACGTGGTGTTGGTCTGACTGTACTGATGGAGAAACTTGTCGGTGCAGCGGCAGAAGAAGGACGGTCGCTGAAAGAAGTTGCCGATTTGGCACGCAAAATCAATGGCCAAGGTCGCAGTATGGGTATGGCATTAACCTCCTGCACAGTACCAACAGCAGGTAAGCCCACCTTTGACCTTCCAGAAGATGAAATGGAAATTGGCATCGGTATTCATGGTGAACCAGGTCGCACTAGGATGAAGATTAAACCTGCAGATGAGGTTACCGAGATGCTTCTCACCCCCGTCATCGAAGATTTGCCTTTTGAATCAGGTGATGAAGTGTTGTTGTTCGTGAACAGCATGGGCGGAACACCTTTGATTGAGCTCTATATTGTCTATCGGAAAGCTATCGAGATGCTCGAAGCTAAGGGCATAAAAGTTGTCCGCAATTTAATTGGCCCCTATATCACCAGTTTAGAGATGGCTGGCGCTTCCATCACGATGTTGAAGATGGATGACGACCTGATCAAACTTTGGGACGCGCCGGTTAAAACCGCCGGTATGCGGTGGGGAGTTTA
>WOYY01000037.1:0-2196 GCA_011620555.1 Anaerolineaceae bacterium | reverse complement strand
CTTGAGGCAGCTACCGCAGGTGTTGTAAGATTAGGCAAAGCCTCCCCGGGGGATAAGACAATGGTGGATGCGTTAACTCCGGCTGTTCAAGCCTTGAAGGAGGCTACCGAACAGGGTCTTTCACTCGGAGAAGGATTGAAAAAGTCGGCTGAAGCAGCAGAAGAAGGCATGATAGCAACAATCCCACTTGTTGCCCGCAAGGGACGAGCAAGCTATTTAGGCGAACGAAGCGCCGGTCATCAAGACCCGGGTGCAACTTCAACCTTCATGCTGCTTGACACAGCCGCAAAAGTATGGGCGAATTGCAGTTGATTGTATTAATCCAATAGTTACCAAAAGGAGTACGAAATGGCAAAATACGCAGTTGCAATAGATCAAGGAACAACCAGCACCCGCTTTATGATCTTCGATCATAAAGGCTCAGTCGTTGGTTTGGACCAAAAAGAACACGAACAGATTTATCCAAAACCGGGTTGGGTGGAACATGATCCATTAGAGATCTGGCAAGCCACACAAGACGTGATTAAAGGTGCCTTGCAGAAGCACAAGATTGACATCAAGGACATCGCAGCATGCGGTATCACCAACCAGCGTGAAACAACCGTTGTTTGGGAAAAAGCAACCGGCAAACCGATTTACAATGCGATCGTTTGGCAGGATACACGCACCGACCAAATCTGCAATGAACTTGCTAAAGACGGCGGACAGGATCGCTTCCGTGAAAAAGTTGGTCTGCCTCTGGCAACCTATTTCTCAGGCCCGAAAGTCAAATGGATGCTTGATAACGTTGAAGGTGCACGCGAGAAAGCCGAAAAGGGCGAACTGCTCTTCGGCAACATCGACACCTGGGTTATCTGGAACCTGACAGGCGGCACAAAGGGCGGCGTGCATGTAACGGATGTAACGAACGCTTCCCGCACCATGTTAATGAACCTCGAGACCCTGGACTGGGATCCTGACATGTTAGCAGTGATGGATATCCCACGCTCCATGCTGCCCGAAATCAAGGCATCGAGCGAAGTTTATGGCTACGCTAAGAACAGCGGCCTGGACGGCATCCCCGTCGCCGGTGACCTGGGCGACCAGCAGGCAGCCCTCTTCGGACAGACCTGCTACGCTCCTGGTGAAGCCAAGAACACCTACGGCACAGGCTGCTTCATGCTCCTGAACACCGGAACAGAACCCGTTCAATCAAAGAACGGCTTATTGACCACCCTCGGTTACAAAATTGGTGATCAGCCTGCTGTTTATGCACTGGAAGGCTCCATTGCCATCACTGGTGCCCTGGTACAATGGCTGCGTGACAACTTGAAGATGATCGAAAAGTCATCTGATATTGAAATGCTTGCTCAATCCGTTGAAGATGCTGGCGGTATTTACTTCGTTCCCGCATTCTCCGGGTTGTTTGCCCCCTACTGGAAGAGCGATGCCCGCGGCGCAATCGTCGGGCTGACCCGCTACATCAATGCCGGACATATCGCACGTGCTGTGCTTGAAGCAACAGCCTATCAGACCCGCGAGGTGCTGGATGCCATGAATAAAGATTCAGGCGTCGATCTGAAAGCTCTCAAGGTTGATGGTGGTATGGTCTTCAATGAGCTCTTAATGCAATTCCAATCTGACATTCTGGGCGTTCCTGTTATTCGACCAACCGTTGCCGAAACGACAGCGCTGGGTGCAGCCTATGCTGCCGGCCTTGCCGTTGGCTTCTGGGAAAAGGTCGAGGATCTGCGCGAGAACTGGGGTGTTGATAAGGAATGGCATCCCAAGATGGGTGAGGAAGAACGTGCTAAGCTCTACAAGGGCTGGAAGAAAGCCGTTACCCGCACATTCGATTGGGTCGAAGACTAATCACACCTATTCGAACAAAAGATGGGCGACGTTTTCACGTCGCCCATTATCAATTTATGCTGAGCTTGAATAAAAAATAATAGCTGTTTTGGAGAGAACTTTGAGCAAGAAAAAGAAGGAAAAGGTACCAGAAGTAAAATTTGAAAGAAAACCTTGGATCGAAAAGACAAAAGGCTTGAGTTTTATAGCCTTGGTCAGCCTTGGACTGGTAGTTCTGGTTGCATACCAGATCATCCGCGGGTCTGGAGACTGGGGACAGGGCATCTTATGGGGTTTGATATTTGGCGTCAGTATTTTCCTGGTATATTTCGGGATGAATGCCTTCCATAAAATGATGAATAAAAA
>WOYY01000061.1 GCA_011620555.1 Anaerolineaceae bacterium | reverse complement strand
TTTATGTTCAACTCAATCCAGTCGCTTTGCGGAAGAAAATCGACTTGAATATTGGGAAGTTATGGAAAATCATAAAGTAACATTCTTATTTGAGGCAACGATACCCTAAAGTAAGGTTTTATTTTGAGGCATTACGGCGGGGGGTGCTCCGGACAATTGCAAAGACAAAATTAAAAGTTCATTCTTTGGGTTGATTAAGAATTCATTATCCTATTTTGGGGAACGCTTGGGCCACTCTGCCTCTGCAAAGAGCTGTGGTTGCCCGCAGGGGCCTGTGATTCCGATGTGGGTGGGCACGGAGACCTGCCTCTACTCTCATAATTTTCTAGAATGAGAATGAGTGATCGGTTTGTAATAGTCGCTTACTCTGCAATGCTCCTGGGGGGTGCTGGTCAGAGTGGGGTGAATATGGCATAATCAGGGCGACTGAGCTGCAAATCAGAAAAGGAAATGAATGAATAAAACCAGTCAATTGACCCGGGTTTCTTTGTTGTTGGCCGTGTTTTTCGGGGTGGATAAACTTTTGGGTGTCCTGCGGACGATCATCATCGGCCGTCAATTTGGTCTTTCAGAAGAACTGGATGTGTTCAATGCCGCTAACAACCTGCCGGACCTGCTTTTTGCCCTGATCTCCGGCGGCGCTCTGGCGATCGCCTTCATTCCGGTTCTAAGCGCCACGCTTTCCAAAGAGGGCCGCGAATCCGCCTGGCGCTTGTTTTCTCAGGTGGCGAACCTCGCCTTCCTAGTCACCGGTGTGCTGGCGATCGTTGTTGCCCTGCTGGCGGGGCCGCTGGTCCGCGGCCAGCTGGGGATTGCGCCGGGGTTCACCCCTGAACAGCAGGACTTGGCGATCCAGTTGATGCGGATGAACCTGGTCTCGACCCTGATCTTCTCGATCAGCGGCCTGGTGATGGCGGGGCTGCAGTCCAACCAGCACTTCCTGCTGCCGGCGATTGCGCCTTTGCTCTACGATCTGGGGCAGATTTTCGGCGCCGTCATCCTGGCCCCGGAGGAGGGCCTGATGCTGGGCGGGGTCCAGCTCCCCGCGTTCGGCCTGGGGATCGAGGGGCTGGTCTATGGCGTGATCATCGGCGCGGCCCTGCATCTGCTGATCCAGGTGCCGGGGCTGATCCAATATCAATTCCATTGGTCCCCGCGGATCAATTTCAAAGATGAGCACCTGCGGGAGGTCCTGCGTCTGATGGGCCCCCGGCTGGTGAGTATGGTCTTCATCCAGCTGATCTTCCTCGCGCGGGATAATTTGGCCTCCCGGCTGGCGGTCGGCTCCGTGACGGCGCTGAGCTATGGCTGGTGGATCCAGCAGGTGCCGGAAACCCTGATCGGCACAGCGATTGCGACCGCGCTTTTGCCGACGCTTTCCAGCCTGGCGGCGGAGGGGGAGCAAAAGGTCTACAAGGATACGATTGAGCGCTCGCTGCGGGTGATGATCGCGCTGGCGCTGCCCATCACGGTCATCATCTCCCTGGCCAGCCTGCCGCTGATCCAGGCCGCCTTTGGCTTCGCGCTGAGCGATGCCCAGATGATCCTTTGGGCGACTCAGGGCTACATGATCGGCCTGCTCGGGCACAGCCTTGTGGAAGTGGGCGTGCGGGCTTTCTATGCCCGGCAGAATGCCACCGTGCCGATGCTCGTGTCATTTGTCGGGCTGGTTGTTTACATCGGCCTGGCCATCGCCTTGATGGGGCCGTTTGCGGCAAGCGGGATCGCCCTGGCAAATTCGCTTTCGTATAGTCTCCAGGCTTTGATCCTGGTGCTCATCCTCAGCCGGCGGATGCCGGAGCGCTTCCGGATCGGGCCATCTTTCCTGCGGGGCCTGATCGGAGCGGTTTTGGGCGGGGCAGTGACCTGGCTGATTTTCCTGGGGCTGGATCTTCCGTTCTCGGACCTTCTCCTGGCCCTGGGAGGGGCAGCCGCCGGCGCGCTTGCCGCCGCTATCCCAATCTGGAAAGATATTAAACTTTTGGTTAACCTCTAAATTGGATTAAGGTATAATCTCCGCTATGACTGAAAATATTCCTGAGGCGGCGGAACCCGTCGCCGAAAAGAAGAAAAAGAAGCAAGATAAAAAGCCATTCCTCCAGCGGCGCGGGTCCTGGTATCTGCTGGTGATCCTGGTCGGACTGTTGATCGTTCTGATCGGCGCGCTTTTGGGCATTCCCCGCGGGATCAATGACCGGGTGAAGCTGGCGGAGGCGCAGGCTGCGCCCAAGATCAGTTCCCAAATAGAATTGGCCCAGACGGATATTGCCGAGGGGCGTTATCAGGTGGCGAAGAGCCGTTTGGACTGGATCCTGGACAATATGTCCCCGTACCTGACGGAAGGGGAACTGGCGATCGTCGGCGAGCTTTACAGCCAGACCCTTCTGATGATCGGCAATGCGGGAACCCCCACGCCGGGCCCCACAGCAACCCCCAGCGAACCGACCATCACACCCACGCCGGATTTGCGCGGCGAGGAAGACCTCTTCATCACGGCTGAGGGCTACATGGCCTCGGAATCCTGGGATGAGGCGATCCAGACTCTGGAAACCCTGCGGGAAAAGAACCTCAAATACCGGGCTGTTGAGGTGGACGGGATGTTCTACATCGCCCTGCGGAACCGCGGAGTGAATAAAATCCTGGTGGATGGCAGCCTGGAACCCGGCATCTATGATCTGACCCTGGCGGAGCAGTTTGCCCCGCTGGATGGGTATGCGGATGGCATCCGGACCTGGACACGGCTTTATTTGACCGGCGCCAGCTATTGGGATGTGAATTGGGAGCAGGTCTTGTACTATTTCAACCAGGTCTATCCGGCTTTGCCCAATTTGCGGGATGGCACCGGGATGACGGCCACGGAACGGTATCGCAAGGCTGCGATTTATTATGCTGAGGATCTGGCCGCTGCCGGTGAGTACTGTCAGGCTCAGGAGTATCTTGAGAAAGCGCAGTCTTTGCTCTCCGATCCGGAAGTGCAACCCACCGCTCAGTGGGTAGCCGATAAATGCTGGTCGCAGCAGCACCCGGCCACCACGGCACCGCCTGAGGCGACGCCGACCCCGACAGTTGGCTCAACCACGGAACCCCCACTGCCGGAAGAGCCGACCCCTACTCCCTGAGTTCCATCAAAATTTTAAATAAGAAACCGGCAGTCCAACAGGGCTGCCGGTTTTTAGATCCAAGCTGTTCGGGAAAAGGCCGGACTCTTCAGTCTGCTTTGGGCTGCGCCAGCCGGCCAACCAGGTCATGCGTGAGGGCGCTGTTGATCTGCACAGGCACCATTTCGCCAACGGGCGCCAGGTCTTCCAGGATGACCAGGCCGTCTATCTCCGGCGCATCGCGGTAGGAGCGGCCGATGGAGATCCCGTTCTCCTCGTCCACGCCTTCGATCAGGACGTCCAGTGTCCTGCCGATGAACGGCTGGTTGCGGGAGAGGGAGATCTCCGCCTGGGCCTGCATCAGCGTCTCCAGCCGCTCGATCTTGGTTTCTTCGGGGATGGGGTCCCCCAAGGGTTCAGCCGGCGCGCCCGGTTCAAAGGAGTAGGTGAAGGCGCCCATGTGGTCAAACTGGACCTCCCGGGTGAAATCCACCAAATTTTGGAAGGCGGCTTCGTCCTCGTTGGGGTAGCCCACGATGAAGGTCGTCCGGAGGGCGGCTTCGGGCATCAAGTCGCGGATGGTGAAAAGCGTTTCCCGGACGGCTCCCATATCGCTGGGCCGGTGCATGGCCTTCAGGACGGCCGGGTCGGCGTGCTGCAGGGGCATGTCCAGATAGGGCAGGATTTGCGGTTCGGCGGCCATCAATTCCATCAGGGGGCGGGTGACATAACCCGGGAAGGTGTAAAGCAGCCTGATCCAGGGGACGTTGGGAACAGTTTTGACCAGCTTTTCGAGCAGTTTGGTCAGCCCATCCTTGATTTGCAGGTCGTGGCCGTAATCCGTCACATCCTGGGCAATCAGGACGATCTCCTGCAGGCCTCTATCGGCCAAGGCCCTGGCATCCTCCAGAATTTTATCCATTGGGCGGCTGGCGAGGGTTCCCTTGATGAGGGGGATGGTGCAATAGGCGCAGGCCCGCCGGCAGCCATCCGCGATCTTGAGGTAGGCGCTGCCGCCCTGCACGGCTGCGCGATGGGTGCCTTTTTCATCTCTGCCCACCGTTTGAACTTCAGGAAAGTGCGTATAGGGCAGGCTTTTCCGCCCCTTTTCAGTCTCCTCGATCACGTCCAGAATGTCCATCCAGCGCCGGGTCCCCAGCAGGCCGTCAATTCCGGGCACGTTGGCGATGATCTCCTGGCGGTGGCGTTCGGTCATGCAGCCCGCCGCGATCAGTTTCTGCCAGGACATCTTCTCGCTGGCAAGGTCGGTCAGCACGCCGATCGCCTCATCCCGCGCGGCCTGGAGGAACCCGCAGGTGTTGACGATCAGAAATTCCGCGTCCTCGGGAAGGCCCACCGGGTTCATCCCCTGCCGGTTGAGCAGCTCCGCCATGGATTCGGAATCAACCAAATTCTTGGGGCAGCCCAAGGAGATCAGGTGATAGGTGCCTTTAGTTTGCTTCGTCATTGGTCGCTGTTGGGGTGGGCGACGGCGTCGGGGTCACCAGGGGCGTCTCCGTGGCCGTCGGCCTGGGTGTGGGGGTGGGCTGGACGAGGCCGTTCTCATTGAAGACCAGGTCGGCCACTTCGCCGATCAGGCCGATGGTCCCGATATCCTGGTCATTGAAGTAGATCTGCAATGAGCCTGCGTTGCCGGTATTGAGTTCAATGAGCTGGTTGGCGGAGTAATCATAGGCGTTGCCGGTCAGCATCCGCCCTTCAAAGGCCAAATTGTAATCCGTGTAAATCTGGACCCAGGTGTTGTGCCGGGGGATGATGACCAGATTGATCGGGCTGGTGTTGGCGACTGCCGTGAAAAGCGGGGTGGCTTCGACTGCCTCTCCGGTCGTTTCGCCCCCGGCAGCGGCCTCGGCGGTCCCCTCAGGGAGCGTGGCTTCCGGCGTGGTGGTCTCAGCGACGTCAGTCGCCAGGAGGACGTCCACCACCTCCGGCAGGTCCGTGGCTGCGGCATTGGGCAGGTCGGCTGAGAGGATTCGATTGACACCCCAGATCACAAAGACAGCGAAAACGATGAAGATCCCGGCAATGACCAACAGGTCCAGCGAGAAGAAATTCTTCAAGCGGAGTGCGTTCGGGCTGAGCGCCCGGGCCGGTTTGCGGGTGGGACCTGCAGCCTGGGACTCCTGGAGTTGTCTTTGGAGGCCTTCGGCATAGTACAGCAGGATGGCGTCCCCATCCAAGCTGAGAAATTCGGCGTAATTTGCCAGCATCCCACGGGCCTGGACGGGCGAGGGCAGTTCGCCGAATTGACCCGCTTCGATGAGTTCCAGGTAGTGTTTGCGGACGTGGGTGTGCTTTTCCACATCCTCCAGGGACAGGCTCAGGAGGTCGCGCCGCTGCCGGAGCTGCTCGCCGATTTCCGTGAAGATTAGTCTGGCTTCAGGCTGGCGGATTTCTTCGGGGGCAGGTTCCTCATCCACTTTAGCCAGGGGTTCCTCTGGGGCTTCCGGCTCAGGTGATTCTGGAGTCCGTTCAGCCTCAGCCGCGGGCGTTTCTTCTGCGAGGTCTTCGGATGCCGGCGATTCATCTTCTGCATCGGGCGCAGGACGGTCTTCGCCGTTCATTTCCTTTTCAGTTTCAATTGCTTCCGGGGAAAGGTCGTTTTCTTCAACTTGGGTCAGGTGATAGCCTTTGACCTGAAGATCTTCAAATTCAATACCCAGGGTGGCCGCATAGAGCCGGATGAAGCCGCGCATCTGCACGGGGGAAGGCAGGTTTTCCAGGTCGCCTTCCTCGATGGCTTTGAGGTAGGCCAGCCGGATATGGGTGATTTCGGCAATCTCTTCAAGCGAAATCCCCCGAGATTGGCGGATGGCTTTGAGTTGTTGTCCGAGAGTGGGTTCCATGGGCGTTATTATAGCTCATATAAGAACCGGCCTGTTGCTCATTCACAAACAGGCCGGTTGCGGTTCAAAATGGGTGTGAATTAAGCCCTCAGTTTAGGAGACCTCAGCTTCTGAGGCCTCAGCGTCTGAGGCTTCTTCTTCAGCTTCTTCTTCACCTTCAATGGCCTCTTCAACGAGGGGTTCAACGGCTTCTTCGACCACAAATTTCATCTCAGCGGCTTCCGCTTCGGCGGCTTCCGCTTTTTTCTCTTCGGAAGCGGGAGTTTCACCTTCACGGTGGATGATCACCTTGATGGTGGGGATGAGGTCCATCGTCAGATGAACGGGGATCTGGTAGATGCCCAGTTCACGGATAGGTTCGGTTTCAATCTGGCGTTTTTCCAGCTCGATCTCAAAGTTGTCCTTGACGTATTCCATGATATCCTGATCGGAAACGGAACCGTAGAGACGTCCGGTCTCGCCAGCTTTCACGGCGAAGGTCAGGGTTTTTCCTTCCAACACCTCAGCCACAGAGCTTAATTCCTCGTTCAAAACGGCCCGCCGTGCGGTGGCCTTGACTTTGATCCGGTCGGCCTGGGTCATGGCGCCGGGGGTTGCGGGGATGGCAAAGCCCTGGGGGATGAGATAGTTGCGGCCATAGCCATTGGCGACTTTCTTGATCTCGCCGGCCCGGCCTAATTTGTACACATCTTTGATCAACAATACTTTCATTTCAGACAAGCCCTTTCGTTCATACAATTTTTGAGTGTCTTACCCGAAGGGTACAACGGATAAGCTAAACGATTTTACCAGAAAAATTGGTGGATGGGAACGGGGGTAAATGGAGAATGGTTTGGGATTCAACCGGATGTGCTCCGGTATTGAGCGCGCTAAAAAACGGAGGCGCGCCCAAAGGAGGGCGCACCCCATTTCTTAACTCGCCCCTCCGCACGCATTTCCCCAAAGACGTACAGGAAGGTCAAAGGGGTTTCGGGTATACTTGGGGTTAGTCCTAAACCAAATATTGAAAGCCATTTGAGGTGTGAATGTCTTTAAATGATGAGATGAAAAGATGGGAAAATGAGGACTATGGCCCCTTGGTCCGGAAATTTCCCGAGCGCCGGGATCGGTTCATGACCTCATCGGGGATTGAACTCCCTCCGGTGATGCTCCCCCCTGAAAAACAGGATTATATGAAAGACCTGGGATTCCCAGGTAACTACCCTTATACCCGCGGCGTGCAGCCCAGCATGTACCGGGGGCGGTTCTGGACGATGCGCCAGTATGCGGGTTACGCCACGGCCCAGGAATCCAATGCCCGCTATCGCTACCTGCTGGAGCAGGGTCAAACCGGCCTCTCGGTGGCCTTTGACCTGCCCACGCAGATCGGTTATGACGCGGATGACCCGCTGGCGCAGGGGGAAGTGGGCAAGGTTGGCGTGTCAATTTCTTCCGTGGAGGATATGGAAACGCTCTTCAAGGACATCCCGCTGGACAAGGTCTCAACCAGTATGACGATCAATGCGCCGGCGGCGGTTCTCTTGGCGTTTTATATCGCCGTGGCCAAGAAACAGGGCGTCCCCTTGAACAAATTGCGGGGCACCATTCAGAACGACATCCTCAAGGAATATGTTGCCCGGGGGACTTATATTTTCCCGCCGGAACCCTCCATGCGCCTGATCACGGATGTCTTCAAGTTCTGCAAGGACGAAGTCCCGCGCTGGAATACGATCAGCATTTCCGGGTATCATATCCGGGAAGCGGGTTCCACAGCGGCCCAGGAGGTCGCTTTTACCCTGGCGAACGCGATTGCCTATATCCAGGCCGCGCTGGATGCCGGATTGAAGGTGGATGATTTCGCCAACCAGCTTTCTTTCTTCTTCAATGCGCATAACAATTTCCTCGAAGAGATTGCCAAGTTCCGGGCGGCCCGGCGGCTTTATGCCCGGATTATGAAGGAACGCTTCGGCGCGCAGGATGAAAAATCCTGCCGGTTACGTTTCCATACCCAGACCGCTGGTTCGACCCTGACCGCGCAGCAGCCCGAGAACAACGTCGTGCGCGTCACGCTGCAGGCGCTCGCGGCCGTGCTGGGCGGCACCCAGTCGCTGCACACCAACAGCATGGATGAGGCGCTCTGGCTGCCCACGGAGAAATCGGTGCGGGTGGCCTTGCGGACTCAGCAGATCATCGCCCATGAATCGGGCGTGGCCGATACGGTGGACCCCATGGCCGGGTCTTATGTGATCGAATCTCTCACGGACCAGATCGAAGCGATGGCTATGGATTACATCGAAAAGATTGACGCGATGGGCGGCGCGCTGAGCGCCATCAATACCGGCTTTATGCAGCGCGAGATCCAGGAGGCCGCCTATCAGGTGCAGCGGGCGATCGAGAGCGGTGATGAAATTGTGGTCGGCGTGAACGACTTCACGGTGGATGAAGAGATTGAACTCGAATCGCTCCGGGTGGACCCTTCGGTGGAAGAGGACCAAAAAGCCCGGCTGGCCGCCCTGCGCGCCCGGCGGGACGGCGAGAAGGTGGGCCAACTTTTGGGACAATTGGAACAGGCTGCCCAGGGCGACACACCGCTGATGCCTTTATTCATCGAGTGTGCGGAGAATGACGTCACGCTTGGCGAAATCTGCGGCGTCCTGCGCCAGGTTTGGGGGCAATACCGGCCCCCAACGTTCATCTAAGAAGGAGGGCGGTCATGCCTGGAGTGAAAAAAATCAATCATGTCGCGATTGTGGTGGAAGATATCGATTCAGCCCTTGGCTTTTGGCGGGATGTGCTGGGTCTGGAACTTGATCATATCGAAGAAGTTCCATCCCAGGCCTCCAAAGTCGCTTTCATCCCCCTTGGCGACAGCGAGGTGGAATTGGTGGAACCGATCGACCCGGAATCAGGGTTGAGTAAATACCTTGAAAAGCGGGGCGAAGGACTGCATCACCTCTGCCTGGAGGTCGAGGATATTGAGGGCATGCTGGCCAGCTTAAAGGAAAAGGGCGCCCGCTTGATCAATGAGACGCCGCTGGAGCTGCCCGGACGCAAGATGGCTTTTATCCACCCCAAGGCAGCGAATGGGGTATTGGTAGAATTGTACGAATTAACCTAATTACTGAAGTTTTATGGAGAAGAAAGGCACGTAATGGCAAAGAAGATTCAGCAATGGGCAACCGCCCCAGAGATGATGATCGACCTGACGAAGGATTATAAGGCCGTGATGCACACGGATAAGGGCGACATCACCCTTGACCTTTTTGAAAAGCAGGTTCCCCGGACGGTGAACAATTTTGTGTTCCTGGCCAAAGAGGGATATTATGACGGCACGATTTTCCACCGGGTGATCTTGAACTTCATGGTCCAGGGCGGCGATCCGACCGGGACCGGCGCGGGCGGCCCGGGCTACAATTTCAAGGATGAATTTAACAATGACCTCCGCCACAACAAGCCGGGCATCCTCTCGATGGCGAACGCCGGCCCGAACACTAATGGGTCTCAGTTCTTCATCACGCACGTCCCGACTCCCTGGCTGGACGGCAAACACAGCGTCTTCGGTGAGGTGGTGGATGGGATGGATGTCGTTTTTGCGATCCCGGCGCGGGACCCGATGCACCCGGAATATGAAGGTGTAAAAATCCAGTCAATTGATGTGATTGAAAAGTAAGTCCGCAATCAAAATCACAAAACAGGGCACGATTTCGTGTCCTGTTTTTGGTTAATCTTCCGTTTTTATTTCAGGATCAGTTCGGTTTGGGGGGTGGAGAGGAATACTGCGCCTCCCCCGGTGACCAGAATATCCTCCTCCAGGCCGACATAGCCATAGCCCGGCACCATCAGGCCGGGTTCGAGCGTGAAGACCTGGCCGACTTCCAGCGGGAGGAAGGGCGTCCGGCCGTAGCGGTCCCAGGCCGGGCCAAGGATCGCGCCGCCGTCATGCGCCAGACGGCCGACCTGATGGCCGGTGGCGTATTTATATTCCGGGTAGCCCGCGCCCATCACGACGGCCCGCGCGGCTTGGTCAACCTCTACTCCTTGAGCGCCGGGGCGGACCGCATTGAAAGCGGCCTGGATAGCCTGTACCACCGTGTTGAAGCCCTTGCGGACGGGGGCGGGTGGCTGGCTTTCGCCCGGTTTGAGGAAATAGACCATCCGCTGAATATCGGAACAGTAATCACTTTCCCGAACGCCAAAATCAAAGTGAAGCAGGTGGCCGCGTTCGATCCTGATGCCGGTCGGCGCGTTATGGCCCACCGGCGAATCGGGGCCGGAGTTGACCGCGGGGTTGTTGGCGCGCGGCCAGGCAAAACCCAGCCCTCTTTTGAGGACTTCCGCCTGCATCATCCCTGCCGCTTCGATCTCGCTCATCCCCGGACTGAGATTGGCAAAGGCTTTCGCATAGATTTCTTCGGTTATGGCGATGGCCTGGCGAATGCGGGCGATTTCGAGGTCGGATTTGCGCCCCCGCAGGCTGCTGATCAGGTGTTCCGCGGAAATGAGTCTTCCGGTGAAGGGTGTGCCTTCCAGCAGGGCGAGCAGGTTCAGGTACATGCCGTGGCTGAGGCCATCGGCCAGCACATCGCTCTCGGAATAATTGATCGCGATCTGGGCTGGATTGAGCCGTTCCAACTCCGCGAGCAGCACGGAGCGGATGCTTTCATCATAGGGGATCACGCGGGAGAAAGCCCCAAGGTTCTCAGCGGTTTCCGTTTCAAAGCGGCCGACGATGGCCAGGCTTTCTCCGCTGCAGGTGAAGATCAGCGCGCTCTGCCAGGTGAGGTCCGAGTCGCCGTAGATCAAGGGCAGGATTGGGTCGCCTCCGGCGCTGGTCTCGCGGACAAAGGTCAACCACAGGTCGATGTTATTCTCTTTGAGCAGGCTGGCGGTCTGCCGGGTCTTCTCGATGACGATGGGGTTCATGGTTCGCCTGATTTTAGGATTTGATATCACCCAATAAGTTTAGTTCAAATTGGTTGTCCTTGATCACCGTCCGCTCAACATTTTGGGTTTGAACGCCCAGGCGGTTATCGGAGAACACGTTTTGAAGGATCTCGTGGTCGTGCGGTTTGGGCTGTTTGCCGGCCTGGTCGGGGCCAAGCGCCGTAATCCCTGAAATCTGGTCGGCCGCGATCCGGATGCCCGTGTGGTTGCGCAAAAAGGTGTTGTTGCGGATCTCCCAGAACTTGCTGGTGTCGTTTTCGGGGAGGACGGTTTGGGCCTGCGGGTCAGGCCGGCTCCAAAACAGCAGGCCAAAGCGGTTATCCTGCAGCGTGTTGTGGATGACCTCGCAATGGGCGCTGTTCACCGCGGCGATTCCAGCTCGGTGGTTCCCAAAGAGGGCGTTGTTTTCCAACCTTGAACCGGTGACGTGGTCCAGGGCAAATCCGTTATTCGCGCTATTGGCCTGGTTTTGCAGATAGCGGTTGTCCTGGTTCTGGCGATCCGCAAAGCCGTCATAGACGCAATGGGAGGCATCGTTATTCTCAAAGCGGTTGTGGCCGCAGGGAACGGCCTGATTTTGCGGCGTCAGCCCAATCAATTTGAACCCGGTTGCGCATAGGCGGGCGCTGTTGGCCTGAAATTCGTTGTGCTCGGAGCCATTGACCAGCAGGAAGCCCGCAAAAGCCCCGCCGTCCCCTGCGTGGTTGCGGGGAGGCAGCCCATCCGTCCCGCAGTTGTTGGCGTTGTTTTCGTTGAAGAGCGATTTGCTGGTGTCATTCAGCAGAAATCCAACCCCCGGCTGGTGGCTGGCGGTGTTGCCTTTCACCACCAAATGCCGGCAGGAATAGGCCGAGAAGCCATTGGCCTGGCATTGCAGATCGTTGTTGAGCACCTCGCTGCTCGTCACGCCTGCGAAGAAGATCGCAACGGGGCAAGGGGCTGCCGGCTGCCAGGGGAAGGCAGCGGCTGGCGAGCCCGGGCTGGCCGTGCATTCTCTGATCCGGCAATTTTTGATCGTCAGCCCCTGACACTCGACCGCCGTGATCCCGCGGCTGAAGCCGCTGATCTGGAGGTTCTTGAGGGTCACCTGGCTGACCCCTTCTAGGCGGATAGCTGTGCCGGACGAACCGTTGCCGATCAGCCTGGCGCCATTGCCATCCAGGGTGATCCCATCGGCAGCGATGGTGATCCCTTCCGGCACAAAATAAGTGCCCGGTTCAAAACGGGTGTCTTCCCGGAGGATCCATGCGTTAGTGGGTGGAATGGTTTTCATGCCGATGCCTTTCAGAAAGTGCATCATCCTCCCAGCGTTTCCAACAGGAGAGGCAGCGCTTTTTCCAACAGGTCCAGGCTCATGGTGGGCAGGGGTTTGTTGAAGTGGGCTGCCTGTTCGGGGCAGGCGGGCAAATGGACGAAGCCCGCGGGGATATCCCGCTGGTGAGCGGCGAGATGGTGCATCAGGGTGTAAAAGATTTGGTTGCAGAGGTAAGCTCCGGCGGTCAGCGAAAGCTCCGCGGGGATGCTGTTGGATTGCAGGGCTGCGAGCATCGCGGTCAGCGGCAGGCGGCTGAAATAGGCTGGGGGACCCTCCGCTGCGACCGGCTGGTCCTGCACGGTCTCGCCGGCGTTATCCGCGATGCGGTAGTCCAACAGGTTCACGGCGACGCGCTCCAGAGAGATGACCGGGCGGCCAACGGCCAGGCCAAAGCAGATCGCCGCATCGGGCTGGTGGCGCAGGAGGGCATCGATCAGGGCTTCAGGGCCGGCCGCCCGCTCCACGGGCAGGATCGCTTTGATGATCTCAATGCCGTTGGGGAAGGCCGCTGGAGCGCCCTCCACCAGGATCTGGCTGGGGTTGAGCGAACTTTCTCCAAAGGGTTCAAAACCGGTGATCAGGACTTTCATGGCTTCACCTCGGGCGGCAGCTTGATCGGCTGGAAGTGCTGGGCGGCGATCTCAGCGCTGGGCAGGTCCTTCTCTAATGCGATCAGCAGGGCCTTCAACCGGGCGCGGAGGTCCACCACGTCCAGGGATTTGAAGCTGTCCGGGAAGGGCCGCAGCCAGAAGAGGGCGCGGTCAAAAAATTTGTGGGCCGCAGCGGGGCGGCCTTGCGTTAAACGGTAAAAGCCGCCGCTGAGCTGCAGCAGGGCCCGGTAGAATTCGCGTTCTTCGAGGGGGGATATCCGCCAGGCATCTTCAAAGTATTCGTGCGCATCATAAAACTCACGCTGATTGAAAGCTTGCAGACCCTTGACGGCCTCGGGATGTATGCCAGATGTGGGTTGGATCATGGGTCACCTGCCTGATTGAGATAAAGGCATTATAGCATTGAGGGGCGGATTCAGCCTGAGATTATCTCAGGGTTTTCCTTCTGAGAGGGGTGCTTGTGCTATAATTTTGCCATCACCAACCATCACCTGCCAATGAGAGGAAAAGGATGCTGATCATTAACGGTAAGATCATTACCTGGGGTCCTGAAAACCAGATCCTGCCGGAGGGGACGGGGATTCTGGCGCGGGAGGGGATCATTGAAAAGATCGCTCCACAGGACGAACTCATCCGCGCTTATCCCGATGAAGAGCAACTCGACGCCGCCGGGCAATACGTCATGCCGGGGAATATCTGCGCGCATACCCATTTTTACAGCGCATTTTCCCGCGGGCTGGCGATCCCCGGCGATCCGCCCAAGAATTTCGTCCAGATCCTCGAAAAGCTCTGGTGGAACCTGGATAAGGCCTTGGATGAAGAGGGCGTCAAATACTCCGCCCTGGTCTGTCTGGTGGATGCCATCAAACACGGTACGACGACTCTGATCGATCATCATGCCTCTCCGAATGCCATTGAGGGTTCCTTGGATATCCTCGCAGACGCTGTCAATCAGGCCGGCGTGCGGGCCTCGCTGTGCTATGAAGTCACCGACCGGGACGGGATGGAGAAATCCGAGCAGGGCATTCAGGAAAATCTGCGGTTCATCAAACGAATCGCCCGCCGCGACCCAGCGGACGCCAAGCTGCGGGCGCATTTCGGCCTGCACGCCAGCCTGACCCTCTCGGCGGGCACGCTCCAGCGGTCCCGGGACCTCTGCCCGGATGAAGTCGGCTTCCATATCCATGTGGCCGAAGGCCTGGCCGACCAGGTGGACAGCCTGGAGAAATCCGGCAAGCGGGTGATCTTCCGCCTGGATGAGTTCGGGATTGTCCAGCCGCAGTCGATCCTGGTGCACGGCGTCCATCTGGACAGCCGGGAGATTGCGCATGTTGCCCAGACCGGCGCCTGGTTGACGCATCAGCCTCGCTCGAACATGAACAACGCGGTCGGCGTGGCCCCGGTGGAAGAAATGCTGGAAGCGGGCGTCCGGGTTGGGATGGGGAATGATGGTTTCTCCAACACGATGTGGCAGGAATGGAAAGAAGCCTACCTGCTCCCGAAGATGGCCCATTTCAACCCTCAGCAGATGAACGGCAACACGGTGATGAAGATGGCCGTTGCAAACAACAGCGACCTGGTTACAGAGGTTTTTGACGGCCTGCGGGTGGGCTGGATCAAAGAGGGTGCGGCAGCTGACCTGATCTTTGTGAATTACCACCCCATCACCCCGCTGACCCCCGGCAACCTGCCCTGGCAGATCCTGTTTGGGTTCCAGGAGAGCATGGTGACGGCGACGATCGTCGCGGGCAAGCCCCTGATGTATCAGAAGAAACTGCTCACGCTGGATGAGGCGGAGATCGCCCGCAAAGCGCTGGAAGTCTCTGTTGGAACCTGGCAGCGCTATGAAGAGTTCGCGCTCAAGAAATAGGATTGGGAAATGACTGAAAACGAAAAACAAAACTATACGATCGGCATCATCGGCGGGACCGGCAAAGAAGGCAAGGGCCTGGCCTATCGCTGGGTTCAGGCGGGCCACCACGTGGTCATCGGCTCCCGCCAGGCGGAGAAAGCCCAGCGTGCGGTTGCGGAGTTGCAGGCTTTGCTCTCAACCGGCGGTGAGCTGCTGGCGGGGATGGAAAACGCCGAGGCTGTGGCCGCCTGCGAGATCGCAGTGGTCACTGTGCCCTATGCCGCCCACCGGCCGACCCTGGAAGGGCTGAAAGACGTGCTGGATGGGAAGATCCTGGTGGATGTGGTGGTGCCGATTGTGCCGCCCAAGGTCACCAGGGTGCAGATGCCGCCGGCCGGCTCTGTGGCCCAGGAGGCGCAGGAAATCCTCGGCGAGAACTGCCGGGTGGTGGACGCTTTCCAGAACATTTCCTATGAACGCCTGATGAACGCGAATGACAATGTGGATTGCGACGTGCTGGTTTGCGGCAGGACCAAAGCCGCCCGGGAGGTCGTTTTGGGTTTGGTGGCCGATACGGGCCTCAAGGGCTGGGACGCCGGCCCGATTGAGAACGCCGTCGTGGTCGAAGGGCTGACCTCTGTGTTGATCGGCCTGAACATCCAGCATAAGGTCAAGGCTTCCGGCATCCGGATTACGGGGATTCCCGAACAGGCTTAATCCATGGCACTGACGCTCACACCGCTGCAAGCTATCCCCCTCGTCCAACCCGCGGATGATCTCGCCCGGATGATCCTGGATTCGCTCGCGGTCCAGCGGATTAGCTTGCAGGATGGGGATATCCTCGTTTTGGCGCAAAAGATCGTCTCCAAAGCTGAAGGGCGGATGAAGAACCTGGCGCTGGTCGAACCCGGCGCCGAGGCCCTGCGCTATGCGGAGATCACGGGCAAGGACCCGCGGCTTCTGGAATTGATTCTTTCGGAGAGCAAGGAGGTGGTGCGGACCCGTGAGAACCTGATCATTGTGGAACACAAACTGGGCTTCATCAGCGCTAATGCGGGGATCGACCATTCCAATGTGGAAGCAAGCTGGGGCGAACCTGAGGATTGGGTCCTGCTTCTGCCCGAAAACCCAGACCAATCGGCAGAGAAGATCCGCAAAGCGATCGAAGCTGAATGCGGCTGCCGGATCGGCGTGCAGATTATCGATTCGCATGGCCGCGCCTGGCGGATGGGGACGGTCGGCGTGACGATCGGGCTTTCCGGTATTCCGGGCCTGGTGGACCTGCGCGGCGAACCGGACCTTTTTGATTATCATTTGCGGGTGACAACGGTGGGCGCGGCGGATGAACTGGCCGCGGCGGCCTCGCTGGTAATGGGGCAGGCGGCCGAAGGCACGCCGGTGGTCCATGTTCGCGGCTTCCCCTATCCCCTGCGGGAGGGCAGCCTGCAGGAACTGATCCGCCCCAAAGATCTGGATTTATTCAGGTGAGGCTCCATGTATGCCATTATCAGTGAACTGAACGAAACCGCTACAGTCCAGGTGATGCATCTCTGGCGGGAGCTGAACCGGGGCTGCGGTCTGGAAGGGATATTCAACTACCCTACCCCTCATTTCACCTGGTTTTCCGCCGAGGAGATGGACGTTGAGCGCTGTAAGCCCATCCTGGAGATGATCACCGCCGAAAGCCCATCCTTCGCGGTACATTCAGTGGGTATCGGCCTTTTTCCCGGCGAAGCCCCGGTGTTGTATCTGCCCGTGGTGAAATCCCCCCGTTTGATGATGCTGCACCGCTCGATCTGGGACCAGATCTTGCCGTATGCGCAGGAAGCCAATCCCTTTCATTCGCCCAACGATTGGGTTCCGCATATCACCCTGGCGATGCGGGACTTGACCCCGGAGAATCTGCCCTGCGCGCTGGCGGCCGTGGCTGGCGAGCCTCAGGAATTGACATCCATCGTGCAGACCGTGGCTTTGGTCAAATCGGAGAATCAGAGCACGGGAGAGACCCTGGCCGTTTTCAGGCTGGCGGATGAGGGAGCCGGACTGTGAGAGTGGCCGCGCTGGCGGGCGGAGTGGGGGGCGCAAAGCTGGTGGATGGGCTGGCGGCCCTTCTGCCGCCCGATGAACTCAGCGTGATCGTCAACACCGGCGATGATTTTGAATATCTGGGTTTGCAGATCAGCCCGGATCTGGACACGGTCTGTTACACGCTGGCAGGGCTGGCCAACCCAGCCACGGGCTGGGGGCAGCGGGATGAGAGCTGGCGGACCTTTGAGACCTTATCCGCCCTGGGCGGGCTGGACTGGTTCCGCCTGGGGGACCGCGATCTGGCGACCCATCTTTACCGGACGGAAGCGCTGAAAAAGGGGCAGTCCCTCTCGCAGGTGACGCGGGACCTGTGCCATAAATGGGGGATCAAACATCCGATCTATCCGATGAGCGACGACCCGGTACGCACGTTTGTGTCTACGCGACAGGGCGAAGTGCTTGGTTTTCAGGAATATTTCGTCCACCGAGCCTGCCAGCCGGAGGTGACCGGTTTTGAGTTCCGGGGGGCTGGAACAGCCCGTCCCATCCCGGAAGCTCTGGACGCGATCCGCAATGCTGACCTGGTGATCCTGACGCCCTCCAATCCCTGGGTGAGCATCGGTCCGATCCTGGCAATGCCGGGGGTTCTGGCGGTGATCCGGCAAAAGCCGGTGATTGCGGTTTCCCCGATCGTGGACGGCAAAGCGCTCAAGGGGCCGGCCGCAAAAATGTTTCACGAGCTGGGGATCGCGCCTTCGGCCGCGGCCGTCGCAGCCCATTACCGGGAATTCCTGACCGGTTTCGTTTTGGACGCCATGGATGCGGCTGAATTGGATAAAATTCGCCAATGGCGTATAATTCCTTTTGCAACTAATATTATAATGAAAGACAGACCAGACCGTGCTCGCCTGGCCAGGGAAGTATTGGATTTTGGCGAAACGGTCCTCAATAGGAGCCAATGACCACATGAGCCTTTGGGCAATCGTTCCAGTTAAACCACTCCGCCGGGGAAAATCCCGACTTTCTGAAATTTTATCCGAAGATGAACGCACTTACCTCAACCACCAGTTATTTGTCCACACAATTGAGATCTTGAAAGACGTTGAGGCGATCACCGATATCCTGGTGGTCAGCCGTGATTCAGACGTGCTCACCGAGGCGCGCAATCTGAACGTGCGGACCGTCACGGAAAATGGTACGCCGGAACTGAATGCGGCCCTCCGGCGGGCGACCTTATTCTCAAAAACCTTCTCCACGGAAGGCGTGCTGATCGTCCCAGCGGACCTGCCCATGATGACGTCCGAGGATGTGAAAGCCTTCCTGGATTTGCGTTCGAATTCGCCGGGAATCGTGATCGCACCCGATCGGCGGCAGCAGGGCACCAACCTGCTCTTTGCCAACCCAGCCGACCTTTTGGCCTTTTCCTATGGCAAAGATTCATTCAAACGCCATATCGAACTGGCAAAAGAGCAGAATGCCCGGGTGGTGATTGTTGAAAATGAGCGGATTGCTCTGGACCTTGATCTTCCTGAAGACTATGACCTCCTCAATTTAAATAAGGCGATCCCGGTCTTTGATGATATTAAACCTCACCTCTAGAAAAAGGAAGAAGCCATGTTTGAGAGAGTTGCCCTTTATTTACAGGACGCCCACGATTTACGGGATGGGCTGGACTACGTCCAATACGCCGAGGCGCGTGGTTTTGAAGCGGTCTGGCAGGCGGAGAGCCGCCTGGTGCGCGATGCGATCGTCCCAATGGCGGCTTACGCTGCCGTCACGGAGAAGATCAAGATCGGCTCCGGCGTGATCAACAACTGGACCCGCAATATTGGCTTGCTCGCGGCGACTTATCTCACACTGGATGACCTCGCTCCGGACCGGATCATCTGCGGGATCGGCGCCTGGTGGGACCCCTTGGCCGCGAATGTGGGGATTGACCGCCAGAACCCGCTCAAGGCGATGGAGGAGACGGTGCTCGTGATGCGCCGGCTGCTCAACATGGAACGGGTCAGCTTCGACGGCGAATTCGTCCATGTCAACGGCATTGAACTGGATGTCGTCCACGGCCGCCGGGAACCCCGGAACGTGCCGATCTATATCGGCGCGACCGGCCCCAAGATGCTCGAAATGACGGGCAGGATTGGCGATGGCGCCTTGCTTAATTACTGCGTGCCGCCAGCCTACAATCAGGTTGCGATTGAAAATCTTAAGGTAGGCCTGAAGGAATCCGGGCGGACCCTGGATGACCTCGACCGGCCGCAGCTGGTGGTCTGCTCGGTGGATGAGGACGGCGACAAGGCCCGGGATACCACCCGGGAACTGCTGACTCAGTACCTGGCCCAGCAGCCCCACATCGCCAAGGCCTCCGGCGTCTCGATGGATATCGTGCATGAGATCCAATCGCTCCTCGGCTGGCCAGCGACCCACGAACAGATCCAACAGGCCAAACACCTGGTGCCCGATGAGTTGATCCACAAGATCACGGCCTCCGGAACGCCGGATGAAGCCCGCGCCAAGGTGCAGGAATATCTTGATAACGGCGCGACCTGCCCGGTGCTCTACCCGGTGGGCGGCAATGTGAAAGTTCTGATTGATACCTTTGCGACCAAGTGAAATGATTAAAAAACAACCAGGCTCAAAGAATTGTTTCGTCTGCGGTCGGGAAAACCCGATCAGCTTGAAGCTGGATTTTTATGTTATCGAACCCGGGCTGGTGCGCACGGAGTTCACCATTCCCGCCCAGTATGAAGGCTATCCCGGCGTGGTTCATGGCGGGGTTTTGGCCGCCATTTTGGATGAGACCGGGGGCCGGGCGCACATGGACGAACCGACCCATCTTATGGTGACCGCCCAACTCAACGTCCGTTACCGCAAACCCGTCCCGCCCAATACGCCTTTGGAGGCGGTGGGGGTGGCTGGCGAGCGGAAGGGGCGGGTATCCTATGCCCACGCAGAAATCCGAACGCTGGAGGGTGATGTTCTGACGGAAGGGGAGTTGGTCTTGGTTGATATCCCGGAAGAAAAGCTGACGGAGATGGATCCTGAGGAGATGGGGTGGCGGGTTTATCCCGATGAGGAGGACTGATGATTAAAGAATATTTCCGGCCTGCGAATGTTGAGGAGGCCGTACAGCTCCTGACCCAGGAAAATGGCATCTTGAAACCCCTGGGCGGTGGGACCTATCTCAGCCGGCACCCGGGCGATGCCTATGGCATTGTTGACCTGCAGAACGCCGGTCTGAACAGGATTGAGAGCCGCGGCCAGCGGATTGTTGCCGGCGCAATGGCTCGCCTGAGCGACCTCTTGGAGCACCCGGACGTTCAGGATGCAATCAAAGAGGCGATCCTGCTGGATGCCAGCCTGAATATCCGCAACGCGGTTTCGCTGGGCGGCTGGCTCATCAGCAGCGATGCCCGTTCGACCTTTTCGACGGTTCTGCTCGCCCTCGATGCAACTCTGGTTTGGGAGCCGGATAACAATCGGGTGCGGATGGGGAACTGGCTGCCGCTGCGGGCGGAGGAAACGCCTGGCGTCCTGCTGACCGAGGTGGAATGGTGGCTGCGCCCGCGGGTTGTTTTTGAGGTGGTGGCGCGTTCACCGAAAGACCGGCCGACCCTGATTGTCGCCGCAGCCCAATGGGAATCTGGGCGGACCCGGATCGTGCTGGGCGGCTATGGCGCTGCGCCAATCGTCGCCATGGACGGCCCGGAAGACCGGGGCGCGGATGTGGCCGCGCGGGATGCTTATTACGAAGCGGAAGATCAGTGGGCCACCGCCGTTTACCGGCGGGAAGTCGCCTCAAAGCTGGCTCTGAGGTGCTTGGACCGGATTGACGCACTCAAAGAAAGCGAGGCCTGAGATGAACGTGACCCTGACGATCAACGGGCAGGATTTTCCCCTGCGGGTGGATGCGAACGAGCGGCTGCTGGATACCCTGCGCAAGCTGGGCTTTTTCAGCATCAAGAGCGGCGGCTGTGAACATGGCGAATGTGGCGCCTGCACAATCCTTTTCGACGGGCGTCCTGTCAACAGCTGCACGATGCTGACCGTCCAGGCGGAGGGTCACCAGATCCGGACGGTGGAAGCCGAAGGCGAACACCCGGACCATGGCTGGAAGAAGACCGATGGCCTCAGCGTGATCCAGCAGGCTTTTGTGGATGTCGGCGCGATCCAGTGCGGTTACTGCACACCGGCGATGGTGTTGACCGCCAAAGCTTTGCTGGACGGTAACGTCAGCCCCTCGGAAGCGCAGGTGAGGGACGCGTTTTCCGGCGTCCTCTGCCGTTGCACCGGGTATCTGAAACCCGTGCAGGCGGTGTTGCGCGCGGCGGCGATCCTGCGCGGCGAGCAAGTTCTGCCGGTGGATAGGCCGATTGATATTACCGATGCTTTGGACGGTGCGGGCGCGCCTGACGATCTGGGCGGGCCGGTGCTCAATGGCAAGAGGACGCTCACCGAAACCCAAATCCTCCCGAAATTGAAAATTGTTGACCCGCATTCTGAGATGAAGACGGTGGGCCATGCCGAGACGAAAGTGGACGCGGTGAAGCTGGTTCAGGGCAAGCCGGCCTTCACGGCGGATTTTGAGAAGCGCGACATGCTGTATGCGAAGGTTCTGCGCAGCCCGCACGCCCATGCCGAGATCAAGCACATCGACACCTCCCGGGCGGAGGCTCTGCCCGGTGTGGTCGCCGTGCTCACCTGGAAAGACCTACCGAGGGTCGCTTATTCGACCGCTGGACAGTCGCATCCCATCCCCGGGCCCTTGGATTCCTTCTCGCTCGACCACAAGGTCCGTTTTGTGGGCGACCGGGTGGCCTTTGTGGCCGCCGAATCCCCGGCAATCGCCGAAGCGGCCCTGGATTTGATTGATGTGGAATATGAGGTTCTGGAACCGATTTTGGACCCGGCCAAGGCGATGGCTGAAGGCGCGCCGGTGATCCACGACGAACCGGAATATGTGAATTTTGACAAATCGGACCCCTCACGCAATATCGCAGCGGAGATCCGGATCGATATCGGCGATGTGGACAAGGGTTTTGCCGAGGCGGACCAGATTTTCGAGGGCGACTTTGACGTCCCCAAGGTGCAGCAGGCCCATATTGAGCCGCATGTTGTCCTGACCTATTGGGATGAGGATGACCGGCTGGTGATCAAAACCAGCACGCAGGTGCCCTTCCATGTGCGGCGGCAGATTGCCCCGGTTTTGGGGTTGCCGATCAAGCGTATCCGGGTGATCAAGCCCCGGATTGGCGGCGGCTTTGGCGGCAAGCAGGAAGTGCTGCTGGAAGATGTCGCCGCGCACCTGACGATTGCCACAGGGAAGCCCGTGCTCTATGAGATGACGCGCGAAGAGGAATTCGTCGGCGCCCGCACGCGGCACCCGATGCGAATCCATCTCAAAACGGGCGTCAAGCAGGATGGCACCATCACAGCCAATGAGATGGTTGCCCTCAGCGACACCGGCGCCTATGGCTGCCACGCGCTGACCGTGGCCGGGAACACCGGACACAAGGCCATGGCGATCTACGTTGGCGATGGCGAATACCGCAAGGACCCCAATATCCGCTTTTATTCGGATGTGGTTTATACCAACACCGTGCCCTCCGGCGCGTACCGGGGGTACGGCGTTCCCCAGGGCTTTTGGCCGGTGGAGCGCCACATGGAGAACATCGCCCGCGAGCTGGGCCTGGACCCGATTGAGTTCCGCCTGAAGAACGCCCTGCGTTCCGGCGAGATCCATCCCTTCAGCAAGGCCTGGAGCGAGGGACGCGAACCCAAACCCGAGACGATCTACACCATTGGTTTAGAGGATTGCGTGGAACAGGGCCGGATGGCGATCGACTGGGATCACAAATTCAATAACCAGCAATGGCACCTGGTCCCCGGCAAGAAACACCTCCGCAAGGGGATCGGCGTGGCGATGGTGATGCAAGGCACGGCCATTCCTTACCTGGATATGGGCGGCGCCAGCATCAAGATGAATGATGACGGCTCCTTCAACCTGCTGGTCGGCGCGACCGACCTCGGCACCGGCTCGGATACGGTCCTGGCGCAGATGGCCGCTGAGACCTTGGGCGTCCCGGTGGAGGATATTGTGGTTTATTCATCCGATACTGACTTCACCCCCTTTGATAAGGGCGCTTACGCCTCCAGCACGACCTACATCTCCGGCACGGCGACCGTCAAAGCGGCCGAAAAAGTGGCGGAGCGCATCCGGGTGAGAGCGTCCATGATGTTCGCCGAAGAAGGCAAGGCGGTTGAACCAGCCGATATCCTTTTGGAAAACCGCAAGGCGATTGCCCCCTCGGGCGAATCCTTCACCCTGGAGGAAATCGGTCTGAATGCGCTGCACCAGACGGACCAGGAACAGATCATGGCGGTCGCTTCGCATATGTCCCCGGTTGCCCCGCCGCCCTTTGCCGCTCAGTTTGCTGAGGTGACGGTGGATGTCGAAACCGGCAGGGTGACGGTGGATAAGCTGGTCATGGCCGTGGATTCGGGCGTGATCATCAACCCCGTGACGGCTTCCGGGCAGATCGAAGGCGGTATGGCTCAGGCCTTGGGTTACGCCGTCAGTGAGGAAATGCGCTATGATGGGGATGGCCAGCCCCGCGAGATGGACTTTGTGGACTATCATATCTTCCGGGCCGACGAGATGCCGGAATTGACCACAATTTTCGTGGAAACCTACGAGCCTTCTCACCCCTTTGGGGCCAAGGCTGTCGCTGAGATCCCTCTGGATGGGGTGGCCCCGGCGGTTGGCAACGCCATTCTGGATGCCTGCGGCGCGGCTTTGAGCACCATTCCGGCCATTCCTGAGCGGATCTGGCGGAATTTGAAAGGTCTTTAGTCGAAGGAAGAGGGCGAGAGAGATAATGGCAAGTGTTCACAGTATGCCCAATCTGCGCGATCCCAATCGCATTTTTGTCATCGGCCATGTCAACCCGGATACGGACGCGATTGCTTCCGCGATGGGCTATGCCTGGCTGCTGCAGGAACGGGACGGCGCGAATGCCGTTGCCGCCCGTTCCGGCGCGATCAACCGCCAGACTTCCTGGGTTTTGCGCGAGCTAAACCTTGAACCGCCCTTGTTGTTCAACGACGCCTCACCCCGCTTTGATTCGGTGATGCGCCGGCTGGATACGGTGACGCCGGAACGACCGTTGAGCGAAGCCTGGGCGATCCTCAACCGGACGGGCGGGATTGCCCCGGTCGTGAACCCGGACGGCACACCTTACGGCCTGATCACCGGCAAGTCGCTGTTCAACTTCCTCAGCCGCCATATGGGGCCTCATCCGAGGTATAAGGACATGACCATGGCGGAACTGCTGGAGATCCCCTGCAAGGAAGCCGCGGAAACGGACATCGCCCGCTATTCCGCCACGACCCGTATTCGGGACGTCATTCGGCGGCTCTTGCGGGATGAGGTGGATGAGTTCTGGGTATTGGATGACAACAAACGCTATCTGGGCATCTGCCGTCAGCGGGACTTGCTTGACCCGCCTCGGTTGAAGATCATCCTGGTGGATCACAACGAATCGCAGCAGGCCCTTGGTTCGCTGGATGAGGCTGAACTGATTGAGATCCTCGATCATCACCGCCTGGGGAATCCGACCACGCATGAACCGATCCGCTTCACCGTGGACGTGGTCGGCAGCACGAGCACCCTGGTCTCGGAATTAATTGAGGATGCGGGCCTGAGCGCGCCGCCGGAACTGGCCGGGCTGATGCTCGCCGGGCTGCTCTCTGATACCCTGGTGATGACCTCGCCAACCACGACGGAGCGGGACCACCAGGCAGCGGACCGCCTGGCGCGCTGGGCTTTTGTTTGGGGTGCGCCGCTGGAAGGCGAGACCATTCAGGGCTTCGGCGAAAAAGTGCTGGCCGCTGGGACTGGTCTTGCCAGCCGGGACCCGCTGGATGTTGTCACCACCGATATGAAACAATACGAGACGGGCAACACCCGCTTTGCGATTGCGCAGGCGGAGGTCTCGGATTTGTATGAACTGAACGATTACCTCGAACCGCTGCGGGATGCGCTGCAGGAACTGCGCGAACGCCGGAGCCTCGACTTTGCCATGCTGATGGTGACGGACGTGGTGCAGGGCGACAGCCGGCTTCTGATGGTGGATGCACCCGCGGTTCTGGAAGAATTGCCTTACCGGCCGCTCGCCGATGGGACCCGCCTGGCAACAGGCGTGGTTTCTCGCAAGAAGCAGCTCTTGCCGGTAGTATTCAGTTTGCTGGAGGATTGAGTATGGCCCTGCTGGATCGCCTGAATGAAGCCATCCACGGCGGCCAAGCGGTTGCCCTCTGCACGGTGGTCAACACCACGGGGTCGGTCCCCCGGCACCCCGGCACGAAGATGCTGGTCTTTGCCGATGGCCGCTTTGAGGGGACTGTGGGCGGGGGTGAGACGGAAAAACTCGTTTTGCAGGAAGCTCTGGCGGCGATGGCAGATGGGCGGACGCGCTTCCTCCGCTATGAACTGATCGACGTTGAAAAGGGCGACCCTGGGATCTGCGGAGGGACGGTGACGATTTTCGTCGAACCCTTTCTGAGTGCGCCGACGGTTGTCGTGATCGGCGCGGGGCATGTCGGCCGCGCGGTGGTCCATCTGGCCTCCTGGCTGGGCTACCGCGTCGTTCTCAGTGATGACCGGGCTGAACTCTGCACCCCGGAATCCGTCCCGGGCGCGGACGACTATCTGGCGATCCCGATCGAACAGGTGCCGGAGCGGGTGCCTGTTGGGCCGCAGACCTACTTTGTGCTGGTGACGCGCAGTGTGGATGTGGACCTCAAAGGTCTGCCGCCCATTCTCGCGACGGGCGCGCCCTATATCGGCCTGATTGGCTCCCAGCGGCGCTGGGCGCACTGCCAGGAAAAGCTCCTGGAAGCCGGGCTGCCTCAGGAACAAATTGACCGGGTTAAATCCCCGATTGGTCTGGAGATCAACGCGGAAACCCCCGATGAAATCGCAGTCAGCATCATGGCGGAGATCACCGCCATTCGCAATGAGGGCAAGCGGCACTTTCGCAAAGCCTAAGGAGAGAAGTCGTATGTGGCAAAACTATATTATGGCAGAATCTTTGGACGAGGCAGTTGAGGCGCTTTCGCAATCCGGCGAAACTGCCCGGATCGTCGCCGGCGGCACGGACTTGATCCTCGAGATCGAACGCGGCCTCCGGCCAAACCTCCAGACGATCATCGACATCACCAAGATCCCCGGTCTGGATGGCATCACGGAGGACCCGGATGGCATGATCCACCTTGGCCCAACGGTGACACATAACCATGTGGTGGGATCCCCCCTGATCCGGGAGAAGGCCTTTGCCCTGCTGCAGGCCTGTTGGGAAGTGGGTTCGCCCCAAATCCGCAACCGCGGGACGGTGGCGGGCAACCTGGCGACGGCTTCCCCTGCCAACGATACCATCAGTCCCTTGATGGCCCTGAACGCCAAATTGACCCTGCGCTCCACCAAAGGTGAACGGGTTGTCCCGCTTTCGGAATTCTACACCGGCGTCCGCCGGACCGTGATGGCTCCGGATGAGATCATCACGGACATTGCCTTCAAAGGGTTGACTGAAATCCAACCTTCGTTCTTCATCAAGACCGCTTTGCGGAAGGCTCAGGCGATCTCGGTCATCAATATTTCCGTTATCCTGGAAAGGACTGGCGATCTGATCTCGCAAGCCAGGATCACGCTCGGGGCGGCCGCCCCGACGATCATCCACGCGGAAGGGGCAGAAACTTTCCTGAAGGGGAAGTCTTTGAGCGAAAGCGTGATCGCGGAAGCCGGCGAACTGACCGCTCAGGCGGCCAGGCCGATCTCCGATATCCGCGGTTCGGCCGACTATCGGAATTATATGATCGGTGTGATCGCCAAACGCGCGCTCACGGCAATTATGAACGGTGTGGATAAGGAACTGGTGCCTGCTGAGGCGATCCTCCTGATGGGGGATGGGATGGAAACCCGGCCGCCGATGGTGCCCTGGGACGGCCAGGCGATTCATACCTGGATCAACGGCAGGGAATATCACTTCACGACCGGCTTTGAAAAGACCCTGCTCAACCTGATTCGGGAAGAGGCCGGCTTGACGGGCACCAAGGAAGGCTGCGCCGAAGGGGAATGCGGCGCCTGCACCGTTTTCCTGGATGGCCGGGCGGTGATGAGCTGCCTGGTGCCTGCGGCAAGGGCGCATGGCGCTGAAATTGTGACAATTGAGGGCCTGCAGGTCGGCGATGAACTCAGCCCCGTGCAGGATGCCTTCGTGGAGCGGGGCGCGATCCAATGCGGCTTCTGCACCCCCGGCTTCATCATGTCGGCAACCAAGCTGCTGGAAGAGCGGCAGACTCCCTCCCAGGCGGAGATCCGGCAGGCGATCACCGGTAACCTTTGCCGGTGCACCGGCTATTACAAGATCATTGAAGCGATTGAGGTTGCAAGCCAGGCCCAATCGAAGCAGGTTTAGGCGAGCAGAGGCGAAGGAGCAGAATATGGCAAGCCTTGGAAAATCCATTGCACGTTTTGACGTAAAAGACAAAGCCACCGGAGCGGCGCTCTATCCCGGCGATTTCAATAGGCCCAACCAGCTTTACATGAAGGTCCTCTTTTCCGACCGGCCTCACGCGATCGTGAAGGCCATTGACACTTCCGAGGCTGAGGCCATGGCGGGTGTGATCGCTGTCCTAACCGCCAGGGATGTGCCGGTGAATGAGTATGGGCTGGGCATTGCGGATCAGCCCGTCCTCTGCGGGCCGGGTTCTTCCAAACCCTATGCGGACCGGGTGCGCTTTGTGGGCGACCAGGTGGCATTAGTGGTGGCTGAGAGCAATGAGATTGCGGATGCCGCCCGGAAGAAAATCAAAGTGAATTATGAGGACCTCCCCCTGGTGACAGAGATGGAAAATGCCCTGAAGGACCAGACCCTGCTGCATCCTGATAGGGAAACCAACCTGATGCTGCACTATAAGATCCGGCATGGTGACGTGGAAGAAGCCTTCAAAAAGTGTGATGTGATCGTGGAAGGCGAATATCGCACGCCGATGCAGGAGCATGCCTATCTGCAGCCGGAAGCCGGGATTTCCTATTACGATGAGGAAGGGCGGATCACGGTGGTCGTCGCAGGTCAATGGGCCCATGAGGATCGGGAACAGATCGCTCATTCCCTCGGGCTGCCTGAGGAAAAGATCCGGGTGATCTATCCGGCGATCGGCGGCGCCTTTGGCGGGCGGGAGGATATGTCTGTGCAGATCGTGCTGGCCCTGGCAACCATGCGCCTGCATGAACGCGGCATTGACCGCCCGGTCAAGATCATTTGGACGCGGGAAGAATCGATTATCGGGCATCACAAACGCCATGCTTATAAACTGTGGGCGAAGTGGGGCGCGACCAAAGACGGCAAGGTCCTCGCGGCCAAAGTTGATATTTTGGCGGATGGCGGCGCCTATATGTATACGACCAACAAGGTTCAGGGCAACGCGACCCTGATGTGCTCCGGCCCCTATGAAATCCCCAACGTGTACGTTGATTCTCGATCGGTTTATACCAACAACATTCCCGGCGGCGCTTTCCGGGGCTTCGGCGGGCCGCAGGGCGCTTTTGAAGCGGAAATGCAGATGAACCATCTGGCGGAAGCGCTTGGGATGGACCCGGTGGAACTGCGGATGCGGAACCTGATTGATGACGACTCGATTCTCTCGGTCAATACTAAACCACCCAAGGGTGTGACGATCAAGTCCGTCATGGCGTCCTGTGCGGAGCGATCGGGCTGGCAGAAGACCGAGGACGGCTGGCAGCGACCGGCGCTGATGCCCGGGGAGGGCGTTGTCAAGCGCGGGCGCGGCGTGGCCTGCGGTTATAAGAATGTCGGTTTCTCGTTTGGCTATGCCGAAAACAGCACGGCGATCCTTGACTTGTATGGGGACCAGGAAATTGAAAAAGCTGTCCTGCACCACGCCGGCGCGGATGTTGGGCAGGGCGCTCACACGGTTTTACGCCAGATCGTCGCCGAAGAATTGAATATCCCGGTTGAGAAGGTGGAGATGATTGGATCGGATACCGGTTTCTCCGGCAACGCCGGAAGTTCCTCCGCCTCCCGGATGACCTTTATGGGTGGGAATGCCGTTCTGGGCGCGGCCAAATTGGCGCTTAAGAAGTGGCAGGAGACGGATGATAGGCCGCTGACGGTTGAATACAAATACCTTGCTCCGCCGACCCAGCCCTATGATCAGGAGACCGGCGAGTCTTATCCCAACGTTTCTTATGGCTATGTTGCGGAAACCGTTGAATTGGAAGTGGATACGGAAACCGGTGAAATTCACCTGCTAAAAATCCTCTGTGCGGACGATGTCGGCAGGGCGATCAACCCGATGCAGGTTGAAGGGCAGATTGAAGGCGCTTTGATCCAGGCGGCCGGGTACACCATTTTGGAGAACTTCATTCAGAAGGATGGCAAAGTGCTGACGAATATGCTCTCCAATTACCTGATTCCAACAGTCCTGGATATCCCGGACGAGGTGGAATCCGTCATCCTTGAATTTGCCGAACCGAATGGCCCTTACGGCGCGCGGGGCATGGCGGAAATGCCCTATCTCCCGCTGGCGCCGGCGATCATGGCGGCGATGCACGACGCGACCGGGGTCTGGTTCCATGAATTCCCCCTGACACCGGAACGCGTCCTGCGGGGCCTGGGAAAGATCAAATGATCCCCTTTGTGCTGATCTGGGGCGGGGGTGACCTGGCCAGTGGGGTCGCGCTGCGATTGCATTGGTCCGGCATTCACGTGGTCGTTGTGGAACGGAGCCAGCCCCTGGCCGTGCGGCGGTCCGTGGCCTTTGCTCAGGCTGTCTATGACGGCGAAACCACGATTGAAGCAGTCACTGGCAGGTTGATCGATGCCCCGGACCAGATGGAAAGCTGTTGGGCGAAGGGTGAAGTGCCGGTGATCGTTGACCCGGACCTGCACCTGCTGACGGATTTCCGCCCTGTCGCGGTGGTGGATGCCCGGATGCGCAAAAAGGAAACCGAGCTGGACCTCACAATTGCCGACCTGGTGATCGGACTGGGGCCGGGCTTTACTGTGGACGAAAACTGCCACGCTGCGGTGGAGACCAATCGCGGGCACTTTTTGGGGCGGGTCTACTGGGAGGGCAGCCCGGAGCCGGATACCGGTATCCCCGGCAAGGTGCAGGCTTTCGCGGCCGAACGCATCCTGCATGCGCCGGCCACGGGCATTGTGGAAACGCTGGTGCCGATTGGCCATTCTGTCAAAGAGGGCGAACCGCTGCTGCTGGTGGCTGGGGAAGCCTGTGTCGCGCCTTTTGACGGCGTGGTGCGCGGTCTGATCCATAACGGCGTGCCGGTGCGGGAGGGGATGAAGGTGGGGGATGTGGACCCTCGGCCGGAAGTTTTCCGCTGCTGGTACGCTTCGGAGAAATCGCTGGCCATCGGCGGCGGTGTGTTGGAAGCGCTGCTGACCCAACCTGAAATCCGCCGCCAGCTCTGGGAAGGCTGACCCCGGCCTTGGACCTTCTGCACGCCTTCTCGATCCACCCGGGAGAGACCGTGGCCCTGACCGGTGCGGGGGGGAAAACCGGCCTGATGTTCACCCTGGCGAAGGCGGGTCCGGGGCCGGTCCTGCTGACGACGGCCACCCATCTGGGGGCGTGGCAGGCATCTCTGGCTGAGAGGCACCTGATCCTTGTCCCCGGTGAGGATTTGATTGAGAAGATTCCCGAACCATTTGACACCTTGTTGATTACCGGCCCAACTGGACGAGATGAGCGCCTGACCGCGCTGACGCCCCAGCAGCTTGAAGCGCTCCGGCAGTATGCCGAGCAGAGAAACTTCACTTTGCTGGTCGAGGCGGATGGCGCCCGGCAGAAAAGCTTAAAAGCGCCGGCCGAGCATGAACCCGCTGTCCCGGCGTGGGCGATGAAGGTGATCGTGGTGGCCGGACTGAGCGTCTTGGGACAGCCGCTGGAGGCGGCGACCGTTCACCGGCCGGAACGCTTTGCCGCGCTCAGTGATCTGAAACCCGGTGAGGCTATCACATCGGCGGGTTTGGCGAAGGTCCTGCGGGATCCGAAGGGCGGACTCAAAGGGCTGCCGTCCGCCGCGGAACGAGTCCTGTTCCTCAACCAGGCTGAGACACCTGGACTGCTTTCGCAGGCTAACTGGATCGCTGGGGCGGTGGAAGATGTTTTTCACAAGGTTGTGATCGGTTCGTTGCGGCAGGACGGCAAGAGCGGGACGATTCCCAGCGTCCACAGCCGGGTGGCGGGCGTGATCCTGGCGGCGGGGGGTAGCCAGCGTCTGGGGCGGCCCAAGCAACTCCTGGGCTGGCAGGGACGAACCTTTATCGCCAAAGTGGTGCAAAACGCCTTAGATGCTGGCCTGACGCCTCTGATCGTGGTCACAGGGGCCAATTCGGAAGCGATCCGCGCGGCCCTGGCCGGTATGCCGGTGAAAATTGTGCCCAATCCCGATTGGCAGGCGGGGCAGTCCACTTCACTGAAAGCGGGGCTGGCGGCCCTGCCCCCGGATTGCCAGGCCCTCATGTTCCTGATGAGCGACCAGCCGCAGTGCTCGCCGGCTTTGATCCGGGCTGTGCTGGAGACCTATTTCACAAACCGTTTGCCCATCGCCGCGCCGCGGATCGCCGGGCGGCGCGCCAACCCGGTGCTCTTTGACCGGGAAACCTTTGATGCCCTGCGGACGGTCCAGGGCGATCAGGGCGGCCGGGCGGTGTTTGACCAGTTCCAAGCCGCCTGGCTGGATTGGGTGGATGAGCGCAACGCGCTGGATGTGGATGATGAAGCCGGCTACGCCCGGCTCCAACGGGCTTATTTCCCGGATTCTGAACGCGGGACGGGATTCCATGATTTCCTATCCGATTCGGTCGAGTAGGGTATAATGGGGGGCATCTGATTTCACAAATCAGGTCAGGGTAAGAGAAGCACCTTGACATGGGAATAAGAAGCGCCAGGCCAGCCCTTTTATTGGGCTGGTGACGAGGAAGGAGGTTCCCCGGTGCAAGCCGGGGTTAACGGCTGGCAAAGACCAGCCGGAAAATCGAGAGATCGGCGGATGCCTCCCGCTACAAGAGTAGTTGATTCCCATACCGAACACAACCGAGTGCCACGCCCAAGAGACGGCCCCGAATGGCGGCCCCTGCTCTGGACGCCTAGCACGCCTAGAAGCATGGAGAAAAACTATGTGTGGTATTGTTGGCTATATCGGCGAGCAGGATTCAACGCCCATTATTTTAAAAGGACTGAAACGCCTCGAGTATCGGGGGTATGATTCGGCCGGCGTGGCTGTTTTGGAAAACAGCCATATCGAGATCCGGCGAGACGCTGGCAAGCTCAGTCACCTGGAAGCTTTGGTGCATGACACCCCGCTGCACGGCAAGATCGGCATCGGGCACACCCGCTGGGCCACCCACGGGGAACCCAACGCCCGCAACGCTCATCCCCATATCGGCAGCACCGGCGAGTTTGTGGTGGTGCATAACGGGATCGTGGAAAATTATCTAGCCCTGCGGGAGGAGCTGGCGGCTGAGGGTACTGAGTTCCATTCTGATACCGATTCGGAGACCATCGTCCACCTTGTTGAGAAATTTTATGCCGCGGGTTCCAATCTTGCGGAAGCCGTGCGCCAGACTCTGCGCCGGTTGAAGGGCGCGCACGGGATCGTAGTGATGTCCTCTCGTGAGCCGGACAAGATCGTGGCGGCCCGGATGGGCAACGCCGGCGGCGTGGTGATCGGCCTGGGCGAGGGCGAAAATTTCGTCGCCTCGGACCTTCCGGCGATCCTTGAGCACACCCGCCGGGTGATGTTCCTCGAATCCCACCAGATGGCGATCGTCTCCAAGGAATCGGTTGAGGTGACGGATTTGGACGGCAACCCGGTGAAGCTGCCTGTGCAGACCATCTCTTGGGACCCGGTGGCGGCTGAAAAGGGCGAATATCGCCACTTCATGCAGAAGGAGATCCACGAGCAGGTGCGCTCGCTGACCGATACGCTGGCCGGGCGGGTGGATTTTGATGAGGGCAAGGTGATCCTGCATGAGCTAAATTTGGATGCCGAACAAGCCAAAAAGATCAAGCGCATCATCATCACCGCCTGCGGCACCGCGGCCCACGCCGGGATGGTCGGGAAGATCCTGATCGAACGGATCGCCCGGATCCCGGTGGAAGTGGCCATCGCCTCCGAGTTCCGCTATGCGGACCCGCTGGTGGATGAGGATACCGTCGTGCTGGCGATCAGCCAGTCCGGCGAGACGGCTGATACGCTGGCCGCGATGGAGGAAGGCCGGCAGAAGGGCGCCAGGCTCTGGTCGATCGTGAATGCGATCGGCTCGCAGGCGATGCGGATTGCGGATGGCTGCATCTCGATGCAGACCGGGCCGGAGATCGGCGTGGCCTCCACCAAGGCCTTCACTGCGCCGCTGATTGACCTTTACCTGCTGGCGGTTTACCTGGGCGACCTGCGCGGCACGCTGGAGGCCGGGGAACGCTTCCGGCTGGTGCAGGACCTGATGGCCGTGCCCGCGCTGGTGGGCGAATGCTTGAGCCGGGAGCCGCAGGTGAAAGCCCTGGCTCGCAAATTTATGAATATGGAGCACATGCTCTACCTGGGGCGGGGGATCAATAATCCCATCGCTTATGAGGGCGCGCTGAAACTCAAAGAGATTTCGTATATCCATGCAGAGGGCTATCCGGCGGGCGAGATGAAACACGGCCCGATCGCCCTGATTGACAGGGATATGCCCGTGGTGGCGCTGGCGCCGGATGACCCCTGGTATGACAAGATGATCAGCCAGATCGAGCAGGCGCTGGCGCGGGGCGGGGCTGTGATCGCGGTGGCGACCGACGGCGACAACCGCATCCCGGACCTGACCGAGAACATCCTTTGGGTGCCGAAAGTCCCCTGGCTGCTCTCCCCGGTGATCACGATCATCCCGCTGCAGCTTTTTGCCTATCACATCGCCTCGCTGCGGGGCCTGGACGTGGACCAGCCGCGGAATTTGGCGAAGAGCGTGACGGTGGAGTAGGAAATATCCCCAGCGGGGGAAGGATGAATAAAGCAGGGTGGGTCATTCAAGTGACCCACCCTTGTATTTTTAAAAAAGGTAATCTGGAGAGGAAAGGAAGACCCGCCTCCACTTTATGTCTGCCCTGAATA
Source organism: Anaerolineaceae bacterium (assembly GCA_011620555.1). Taxonomy (GTDB): domain Bacteria; phylum Chloroflexota; class Anaerolineae; order Anaerolineales; family Anaerolineaceae; genus Brevifilum. The sequence goes on along the minus strand of WOYY01000061.1, from coordinate 49,814 downwards.
CCATCCCCGGGTCATGGTCATTTTTCGCGTTAGTGGGTAAAATTGACCCAGAATTGTGGACTCCCTGGGGCTGCGTGCTTTGTGATGGCGCCCCCGTTTTCGTTTGTTCGAACTGAAAGGATACAGCTACTATGGCAGGTCTCACCGAAAAAGATGTCCTGGCTGCGCTCAGCCAGGTTCAGGACCCCGAACTGCACCGCGATCTGGTGAGCTTGGGAATGATTAAGAATATCAAGATTGATGGTTCGGCGGTGGCTTTCACCTTGGAACTGACGACCCCTGCGTGCCCTCTGCGGACTCAGATCCAGAAGGAAGCTGAAAGGGCCGTGCTGGCGCTGGATGGCGTGGAGACGGTCAAGGTCACGATGGGCGCGAAGGTGCCCGAGGATAAGAAAATCACCGAACTCGATATCAAGAACATCATCGCGGTCGGCTCCGGCAAGGGCGGCGTGGGCAAGTCCACTGTCGCTGTGAACCTGGCTGTGGCTCTGGCGCAGGCTGGCGCCAAGGTGGGGCTGCTGGATGCCGATATTTACGGTCCCAACGTCCCGACCATGATGGGCGTGGATGCCCTCCCGCCAACGCCCAAAGGCATGAAGATCCAACCCGCCGTCGCTTACGGCGTCAAGGTGATGTCGATCGGTTTTATGGTCAGCTCGGGCCAGCCCCTGATCTGGCGCGGGCCCATGTTGCATTCGGCGATCAAACAGTTCCTGATGGATGTGGACTGGGGCGAATTGGACTACCTGATCGTGGACCTGCCGCCGGGAACCGGTGATGTGCAGCTTTCGCTGGTGCAGACCGTCCCGCTGAGCGGCGGCGTGATCGTCACCATGCCCCAGCAGGTTTCTTTCGATGATGCCGCCCGGGCGGTCGCCATGTTCAAGAAGATGGAAGTGCCGATCCTGGGTGTGGTGGAAAACATGAGCTACTACGAGATGCCGGATGGCAGCCGGCGCAAGATCTTCGGTGAAGGCGGCGGCGAGCAGCTGGCCCGGATGGCGGGCGCGCCGCTGCTGGCAAACCTCCCGATTGATGAAAATGTGCGCTTGGGCGGGGATGAGGGCCAACCTGTGACCATCGCCGACCCGACCTCCCCCGGCGGCCTGGCGCTGACTGCGCTGGCCCAAAACGTGGCCGCCCGGATGAGTATGGAAGTCTATGATTGATCTTGGACCTGCCATTTTGTGGCATGTTATAATTTGCTTATGACTCAAACAAACATTATCGGTGTTCAATTCGAAGCAGTAGGAAAAAATTACTATTTCGACGCGTCCAATTTCCCGGATGTCAAGCCGGGCGATCCTGTCGTCGTTCGCACCAGCCGGGGAACCCAACTGGCCACCACCACCCAGGTGAACCTGGATGTAGATGAGCTGGAATTGGCAACCTTCAAACCCGTTGAGCGCCCTGCAACTGCCAAAGACCTGATGCAGCGGAAGGCGCTGGCGATCCGGGAAGATGAACTTCGCGAGGCGATTCGGACCCATCTCAATGAGAACGATATGAGCGGGGTTAAGATCATTTCGATTGAATTCTCTTTGGATGGGCAGCAACTGTTCGTCACGCTCAACAGTGAGAACTCGGTTCATTACAATCTCAAGCGCTTGCACCAGGACATTCAAAAGATGGTCAAAGACGTCCATCTAGAGATCCGCCAGATCGGCCCGCGCGATGCCGCGAAAATGATCCAGGGGATGGGCGCCTGCGGGCTGGAGAAGCGCTGCTGTTCCAAATTCCTGAGGGAGTTCTCATCTATTTCCATCCGGATGGCCAAGACTCAGGATATCTCCCTGACCCCCACGGAAATCACGGGGATGTGCGGCCGTCTGCGCTGCTGCCTCAGTTATGAGTATGACCAATATGTCGAGGCGATCAAGACCCTGCCCAAGCGGAAGAAGCGAGTCCCGACCCCGATGGGCGAAGGGCGCGTGATCCAAATCCTCCCTCTGCGGCAGACGGTGATTGTGGATATTCCTGATATTGGCCCCCGTCAATTCACCAAGGATGAGCTGGATCGGGCTGAGAAGATTTCCCGGGGTGAGGAAGTTGAACCATTGGAAGTTGTTGAGGCTCCCAAAGATGTCCTTTTGAGCCGGCCGGAAGACCAAAAGGTCGAGCGTTCTCAGACCAATAACCAAGGGAATTCCAATTCCAAGAGCAGGAATTCCAATCAGCGGCGGGGACGGCGATCCAAACATTCCGGCAATAAGAACAACACAAACAATAACAGCAATAGTCACCAAAAGAAAACGTAACTCCGACACTAAGGACATCATTAACCATGGATTATGTTGAAGGTTGGGATTCAAAAAAAGAGATCCTCGTCGTTTTAGCGCATCCCGATGATCCGGAATTTTTCCTCGGCGGCACGATTGCCCGCTGGATTGCGGCGGGGCATACAGTCCGATATGTTCTGCTGACCCAGGGAGATAAAGGGGCCAAGGATGTGACCCTGACGGCCAGGGACATTTCCAGCATTCGGATCAAAGAGCAGCAAGCGGCCTGTGACTACCTGGGCGTGTCTTCTGTGGATTTTATGGATTACGAGGATGGCTATCTCGTTCCAGACCTGGAAATGCGCAAGAAAGTGGTCCGTTATATCCGCAAATACCGTCCCCAGATCCTGGTGACCTGTGACCCGACCAATATTTTTCCCAGCGCTCAATACATTAACCATCCCGATCACCGTTATGCCGGCCAGGTCGTTGTGGATGCGGTTTTTCCCGCGGCGGGCAACCCTTTCTTTTTCACGGAATTGATAGATGAGGGCTATCCTCCGCACGAGGTGGAAGAAGTCTGGATGAGCCTGACGAACCAGCCCGATGTCACGCTCGATGTGACGGAATTCATGTCCATTAAGTTGGAGGCGCTGAAACACCATGCCTCTCAGATTGGCGATCCAGTTGAATTTGAGAAACGGATGCGGGGCCGGGTGGAGGAGGAAGCAGAGCAACCCAAACTGGAAGAGGTCTTTCGCAGGATCAAATTCAGGAGGGCTGAAGCATGAACTTCTTGGATCAGGCCGATCAGATCAAAGCCTATACCGTTGAACTGCGGCGCGATTTCCACCGGCACCCAGAGCTTGGCTTTGAAGAAGTGCGGACGGCGAAGATCGTTGCGGATACACTGGCGGATTTGGGCCTGGAAGTGACGACTGGTGTGGGGAAGACGGGTGTCGTGGGCCTGTTGAAGGGTGCCAAAGCCTCGCCCGTCGTGTTGCTGCGGTTTGATATGGACGCGCTGCCGATCCAGGAAGAAAATGAGATCGACTTTGCCTCCGAGGTTCCGGGAAAGATGCATGCCTGCGGGCATGACAACCACATCGCGGTGGGGTTAAGTGTGGCGAAGATCCTTGCCGGGATGCGCGGGACGCTGCCGGGAACGGTCAAGTTCGTGTTCCAGCCCGCCGAAGAGGGCGATGGCGGGGCGGAACGGATGGTCAGGGAAGGAGTCCTGACCCAACCGAAACCGGATTTTGCCCTGGCGATGCATGTCTGGAATGAGAAGCCTGTCGGTTGGTATGGCCTCACGAAAGGGCCGATGATGGCAGGGGCGCACACCTTCCGGGTGAAGGTTAGGGGCCAGGGAGGGCATGGCGCGATCCCGCAGCTCAGCATTGATCCTGTTGTTGCCGCGGCGCAGATCATTACGGCATTGCAGAGCATCGTGTCCCGGAACGTCAGCCCTTTGGATTCGGCCGTGGTCACCGTTGGGACATTGCACTCGGGAACAGCCTTCAATGTGATCCCTCAGGACGTGGTCTTTGATGGCACGATCCGCACCTTCAAGAAATCAGTATATGACGTTGTCGAAAAACGGTTCCGGGAGATCGTTGAGAGCGTTGCCAGGGCGATGGATTGCCAGGTGAATATCGAAATCGCGCAGGTCACTTATCCGGTGGTCAATGACCCCGAATTGGCGGACCTGATGGCTGATATCGTGCAGAGCCTCCAGCCGGCAGCGGAGGTGGCTCAGGACTATCAGACCATGGGGTCCGAGGATTTCTCTTATATGACCCAGGATATCCCGGGATGTTACCTGCTGGTAGGCTCGTCAAACTCGGCCAAGGGCCTGGATTTTGGGCACCACCATCCCCGGTTCAATGTGGATGAAGCTTGCCTGCCCACCGCTGTGGCCGTGATGGCGAACGGTGCGGTGGCGGTTTTGGAGAAGTTGAAACCCAGGTAGCAAAACGGTTTCTGACAAAACCCCTTTTTGAATTTGAAATATCCATTGCTCAACATTATTAATCCGGAATGGCAGCAGTCAATCTTCCGGTCTGGACAATCTTTGCAAATTTATGAACGCACAAACGGAAAACTCGCTTACTCACAATAAAATTTTCCAGACCTGGCTGCCATTGGTTGTCAGCTGGATGTTGATGAGCTTTGAACTGCCGGCGATCAATGCCGTTGTGGCTCGTCTCGCTAATCCTGAGATCAGCCTGGCCGCCTATGGGGGCGTGGTTTATCCGATTGCGTTGATTATTGAAGCGCCGGTTATCATGCTGCTGGCGGCCTCAACCGCTCTGAGCCGGGATTGGGATTCTTATCGCAAGCTCAGGCGGATCACCCTTTGGATGGGCGGGTCTTTGATGGCCCTGCATGTCCTGATCGCGCTCACGCCGATGTTTGATTTCATTACGAATGTCCTGCTGAAAGCGCCCCCTGAGATCATCGAGCCTGCCCGCCAGGGGTTTTTGTACCTCTCGCCCTGGACCTTTGCGATCGCGTTCCGGCGGTTCCAGCAAGGGGCGATGATCCGTCAGGGACATTCCGAAATGGTGGGTCAAACCACTTTTGTCCGTTTGATCACAGTGACGATCGTCCTGACGGTTGGCTATCTGGTCAAAACCATTCCCGGCCCGATCCTGGCGGGGACTGCTCAGGGATTAGGCGTGACCGCTGAGGCAATTTATGCAGGCCTGGCGGTGCGGAAGATCAGACCGTTGATCCAGGCCGCTCCAGAGGTTCCCGAGTCATTAACGCTGAAGCGCTTCGTTTCCTTTTATTTGCCTCTGGCTCTGACTTCTTCCCTCTGGCTGCTCTGGCAGCCCCTGGTCAGCGCGTCCATCTCGCGGATGCCGAATGCGCTGGAGTCGCTGGCGGTGTGGTCGGTGATTACCGGCTTGTTGTTCATGTTCCGCAGCCCAGGGGTTGCCTACAACGAAGTGATGGTTGCCCTTTTGGAGGAGCGGGATTCGGTTCAGGCCTTGAAGCGCTTTGCCCGGAATATCGCCCTGGGAACAACAGCTGTCATCCTGCTTTTTGTTTTGACTCCGCTTTCGAGGCTTTGGCTTCAATTCGTTGCGGCGCTGCTGCCGGGACTCATCGAATCCGGCAGGGTTGCTCTTATTCTGGCGATCCCTTTGGGAGCGCTGAGTGTGTACATCAGCTATTATCAGGGCTTCCTGGTTCAGCGTTCCACGACGGGCGGGGTGGCCGAGGCTGTGGTGGCTTTTCTGATCGGGATGGTGACTGTCCTGATTGGGGGCGTTGTGGTACAGACTTTCAAAGGGGTATATGTGGCGGCGGTCGCTTTTACAGCGGCGCACCTCATTCAAGCGGTCTGGCTCTGGTTTCGCAGCCGCAAAATCCGGCGTGAGGTGGTCGAACAGCCGGTTTGAACCTGCTCAGTAATCCCGGCTGAGCAAAGACCCGGCCAATTCGGATAGCGCGGCGCTGTAATCGTTCTTTTTGGGGAAAACAGTTTCGAGGGATTGAAGCGACAACTGGGTCAGCTCTTCAGATTGCTGATTCACCTTTTCCCGGACGCCGCAATTTTCCAATAGGTTTGCCATTTTCAATACTTCTTCATCCGCAAGCGTTTCTTTTTTCCAGAGACTCCGGAACTCAGGGCATTCGGCTAAGCCGATGAGGTTGGGGAGGGACTTCTTGCGGGTCAGGATGTCACTCGCCGCTGATTTGCCCGTGATTTTTGGGTCCCCCCAGATCCCCAGAATATCATCCTGAATCTGGAATGCCAGGCCAAGATAATGCCCATATTCAGCCAGTTTATGATACTCCGTCAGCGTTTGACCGGTGATTCGCGCGCCAAGGCTTGCCGCGAGGGCGATCAGAGCGCCGGTTTTGCCGGCAACCATCTCCAGGTAGGTGGATACGGCCACATCCGTTTTATCTTCAAATGAAATGTCCAGGTATTGTCCCTGGGCCAGATGGAGGTAAGAACGGTTAAATTCCTGGAGCGCATCCAGGACCACCACCTGGCTGCTGGTCTCGGCGAGGTTCAGCATACTGAGTTGGGCGATGCTGAAGAGGGCATCCCCGGCGTTGACCGCCTGGGCGGTCCCATAGCGCTGCCAGAGGGTCGGGCGGCCATGCCTCAGGGGGGATTGGTCTTCGATGTCATCATGGATCAGCGTGAAATTGTGCAGCAATTCCACAGCAATCGCAGCGGGCATGGATGCGGGGGGATATTCGTTGAACCCACCGGTGGCAAGCAATGTGATCAAGGGGCGCAGACGTTTGCCTCTGGGCATGTTGCCGGATGCATCCGCTTCCCAGCCCATGTGATAGCGGAGTATTTGCCCCAGTTCAGGGCTGGCGCCGAAATCGAGCGAGTTGAAGAAGTCTATGAGTGAGGTTTCAATTTGGGGAAGGAGGAGGGATTGCAGGTTCTCTAATGTCATTCCGGGATCACTCTTTTGAGGAGAGCTTGGATGAAATGAGGTCTGAGAGTGACTTTGCACCTGCTGCAAACATGGCAATCCGGACCTGATCCACGATCATCCGCATGGTTTGGATGGCCGCTTCCTCCGAATCGTTTGCCGCTTTCAGGAATAGGCCGGCCATGCCGCCAAGATTCGCCCCCAAAGCGAGGCATTTGACGATCTCGATCCCATTTTTCAGGCCGCCCGAGGCAAAGAGGGGCAGGGTTTCGCTTTCACCGCGGACATTCAGGATGGACTGAGCTGTTGGAATCCCCCAATCTATGAACGCGGCCGCCGTCTGAGCGCGGTAGGGGTCCTTGATCCGGTGCATTTCCACCTGCGACCAGGAGGTGCCCCCTGCGCCCGCCACGTCAATCGCTGCCACGCCTGCTTCTATGAGCCGCCGGGCAGCTTCTTTGGAGATGCCCCATCCGACCTCTTTGACGATCACCGGCAAGGTGAGCTTCCTGGTGATGGCGCCGATCTTTTCCGCAAGGTTGGAAAACTCATGGTCGCCTTCGGGCTGCAGGGCTTCCTGCAAGGGGTTCAGGTGTAGGATCAGGGCATCGGCTTCAATCATATCCACCGCTCTGCGGCACTCCTCCAGGCCATAGCCGTAGTTGAATTGCACGGCGCCCAGATTGGCGAAGAGGAGGATATCCGGGGCAAACTTTCTGATCTGGAAGGTAGGGGCAAGCTCCGGGTCCTGGATTGCCGCCCGCTGGGAACCTACGCCCATCGCCAGGCCCACTTCCTGGGCAGCCCTGGCCAGGTTCTGATTGATCCGAGCCGCGCTTTCCGTTCCACCGGTCATGGAGGAGATCAACACAGGGACCTTCTGCTGCTTGCCAAAGAGGATTTGGCTGAGGTCAACCTCAGCCAGGTTCAATTCGGGCAGGGCTTGATGGATCAGGCTGTAGTGTTCCAGCCCGGTCGTCAGGCCCGATTGGACATCTTCTTCAAGATTGATCCGGATATGCTCGGATTTTCTGTTGTCGATTTGAGTATCTTTTTTCATGATCCTGTGTTTATCATCTCAGAAATTTGGCCTGTGGGCTTGACAGTTTGCCAAGGCAGGTTAGAATTTGTGTAGATCATCTTGAGTTAGAGGAGGCGTTATGTCCGATACATTATCAGAAGTCAAAGAAGTCATCATTGATGTGTTAAAGATTGATGATGCTAATATTACCCCGGAAACTCGTTTCATTGAAGATTTGAAAGCCGATTCAATGGACCAGTTCTTCCTGATCGATGGGTTTTGCGAGAAATTTGATATCACCATTTCAGATGAAGATGCCCGCGACATCAAGTCCGTTCAGGATGCCGTGTCTTATATTGATGCCCATAAGTAAAATTAGTCTTCTGATTTTATCCCGGTTATATAAGGCCGCTCGGGATTGACTTCTGGTCAATCCCTACAACTAGCAATGAAGTCGAAAACATAGAACTCCCAATTCGGGAGTTCTATTGGTTAAAGTGCAATTGATTGGATTTTACAGCTCATTGTTTGATCAGGTTTGGAATTTCTTCCGGGTAGTGCGCCACCTGGACGCCGGCCTTTTGCAAGGCTTCAATCTTGGCCTGGGCAGTGCCTACGCCGCCTTCAATGATCGCTCCGGCATGGCCCATCCGTTTATCGGGCGGGGCGGCCTGGCCAGCGATAAAACCGATCACAGGTTTGGTCATGTTATCCGTAATGAAGGCCGCAGCCTTTTCTTCCTCGTTGCCGCCAATCTCACCGATCATCACCACGACATCCGTTTGGGGATCTCCCTCGAAATGGGAGAGGATCTCGCTGAAATTGGTGCCGATCACGGGGTCGCCGCCGATCCCGACGCAGGTGCTCGTCCCGACGCCCGCCTGTTTGAGGGCATAAAGCACTTCATAAGTAAGGGTTCCGGAACGCGAGACCACACCGACATTGCCTTTTTGCGTGATGGAGCCGGGGATGATCCCGACTTTGGCGGAGCCGGGGGTGATCAGGCCAGGGGAATTTGGGCCGATCAGATAGACATCTTTATCCCGGATCACCTGTTTGACCGTCAGCATGTCATTGACCGGGATACCTTCTGTGATGCACACAATCAGTTCCAGGCCGGCATCCGCGGCTTCCAGAATGGCATCTCCGGCGAAACGGGCCGGGACGAAGATCACGCTGGCGGTGGCGCCGGTGACTTCCACCCCGGCGCGGACTGAATCAAAGACCGGGATCTTGCCATCCAAAACCCATTCGCCACCGCGGCCGGGCGTGACCCCCGCGACGATATTGGTGCCATAGTCGAGCATCTGGCGGGTGTGGAAGAGGCCTTCCTGCCCGGTGATGCCCTGAACCAGCAGGCGGGTAGACCCGTTGATCAGGATGCTCATCAGGCCACCTCCTTTGCCAGGTTCACCGCTTTTTCCGCCGCTTCCTGCAGGCTTTCGGCAGTGACCAGATTCGCCTCGGCCAGAATTTTTCGTCCTTCAACTTCATTGGTGCCTACCAGCCGGATCACGAAGGGAACATCAGGTTTGAGTTCTTCCAGCGTTTGCTTGATGCCGTTCGCCACTTCATCACAGCGGGTGATTCCGCCGAAAATATTGATCAGCACAGTCTCCACCTGGGAATCCGAAAGGATGATGCGCAGCGCGGCGGCCACCTTTTCGGCGCTGGCGCCGCCGCCGATATCCAGGAAGTTTGCCGGCAGGCCGCCCTTATGGTGGATGATGTCCATCGAAGCCATCGCCAGGCCCGCGCCATTGACCAGGCAGCCGATGTTGCCATCCAACTTGATATAGGATAGGCCGAATTTGCGGGCTTCAGTCTCTTCCGTGGCCTCGGCCGAGATATCCCGCTTATCGACGAGGTCTGGATGGCGGAACAGGGCGTTGTCGTCCACGATGATCTTGCCATCCAGGGCGATGATGCGTTCATCGGTCGTGATCACCAGGGGGTTCACCTCGACCAACGTGGCATCCAGCTCCTGATAGGCTTCGTAGAGATTGTGGCAGATGGTGATGAAGGCTCGCCATAACGGCCGGGGAATTTCAATTTCCGTTGCCAGGTTGCGGATTTGGAAATCCCGCAATCCCAGCAGGGGGTTGATGCCAACCTTGATGATTCTTTCCGGGGAGACCCGGGCGACCTCTTCAATTTCGATGCCGCCTTCCGCACTGGCGATCAGCATGGTCTCACCGCGCTCGCGGTCCACTGTCATCCCCAGGTAGATCTCCTGTTGAATGTGGACGCCTTCTTCCACCAGCAAGCGTCTGACCGGGATATCTTTAACCCGGTTGCCGAGGAGCTTTGAAGCTTCCTCTTCCGCTTCCTTTGGAGAATTGACCAGTCTGACGCCGCCTGCTTTCCCCCGGCCGCCGACGAGAACCTGAGCTTTGAGTACGACTGTCCCGTTAAGTTCCTCTGCAATCAATTTGGCTTCCTCGGGTGTGGAAGCCAAACGTCCTTTTGGTATGGGTATCTGATGGTGGGCAAAAACTTCTTTGGATTGGTATTCGTGGAGCCTCATATCACTCTCGTTGTTAATATTTTGTTAAACTAATTATACCATGAGGCCCATCTGTGAAAGGTTAAGGTCTTGCAAAAAAGGGTTGGAATTAACAAAAAAAGGTGCCTGAACTTTTCAAGCACCTTTGGTTTTTTAGCTGGAAAGGGATCAGCCTTTCAGGAAATCGTTGAGGGCATCCTTGCTGATGCGGTAGGCGCTGCCGATCTTGCGGGCTTTGAGATCACCGGCTTCGATTGCGGCGACCACGTCCTCAGCGGAGACCTTCAGGAAGGTGGCCGCTTCGGCGGGAGTCATTACATCGGGCATCACGGAACCGGCTGCGGCGCCTGCTGCCTGGCCAGCGTTCTGGCCGCCCTGCAGCTGGCTGTTGAGCGTGGAGCCAAGGACATTACCAATGCCCATCCCGGCGCCGATCCCAGCGGTGAGGCCGGCCCCGCCACTGGGGTTCTGGGCGGCATCCCGCATCGCATCCGCAGCCTGCAGTTGGGTGTAGGTCTGCATATCGAGCATCCCCATCGCCCGCAGTTCTTCGGCGGATTTGTCGGAGGGTTTCAGGTTGCCGATATAGAATGAGATCAGCTGCAGGCCGATGGCCTTGAAGTCATCCTGAGTTTTTGCCCGGACACCGGAGGAAAGCTCATCGGTCAGGCCGATCAGGTCGAGCACGCTCTTGGTAGCGGCGGTCTCGCCGAGGAGGTCCTGCAGCTTCGAGAGCAGCATCGTGCGCAGGCGATTTTCAATGTCGCTGGTGCGATAGTAACCCTGTGCCCCGACGATCTGGGTGACAAATTGCTGGGGATCGGCAATTTTGAAGCTGTAAGTGCCGAAGCCCTGCAGCAGGGCGACGCCCAGGCCCATGCCGGGGTTGCGGACGATGATTGGTTGGGGGGTGCCCCATTTGCGATCGGCGAATTCCTTCATGGAGACATAGAAGACCTCAGCCGTGAAGGGGGTCCGATCGCTAAAGGCTTTGCTGACAAAATCAACCAGGAGGGGAACGTTGGCGGTTGTGATGGTGTGCCGGCCGGGGCCGAATACATCCAACGCGCGTCCATCCCGCATGAAAACAACGTTCTGTGATTCTCGGACAATGACTTGTGAGCCGATCCGCAGATCTGCAGGACCACTCTCGGGGAATCGGTGGACGATCTCGTCCGTCATCTCCTTCGGGTATTCAACAACATCAAAAATTCTAGCCATAATTATTTACTCCGTTTTCTATTATTCAATGACAACAATGATATCCGGGCCATTACTCTGCCGCGATATCTTTCATCACGTCAGAGCGCTTGTTGAAAGCATCAACGCACTGCTGGCTGACGGTGACGAGGTGCCGAATGGCGGCATCCAGGCCATCGGTGCCGATTGAGGTCTCGACGTTGTCAACAGCCGAGCTGACTTCGTCAGAGAGGCCCAGCAGAGCGGCATCATATTCATAGATCTGGGCCAGCTTGTCCTCTTTGATCTTGAGGGCATCAAAGATCCCGCTGTAGCCGTAGGATGCGGTTTTCACGCGGTCAATGAACTGGCGGAGCTTGATCACCGCGGCTTCCAGGTCATCAACATATTCGAGACCGCCCTGGCTGATTAAGTCACGCTGAAGCCCGGAGATCCGGCCATAGAGGGTTTCAAATTCGAGGGTCACCTGTTCCCGAAGCAATTTATCGGACATCCGGCGGTCGCCGCGTTCGATATAGCCTTTGAAGCCGGGGATCTTCGCCAGAATTTTCTTGATGAAATCCTGTTCACCGGATACTTTTTCATATATATCACTCATCGTTCCTCCAATTAGGGTATTCGGATAAATTTTGGTTTTTTTCCCTTATTTACTTTCGATATTATTATACAAATTTCAAAATAGCTTAGCAATAGATAATCTCAGGAATCCGCCAGACTTGCAGTAATCTTATTATAGGTTAGATTTGGCTTGTATTATAATGAGCGCAAATTAAAGTCTGGAGGTTCCATGGCTAAACTGAGAGAGAATCGGGGTTTAAGCGTTATTGAATGGATCCTGATCGTCATCCTGGTTGGACTGGTTCTGGTGACGGCTTATCTGTTGCTTGAACCGGCACTATTGATGCTTTGGGAATCAATGTTACAATCAATACAACAGTAGCAAACGAAAGAGTTTCATCAAAAGGCGATAACCTTTGTTGAATTTCCGAATTGCACAGGTCTTGTATCGGGGGTTTTGGACGGCGTTGGATTGGATGTACCCGCCCACCTGTGCCGGATGCGGCGAGCCGGGTTATCGCTTATGTTTTAACTGCCAAAAGGAAATTAAATTCATCACGGGTTCCGTTTGCCGGCATTGCGGCCTGCCGCTGGACGGGCAAAGGGACCTGTGCGAGGCCTGTCAGGCGGAAGAGCCGGCCTTCACCGCGCTGCGGAGCCTGGCCCGTTACGAGGGGGTCATCCGGGCATGCGTTCATTCCCTGAAATATCACCGGAACCAGGCCCTGGGCGATTATTTTGCAGACCCGGTGGCTGAATTGGTCTTGAAATCGGGGTGGAACCTCGATCTTGTGATGCCCGTCCCTCTCAGCCCCATCCGGCAGACGGAACGGGGGTACAACCAGGCGGCTCTGCTGGCCCGCCCTGTTGCTCTAACTCTTGGCTTACCCTACACCGCTTATGGGTTGCAGCGGACCCGGAATACTCAGTCTCAGGTTGAACTCAACGCGGACCAGCGCCGGGTAAACGTCCTCGGCGCTTTTGAGGCTGTCCCGGATCTGGTCGCCCGCAAGCGCGTCCTGCTCGTGGATGATGTGACCACCACGGGATCAACGTTGCGGGAATGTACCCAGGCCTTATTGGAAGGAGGTGCTTCTGCGGTTCACTGTTTGACCCTTGCAAGGCCGATCCATGGCTACGCCCCTATTCCTTCGGACTCTCCATAAGTATAATAATCTGATTACCTAATCTGAAATGGAGGACAAAATGACAGTCAAAATCGATATCTTCACCAAGAATTTAGAGTTGACGGACCGCCTGCACGACTACGTGTTTACGAAAGTTGAAAAGCTTGAAAAATTCCTGGACGAAGTGGATGAATGCCGCGTTGACCTTTCACACACCAAAACGGCCAGAAGCGCCGAAGACCGATATGTCGCCCAACTCACATTGCGGGGTAAAGGTTTTATTCTGCGTTCAGAGGAACGTTCCGACAGCATCTTTGCGGCCGTGGATGCCTCACTTGATAAGATGCGCCGCCAGATCAGACGCTTTAAAGGTAAACGGGACCGGGGCCGGGGAGATGGCCAGGTGATTGCGGATGTCATTGAGATGGACTTTCCGGAACCTGAGGAACCGGAGGAAGAACCGATGATCGTCCGGCGGAAACGCTTTACACTGGCGCCCATGGATGAACTTGAGGCCGTGGAGCAGATGAAGCTCCTGGGACACGAGAATTTCTTTGTCTTCTACAATGCCAATACCAGTGAATTTAACGTCCTTTACCGGCGGCGGGATGGCACCTATGGGATCATCATTCCCGAAATCGGCTAATCTTCAAACTTGAGAGACGATGCAGCCTGTACAAAACATTGTACAGGCTGTTTATATTTGGTATTTTAGAGGTCTAAAGATGATAAAATAAATCCTAAATATAAATTAACAGCAAGGAGTTTGTAATGGTTGATGATTGCAATGATCCCATGGCTTTAGAGGCTGATCTGTTCTGCGACCAGGAGATGGATCTTGATACGATTGAACATTCCGTCAAGGATATTCTCGAAGCGATCGGCGAGGATGTGGACCGCGAGGGCCTGCTCAAAACCCCGCATCGGGTGGCCAAATCCTATGCGGAACTTTTGGGCGGTTACCGGATGGACCCGCGCGAACTCGTCAATGGGGCCGTCTTTGACGTGGGCTATGATGAAATGGTGATCGTTCGGGATATCGAATTTTACAGCATGTGTGAACACCACATGCTGCCCTTCATCGGGCGGATCCATGTGGCCTATATCCCATCGGATAAGGTGATCGGCCTCTCCAAAATTCCCCGGATTGTGGATCTTTTCGCCAAGCGCCTGCAGGTGCAGGAGCGGATGACGCGGCAAATTGCGGAGTATATTGATTATGTGCTCAAGCCGCAGGGCGTGGCTGTGGTGGCTGAAGGCCTGCATATGTGCATGATGTTGCGAGGCGTGAAAAAGCACGACGCCCGGATGACGACCTCCACCATGCTGGGCGCATTCCGTAAGGATATGTCCACCCGGATGGAATTCCTCGATAATATCAGCCGCGGGGCGGAGCGCTTACACTTTTGAGTGGGGCTAATCCCGCTTGCGGGTGATCTCAACGCCGACCGCGTCGGCCATGGTGACCGCTTCGGTCTTCTCGACCCGCAGCCAGACCTTCCGGACCCTTTCGTTTTCCAGGATCAGGTCTGCCAGGGAGGAGATCAGGGCTTCGATGGTGTAATAATGGGTTGATTCAACCCGGCTGACGATCTGTTTGGCGATTGTCGAATAGTTGACCGTCTGGTGGATGTCATCTTGGGCGGCTGCGCCGGAAATATCCACGGACATCACAACATTGATCCGGATGGGTTGAGGGGTCTCCTGCTCCTGTTGGTGGATCCCCAACAGCCCTTCAACCTTCAAGTTCTTGATAATGATTTTGTCCATTAGCTTATCCTTTCCTCAACTGAATTGTACCGAGATTCGGTGAAATGAGAAATCCATGAAGATCGTGATGTTTTCCATCAATCCGCTCTTCCCAGAAAAGGTCACCGGAGGCGCGTCTAAGCACCTCTATTACATTGCCCGTCACCTTGGCGCTTTGGGCCACGAGGTGGAGGTCGTCTGCGCGCAGGCGGTGGACCCGCTCCCAGCCTTTTCCTGGGCCGATCGGGTGCGGGTGCACCCGGTTTTGCCCTTCCACTTGCCCTTTCCCCAGCCCTACGCGATCAGCGGGGCGGACCTGGCCCTGATCTTGGATAAGCTGAGCGCATTTCTGGCTCAGGCGGACCGTTTTTATATCCATGACGGGGAATTTCTGGTGCCGGACCTGTATCGGGATATCCCAACGGTTGTCTCGCTGAGGGATAACATCTACCCGGAATCGGTGCTTGGCTCTTTCATTGGGAAATACGATGAACTGATCTGCGTTTCACCCTTTTCCGCCGAGGTTGTTCGCGCCACGGTGGGACGGTTTTACCCGGACTTGAATGAACGCCTGCACCAGGTCAATAATGGGGTGGATTTCGAGATGTTCAAACCGGTGGACCCCCGTCCGCTGGCGGAGGAATTGGGGCTGGACCCTGCCCGCCAAACCCTGCTTTTGCACCCCCACCGCCCGGAACCCGGCAAGGGGCTGCCCGAGACGATCCGGGTGACGGAAGCCCTGGTGCATCGCTATGGGATTCACGACCTGAAGGTGCTGGTCCCGGAATGGATCGGGTCGATGGTCTCGCAGGGCGAAACGGATTTCTATCACGCGATGGTGCAATTGATGGTGGATCTGGACGTGCGGGAGAATTTCGTCTTCATCCCCTGGACGCCGGCGGCCCGGATGCCGGAGCTTTACAGCCTGGGGCAGGCAACGCTTTGCCTGGGGAACATTGTGGAAGCCTTTGGCAACGTGGCGTATGAGTCGCTGGCCTGCGGGACGCCCAGTGTGGTCGCCAGGGTCGGCGTGCATCGGACTTTGCTGCCCGATGATTTGCTGGATAAGGTTGATTTCGGCGACATCCCGGCTGCGGCGGAATGCATCGCCAATATCATTCAATCCGGACGGCGGGTTTCCCCTAAAACGATGGCCTATCTCCGGAGTGAATTGAACTTTGAGGCGCAGGTCAGCCGGTATGCCGAGATCATCACCGGGGCGGCAAAGCGGCCGCCGATGGCTTTCAAAGCCCTTCAACCCACACCGGCGACGCTTTACCGCCTGGCCCCCTGGTGCGAGCTTCGGGGAGATCGGATTTATCATGACTTCAGAGGGCAGTTTGAACCCGCGCCGGGTTTGGGGGAGCTGTTGGCCGGAGCTGATCAAATAACAAAAGATGATGCCCTGAAACAGGGCATTGTGGAAGCGGATTGGCGGCGCTGGCTTGAGCGGACCTGTCTTGTGCCAACCCGCTTGGAAGAGGAAGGATAAAAAAGATGGGTGAATTCACGGAGAAAGTCGTTGTGGTGTCAGGCGCCGCCGGCGCGCTGGGCCGGGAGGTCGTCCGGACCTTCCTGCAACAGGGCGCAAGGGTTTGCGCGCTGGACCGAGGGGAGGGCCGTCTGGCGGCGCTGGGGCTGGATGAAGGTCGCCCTGGCCGTTTGGAAATTTTTGATGGCATGGACCTCAGCCAGCCAGAAACGGTTGCCAGCCTGAGGGAGCAGGTCCATCAGCGGGTGGGTCAGGTTGAGGTGCTTGTGAATACAGTGGGCGGTTTCACTTACGGGGAGACCGTTTACGAGTTATCCACAGAGACCTTGCGGCGGATGCTGGCGGTGAATGTCCTCCCATTCCTGAACCTTTGCAAGGCTTTTGTGCCCGATCTGATCGAGCGGGGGCGGGGCAAGGTGGTCACAGTGGGTGCGAAGGCCGCGTTGAAAGGCGGGGCGAAAACGGGAGCGTATGCGGCGGCCAAGGCCGCCCTCCTGCGCCTGACAGAAAGCATGGCGGCTGAATTGGCGCCGGCAGGGGTTCAGGTCAATTGCGTCCTTCCAGGGACGATCGACACCCCCAATAACCGGGCTGAGATGCCCAATGCGGATTTTACCAAATGGGTTTCGCCGGTTGAAATTGCTGAGACGATTCTGTCCCTCACTTCTTCGCAGTCGGATGACATCACCGGGGCGGCAATTCCGGTTTACGGCCAGTCCTGATCAGAGGTACTGCCCGCCATCCACCCGCAGAAAGGCGCCGGTCGTGAAATCGCTTTTGAGGAGATGCAGGGCGTTCTCCGCTGCAATCTCGGGAGTGCCAGTGCGCCTGAGGGGGACGTATTCCTTTGCGTAGGCTTCCAGATCCACATCTTCCCGGTCGGCGAGGGGCAGCATGATGCCGGGCGCAAGGGCGTTCACCGTGATATCCGGCGCGAGTTCCAGCGCAAACATGCGGGTCATTTCGACCAGGGCCAGTTTCGTGAGCCGGTAGGCGAAGTGATCCGGCCGGTGCTGCAGGATCTGGGCGTCGGCGATATTGAGGACGCGTCCGGGGCGGCCTTTGGGCAGCTGCCGGGCAAAGGCCTGGATCAGCATGAAGGGGGTTTGGAGGTTGATCCGAAACTGGCTTTCCCATTTTTCCCGGTCTGTCTCCATCCCGTTCCCTCTGAGGTAAATGGCGGCGTTATTGATCAGAACATCGACCACTTCGAAATAGTTCAGAACCTGGGGAAAGAGCGTGTCAACAGCCGCCGGGTTGTTGAAATCCGCAGCGACGGTGATCGCTTCCACACCTTCTGCGCGGGCCAGCTGGGCTGTCTCTTCGGCTGGCGCTGCGGAGCGATTGTAATGGATCGCCAGGTTGGCGCCTTCCCGGGCCAGCGCCAGGGCATAGGCGCGGCCCAGACGGATGCTGCCACCCGTGACCAGAGCGGTCTTACCCTTCAGTTCCATCCTTCACCTCTTCCAATTTTTGGACGTTTTGTTCAACAGCTGGCAATTTGCTGATAATGTCATCAATCGCTTCGCCGGTGGCGGGGTGGCGAAAGGCGGGCGTTATTTCAGCCAGGGGCAGACTGATATAGCCGTGAGCTATGATTCCGGGGTCCGGCATTTGCTTTCCCGCATTTCGGAAGACCTCTTTGCCGAAAGTGAGGATATCGAGGTCCAGCGGCACGACCTCGCGGTTGCCGGGTTCGCGGCCATGCGCCCGCTCGATCTCCTTGAGCTTGGTGTGGAATGCCGGGTAGGGCAGGGAAGTTTCAATCTGGAGGACCCGATTCAGGTAGAACTCACCCCGATGTCCTTCCCGGGTATCTTCGGTCTGGTAGATGCTGGACCGGCTGAGGATTTTAAATTGGGCGGCAACATCCTGACTGCCTTCGTAGAGGTTTTCGAGGGGGTCCAGATTGGAACCCATCGAAATGAAGGCGGAAATCGCTTTCGGTTGGGTGAATTCCAGCTTGTAGATCGCTGCCAGGCTGCCGGCCAGGATGATCAGCCCCAGCCATTGGACCTGGTCAAACCCAAGGATGATCCGCTTATCCGCGACGAAGGCCTGGGTGAATAGGGTGATGAAGGCCAGGCCGGCCAGAACGATGCTGAACAGGACCCCGCTGTGGAAAAAGCCATTTTGTTTGGCCAGGCGGGTTTTCACCAGCCACCAGATGAACAGGATGGCGGTCAGGATCAGTGCATAGATCTGAACGGGATGGCGGTTTGCATTCCAAAGATAGACGCTCCAGGGCAGGTCCGCTGGCAGGCCATAGGCGTTCCCGTTGGCCAGGTTTGCCGACTGGGCTCCGGCAAAGCCCAGGATGAGCAAGGGGCTGAGGGTATCCAGCGTCGGCCAGAGGGGGAGATGCTTCCGTTGAAATGCGATCAGCAGCACGATTGCCCCGGCCAGGATGCCGAAGTTGGCGTCCAGCATGGAGGGGGTCAGCGAGATGATGGCAAGGGGATTTTCAACCAGGATAGCGGGGTTGGCCAGCAGGAAGCCGATCCGGGCCGCGAGAATCCCGGCCAGGAAAGCCATCAGCAAGCCATTTTCGATTGTGTCGCCGTTGGTGCCCAGATTAGGCGCGAGTTTTCCGCTCAGCCAGAGGCCCAGCCAGAGGCTGAGGATCAGCAGGAGGCCGGCGGCCTGAATGGCAAGCGGGCCGAAATCAATGACAGGGAACATCGCTCACTCTCCCTGTTCGGCGGTCAGGACGTCATCCAGCCAGGCTCGCAGTTCGCCAGCGTTCATCCCCGCCCCGATCACCACATTCTGCACGATCCCATCGGGGCCGATGAGGACTGAGGTCGGCACAGCATACATCTGATATTGCCGGGCGACTGCGCCATCGGGGTCCATCAGCATGGGGAAGGAATAATTTTGTCCCTGGAAGTAGTTGATCGCAGCGCTCGCGGTATCCTGGGCGGTCATATTGACCGCCAGGATCTCGAAACCTTGCGGGGCATATTCCTGATAGATGGGTTCCAGGTCGGGCATGGTCGCCTTGCAGACCGTGCACCAGGATGCCCAGAGGAAGACGAGCACGGGCTGTCCGCTGTAGTCCGCCAGGGTCACGGGCAGCCCCTCCGGAGTTTGCAGGGTGAAATCTGGGGCCTGGAAGCCTTGATGGGCAGCCTGGGAGGAGCCGGCCTGAACCCCCGGGAAATAGAGCGGAGTCAGGGCCATCCAGGTCAGACTGACCAGGGTGATTAAAGCCGCAATTGCGATGAATGTTCTTTTTTGCAAAAGGTACCTCGGAGAATCAAAGGGTTTGAAATAAGAATTTACTCTTAAACTTTATTATATTCAATATTGGAGGGATGGATAATGGGCACCTGGGGGAAAACTGAACATGGTAAAATGAATTCGATCAATTAATGAAAGGAATCGATCTGATGAACAAGGATTCGCTTCAGGAAAAAGCTATCCATACGATTAAATTTCTATCCGTGGATGGGGTCCAGACTGCAAATTCTGGCCATCCGGGTTTACCAATGGGTGATGCGGGGATTGCTTATGCCTTATGGATGAAGATCCTCCGTTACAACCCGAAGAACCCCAAGTGGTTTGACCGTGACCGTTTTATTCTCTCCGGCGGTCACGGTTCTATGTTAATTTATACCATACTGCACCTGACGGGCTATGACCTGCCGCTTTCACAATTGGAGCAGTTCCGGCAATGGGGCAGCATTACGCCCGGCCATCCTGAATATGGCCTGACGCCGGGCGTGGAAGTGACCACCGGCCCGCTGGGGCAGGGGTTTGCCAATGGCGTTGGTATGGCGATTGCCGAAGCTCATCTGGCCGCGGAGTTCAACCGCCCTGGCCACGAAATTGTGGACCATTACACCTATGCCATTGTCACCGACGGCGATCTGATGGAAGGCATCTCCAACGAAGCCGCTTCGCTTGCCGGGCATCTCAAACTTGGCAAGCTGATCTATTTCTATGACAATAACCACATTTCGATTGACGGCTCCACCGAGTTGGCCTTCACGGAAGACCGCGCAATGCGCTTTGAAGCCCTGGGCTGGCGGGTGGACCATGTGGGCGATCCTTACGATGTGGATGCGCTGGTGGCCGCTGTGAATGCCGCCAAAGTTGACCCCCGGCCGACCCTGATCATTGTGGATACGGTGATCGGCGCTGGTCTGCCGGATGTGCAGGGGACAGAAGAGGCCCACGGGTCTCCTCCCGGATGGGAGCAGATCGCCAGGGCCAAAGAAGCTGTGGGCTGGCCGGTTGAACCTCATTTTTATGTGCCGGAAGATGTCAAAGAGCATTTCCTCACCAAGCTGGATGAGGGCGAGTTCCTCAATAAGCGGTGGGAGCGCAAATTTGAGGATTATCAAAAGGCTTATCCCGAGTTGGCCGCTGAACTGAAGCGGCGCATCTCCGGCGACCTGCCCAAGGATTGGGAAAAAGGCCTGCCTGTCTTCCCCGCGGATGAAAAGGGCATGGCTTCCCGGTCCGCTTCCGGCAAGGTGATCAATGGCCTGGCGGCCACACTGCCTGAGTTGATGGGCGGTTCAGCTGACCTGGCGCCTTCCAACAAGACCTGGATCAACGGGGAAGAGGCCTTCAGCCCTGAGACCCCCGCCGGCCGGAACATGCATTTCGGCGTGCGGGAGCACGCGATGGGCGCCATCGTCAATGCGATGTCTGTCCATGGCGGGCTGATCCCCTATGGCGGCACCTTCCTGGTGTTTTCGGACTATGTCCGCCCAGCGGTGCGGCTCTCGGCCCTTTCCGGCTATAAATCGATCTGGGTTTTCACCCACGATTCAATCGGCGTCGGTGAAGACGGCCCGACCCACGAACCGATTGAGCACATTGCATCTCTGCGGGTGATCCCCAAACTGACGACCATTCGGCCTGCGGATGCAAATGAGACCGCCCAGGCCTGGCGCTTCGCCATTGAGCATGACGGCTCCACCGCGCTGATCCTCTCCCGTCAGAATCTGCCAACCATTGACCGCAGCGTGTATGCGGATGCGGATGGGCTGCTGAAGGGCGCCTATGTCCTGGCCGATATGGGCGATGACACGCCCGAATTGATCCTGATGGCCTCAGGGTCCGAAGTGGGTCTGATTATGACCACCGCCGGCCGTTTGGCCGCGGAAGGCGTGAACGTGCGGGTGGTTTCCTTCCCCTGTTGGGAGCTCTTTGCCGCCCAGCCCCAGGAATACCAGGATCAGGTCCTGCCCCCATCCATCAAAAAGCGGATTTCCGTTGAGGCTGGCGTCACTTTTGGCTGGCGCCGCTGGGTTGGCGATGCCGGAAGGACCATGGGTATTGACCGCTTTGGCGAATCGGCCCCTGGTGATCTGGTGATGAAAAAATTCGGCTTCACAGCTGAGAACGTGATCAAAACGGCGCTGGATCTGTTGAAAGCTGATGGCCACGCGAAGAACGGCAACAATTTCCACAAATAATTAATAGTACTGTTGAAAGGACCTTTGAAATGAGCGCAGCAGATAAATTACACATACTTGGCCAATCCGTATGGTATGACAACATCCGGCGATCACTGATTGCGGATGGCACCCTGATGGATATGATCGAGCGCCGGGATATCCTCGGCCTGACCTCCAACCCCAGCATCTTCATGAATGCGGTCGCGGATAGCGACGATTACGACGCTGACCTGCAAACTATGGCCTTGGCGGGCATGGAACCCCTGGATATCTTTTATCATCTGGCGATCAAAGACGTTCAGGACGTGACCGACCTGTTTCGGCCCTATTACGAGGCCTCCGGCGGCGCAGATGGTTTTGTGAGCCTGGAAGTGAATCCCCGGCTGGCCCGCGATGCGGAAGGCACCCTGGCAGAGGCGATCTGGCTGTGGGAAACGGTCAACCGCCCGAACCTGTTCGTCAAGATCCCCGGCACCAAAGAAGGCCTTCCGGCGATCACCGAAGCCATCGCGGCCGGGATCAACGTCAATGTGACCCTGATTTTCTCGCGTGAACGCTACCGGGAAGTGATGGATGCTTATTTGAAGGGACTTGAACGCCGGGTGGAATCTGGCCTGGCGGTGGATGGGATTGCTTCCTGCGCTTCCTTCTTCGTCTCCCGGGTGGAAAACAAGACCGACGCCGCCTTGCAGGCAATTGTGGATGCCGGCGGCCCGAAGGCCGAAGTGGCGCAGGCCCTGCTGGGGCGGATGGCCGTGGATAATATCCGGCTCGCCTACCAGGATTTTGAAGATTTTTTCAATTCCGAACGATTCCAAAAAATTCAGGGCTTTGGCGCGCAGAAACAGCGACCGCTCTGGGCCTCCACCGGCACCAAAAACCCCGCTTACAGCGATGTGAAATATGTTGAACAACTGGTTGCCCCCAATACGGTCAATACCATGCCCCCCAAGACTTTGGAAGCCTTTCTGGATCACGGCGATCCCCACGTGACGATCTACGACGAAATCGACCAGGCCAAGGATGACTTTGTCAAGTTCGCCGAACTCGGCCTCTCGCTGGATGACATTACAACCACCTTGGAAGAAGAAGGTCTGGCGAGTTTCAACGATGGTTTCAACAAGTTGCTGGCGGTGATCGAAGAACGCCGCCAGCAATATCTGGTGGGTCTGGGCAGTCTCGCTGAGGCGGTTGCTGACCGGGTGGAGCAGTTTGAGGCGGAGGATCTTGTTTCCCGGATTCACCGGATTGACCCCACCGTCTGGACGAATGACCCCGCGGGCCGGGAGGAAGTGCAGAAACGGCTGGGCTGGCTGACTTTGCCGGAGGCGAACCAGAGCCTGGTCGCTGACCTTTATGATTTTGCCGATGAGGCTTTGGACGAGGGTTTTGAGAAGGTCCTGCTGCTGGGCATGGGCGGCTCTTCTCTGGCGCCTGAGACCCTGGCCGGTATTTTTGAAGGCTATGCGGAGGGCGCTGAGCTTCGCATCCTCGACTCCACCATCCCCGAGCAGGTCCGGGAGCTGGATGCCTGGGTGGATTATGGCAAGACCCTCTTCATTGTCTCCAGCAAGTCCGGCGGCACCTCCGAGACCATGAGCCTGTTCCACTATTTCTGGGCGCGGGCCAAAGCAGAGGCCGGCAAAGATTACGCTAGGCATTTCGTGGCCATCACCGACCCGGGCAGCAAGCTGGCTGCGCTGGGTGCGGAACGGGGCTTCCGGGCCGTCTTTACGGCCAACCCGAATGTGGGTGGACGTTATTCCGCTCTTTCGCAATTTGGCCTGGTCCCGGCCAGCCTGTTGGGCATTGATATGGATCAGTTCCTCTGGGCCGCCAGCGATATGGCTGCCCGCTGCTCGGTTGATCAGCCCCTGGTGGAGAACGCCGGCGCGGTCCTGGGCATCATCCTGGGCGAAGCTGCCCTGGCGGGGCGGGATAAACTGACCTTCCTGACGGATGAGGCAGTTGCGCCGTTGGGCGCATGGCTGGAACAGCTGGTGGCTGAATCCAGCGGGAAGCTGGGCAAGGGCGTCGTCCCGGTTGCCGATGAACCGCGGGTTGCCGCCGGGAGTTACGGCAAGGACCGGCTGTTTGCCTACCTGCGGGCGACCGGGGAGCGGGATGAATTCGTTGCAGCGCTGGTGAAGGCCGGGCAGCCGGTGGTCACCCTGAATATCCCCTATCTCTATGACCTGGCTGGGGAGTTCTACCGCTGGGAGTTTGCGATCGCCGTGGCCTGCAGCGTGATCGGCGTCAATGCCTTTGACCAGCCGGACGTCCAGGACAACAAAGACCGCACCACGAAGTTAATCCAATCCTATCTCGATCAGGGCCGATTGGAAGAGCCGGAGCCTCTCTGGTCGAAAGCCGGAGTTGAGGTTGCCGGCGTCGGCTTCGCTGGCCTGGAAAAATGCGGCTCCGTTGCCGAGGTCATCAAAGCCTTCAACGGGCTGGCCAAGGATGGCGATTACATCGCGATCAACGCTTACCTGCCCCGAAATGCGAAAGTTGAAGCGAAGCTGACGGCCCTGCGGGAACGGATCCTGAAGGACACTGGCAGGGCGACCACGCTCGGCTTCGGCCCCCGCTTCCTGCATTCGACCGGGCAGCTCCACAAGGGCGGCGCCAACAACGGCCTGTTCCTGCAGATCACGCAGGCGGACGTGGATGACCTCACTATCCCGGAAGCTGGCTATGGATTTTCCCTGCTGGCCCGGGCGCAGGCCCTGGGCGACCTGGACGCGCTCCGCAGCCGGGACCGGCGGGTGATCCGGATTAATCTTCCCGCGGGGGATGGACTAAACTTCTAAGCTGAAGGGATTTAAACCAAGTTCCCGGCGGTCTGACCGCCGGGAACTTTTTTGTTACCCAGGCAAATATTGTATAATTCCAAGTGAAATGAACTTAATGACAACCTGCAAAAGAATTTGGAACCCGGCCCTGCTGGAGCTTCAGGCTGGAGGCCTCTGATGAAAGTCTTGGCGGTTGATCCGGGCGAGAAACGGATCGGCGTGGCGGTCAGCGACCCCTCTGGGACGCTTTCCCGGCCTCTGCGGGTGCTGGAACATCTTGCGCGGAATAAAGATGCCCAGCGGCTCGCAGAAATCGCCCTGGACGAGGCTGTGGACCTGATCGTGGTCGGCCAGCCTTTGGACGCCAACGGAGAGGTCGGTCCCCAGGCGCGTAAGTCCATCCGCCTGGCGGATGCCATCCGGGAAGTGACGGCAGTTCCCGTCCACTTGTGGGATGAGAGCGGGACCACGCAGGCGGCGATTGGCAGCCGGGTGGCGCTTGGCGTCAGCCGGAAAAAGCGCAAAGGGCATCTGGACGACCTCGCCGCCAGCATTCTGCTGCAGGATTTTCTGATCCAAAACGAAGACTGGGTCCGCGGAGAGGAAACCACGCATGGCTGACCGGCAAAGAAAGTCCTTATTTCTCCTGATTGTCATCCTGATCGTCCTGGTCACCTTGGCTGGCCTGGTGACGGGATATTTGTATGTCTCCTCGGAGGTTGCGACCCAATTTGGCAAGCCTTCATCCCTTTTGACCCTGACCCAGCGGGTGATCTATCCCCTGGAACTCTTCTCCAACCGGGCGGAGATGTTTGAGCCTTTCAGCCCGGGCAATGAGGAGCAGCCCTTCAGCGTGGGGCAGGGCGAGTCGGTCGGGATGGTCTGCATCCGGCTGGAACAGGCGGGCTTCATCCCCGACGCCGAACTTTTCCGGATCTACCTGGTGTACAGCGGTCTGGACCGGCAGCTGCAGTCGGGTGAATACGTGTTGAGTGGTCAGATGACCCCGATGGAGATTGCGGCGGATCTGTTGGACGCCACGCCGCGGGAGGCAACCGTCAGCATCCTGGCGGGCTGGCGGGTTGAGGAAGTCGCGGCCAGTGTGGCTGCCAGCGGCCTAAACGTGACCGAAGCTGAGTTCCTCACCCTGGCCTATGCGCCGCTGCCCGAATTCTTTGAGGTGTTGCCGGTCTCTGAGGCGCCCACCCTGGAGGGCTATTTGTTCCCGGGGGTCTATCAGATCCCGCGGGAGGCAAAAGCCATCACGGTGATGGAGACCTTCCTCACGGCTTTTTCAGACAATGTCAGTCAGGAAATGCTGGATGGCTTCGCCCGGCAGGGACTGACCGTGCAGGAAGCGGTGATTTTGGCTTCGATCATTCAAAAGGAAGCGGTGTTGGATGAGGAGAAGCCGCTGATCGCCTCGGTCTTTTACAACCGGCTGCGGGATGGCATCCGGCTGGAATCGGACCCCACCGTGCAGTATGCGCTGGGCTATCAGGAGGAATGGGGAAGCTGGTGGAAATCCCCCCTGAACGGGGCGGACCTGGCGGTTGAATCGCCCTATAATACGTATCAGGTCTTCGGCCTGCCACCGACCCCGATGGATAACCCGGACCTTGCCTCATTGCAGGCGGTCGCCTTCCCGGCGGAGACGCCCTACTATTTCTTCCGGGCGGCCTGCGATGGCTCCGGACGACATAATTTTGCGATTACCTATGAAGAACACTTAAATAATGGTTGTGAATGATGGATTGGAGAGGAGCAACGCGATGGCAGCTTTAGGTATTGACATTGGCGGGTCGGGGATCAAGGGCGCGCCGGTGGATGTGGCGACGGGTGCATTCCTGCGGGACCGCATCCGCATTCCAACCCCGGTGCCAGGATCGCCGGAACAGGTGATTGAGGTTATCAGTCACATAGTTGAAGAGTTCAACTGGCAGGGCAAGATCGGGGTGGGGTTCCCTGGCGTGGTCCGCCGCGGGGTAGTGGTCACCGCGGCGAATGTGAGCCCGGAATGGACTGGGACGGACATGGCGGAGTTGATCCAGGCTCAAACGGGCTGCCCGGCCGTGATCCTGAACGATGCCGATGCCGCTGGACTGGCCGAGATGCGCTTTGGCGGCGGCAAGCGCTTCGAGGACAGCTATGTGATCTTCCTGACAATCGGAACCGGGATCGGGTCCGCCTTCTTCCTTAAGAAAGAGCTCTGGCCCAATATCGAATTAGGACATATGGAAATCCGGGGCAAGGAGGCTGAGCACCGGGCAGGGGATGGCGTCCGCAAGGAGAAGGAACTCTCCTGGAAGCAATGGGCAAAACGGCTGAATGAAGTCCTGCAGACTTATGACTTCCTTTTCAGTCCCGATGCGATCATCCTGGGCGGCGGCGTCAGCAAGCAGTTTGACCGCTTTAGCAAATATCTGAAGGGCATCCGGGCGGAAGTCCTGCCTGCGGAACTGCAAAACCAGGCCGGCATCATCGGCGCGGCTATGGCGGCCGAGGAATCGCTGGTCATTGACTGATCCGATGGGATCATTGCAACTAAAAAGCGGTGTGCTTACTCTCAGCACACCGCTTATTTTGTTAGGTGAGGGGATCAGTCGTTCCCCAGCGCGCCATAGCCTGGGCCGTTCTCGAAGAAGTCATAATTGAGCTGGATGTCGGGGGTCAGGTCAACCTCTTCATTGGCTGCCAGCCGGCGGGTATGATCCAGATGGACTTCGTTGCCTTCATAGTCGTGCCCATCAAAGGGTTCGTTGAAGCCGGGTGTTCCCGCTGGGGCCGCCAGAACCTCATCACCCTGGGCCAGGAAGGCGGCGGGGACTTCATCCTCGGGGAAGATGGCGTGGAAGGGACATTCAGGGATGCACGCGCCGCAGTCGATACAGGTTTCGGGATCAATGTAGTACAGCGGCCACTCGTCCTGCGGGTTGCCAGGGACAATGCATTCCACCGGGCAAACCGTTACACAACTGCCGTCACGCAGGCATAAACTGGTAATGATGTGAGTCATGAAATCTCCAATTCCTGTTTTTATGCGATTGTAGTGGAGAGGTGGGCCTTTGTCAAGCCGCTGAATTGCATTACAATTAATCCCCATGGCCGAACCAGAAAACCCTTCCAAGAACCCACGCCCCGTCCTGGCGACCCTGACGGGAATCCTGTTTGTTTCCACCGCATCCCTATTTATCCGCTTTGCCCAAGCCGAAGCTTCATCCCTTGTGATCGCCGCGGCCCGAATGGCGATTGCCAGCTTGATCCTGGTGCCGCTGGCCGTGATCCGGAATGCCCGCAATCCCATCCATCTGACGGGGCGGGATTGGAGCAAAGGTTTGCTGGCGGGCGTCTTCCTGGCGCTGCACTTTGCCACCTGGATCACCTCACTGGAATACACTTCCGTTGCCAGTTCGGTGGTGCTGGTGACAACCACACCGCTCTGGGTGACGCTGCTTTCGCCGCTGGTGCTGAAGGAGCGGATCAGCAAGACGGTCTGGATTGGGCTGCTGATCTCCGTGATCGGCGGGGTGATCGTGGGGCTGGGGAATGTCTGCCAGTGGGCTGAAGGCGGGTTGAGCTGCCAGGCGCAGCAGGCTTTTGCCGGAAAGGCGATGTGGGGGAATGCCTTGGCCTTGTTTGGGGCCTGGATGGCGGCGGGTTACATGTTGATGGGCCGACAATTGCGCAAAAAGCTGGATACGGTGTCCTATACTGCGCTGGTTTATGGCACGGCGGCTGTTCTACTGCTGAGCGTGGTGTTGTTCCGAAGCGAGCCGGTCTTTTCCTATTCCCCCAGGACCTACCTCTGGCTGCTTGCCCTGGGACTGGTCCCCCAGCTGCTGGGGCATTCCCTGTTGAATTGGGCTTTGAAATATATTTCCGCGGCGTATGTCTCGCTGACGCTCCTGGGCGAACCGATCGGGACCTCCATCCTGGCCTATCTCTTCTTGAAAGAAAGCCCCACGCTGTTGGAAGGCGTGGGGGGCGTTCTCATTTTATTTGGGATTGTGGTTGGCTCTGTGCGCCGGTCCGCTCAGCGCATCAATGGGGCTTGACCTGGCCTTCGGTCTCAGCGGTCACCTGTTGGCGATATTCTGCTTTCTCTTCCTCAGGTAATCGGCCGTACAAAAAGTTTGTTTCGTGTAGTCTTGCAATCAAGCCTTCGTTGATGGCGTTGGGGTGCATCCGCCAGTTCCAGTTTCCCGAGGGGTTGCCTGGGTAGTTCATCCTGGCCCATTCGCCCAGGCTGAGGAAATCCTGCATCGGCGCCAGCACCCAGGCCGCCACGGAATTCCAGAGGGCGCGGATCATTGACCAGGCGATGTCCTGGCCGGAACGGGCGAGGTAGCGCCGGCAAAAGTCCTTCTCACGCTCCGGGGCGTTGTCGTACCAGCCGCGGGTGGTGTTGTTGTCATGGGTGCCGGTGTAGGCCACGCAGTTGACCGGGTAGTTATGGGGGAGGAAATCGTCATCGGGGTCCGCCGCGAAAGCGAACTGGAGGATTTTCATTCCGGGGAGGTGAAAGGCTTCCCGCATCTCCGTCACGCCTGCGGTGATCACGCCGAGGTCTTCCGCAATGATCGGCAGATTACCCAACTTTTCTTCAACCACACGGAAGAAATCCTTGCCAGGGCCTTTCACCCAGCGTCCCTGTTCAGCGGTCTCGTTTCCGAAAGGGATTTCCCAATAGGCCTCAAAGCCGCGGAAATGGTCCAGCCGGACGATATCCACCTGCCGGAGCACGGCCTGCAGCCGGGAGAGCCACCAGGCGTAGCCCTGAGCCTTGTGGGCGTCCCATTTGTAGAGCGGGTTGCCCCAGAGCTGGCCTGTGCGGGAGAAATAATCTGGCGGGACGCCTGCGACGACTTCGGGCATTCCTTTAGCATCCAGATAGAACAGGTCCTTATTCACCCAGACATCGGCGCTGTCATAGGCGACGAAGATCGGGATATCCCCGATGATCCGGATGCCCTTTTCGTGGGCATACTGCCTGACGGCCTGCCATTGCCTGAAGAAAATGAATTGAGCAAAGGCGTGCTGTTCGATCTCATTGGTGTGACTTTGGGCGAAGGCTTTCAGCGCTGAGGGTTTGCGCTGGCGGAGGTCTTTAGGCCATTGATCCCAGGGTTCAAGATTATGTTCCGACTTGATGGCCATGAAAACCGCGAAGGGCGCGAGCCACTCTTTCTCGACTCCTTTGAAGAGGTCAAACTCCGCCTGGAGGGCTTTGTCGCCCTGGGCCAGGAAATTCCTGAAGGCCCGGGAGATAAGCTCCAGTTTCCATCGGATCACGGGGCCGTAATCCACCCGTTCCAGGGGAAAGGCCGGCCGGTCAGCCAGGTCAGCCCTGGTGAGCAGTCCCTGGTCCAGCAGCGCGGTCGCGCTGATCAGATAGGGGTTGCCTGCAAACGCGGAGAAACATTGATAGGGTGAATCGGCGTAACCGGTCGGCCCCAGCGGCAGGACCTGCCAGAACTGGCAGCCCGACTGGTGCAGAAAATCGATCCATCGAAAGGCTTCCGGTCCCAGGTCGCCGATGCCGTCCGGACCGGGCAGACTGGTGGGGTGCAGGAGAATCCCTGCCGCTCGTTTTTGTTCCATACCAAACTCCTTAGAGCTTCGATCGTTTTGCTTCTGTAACTAAATCCTCGTATACCGCCTCATATTGCCGGGCGGACTGTTGCCAGGAAAAATCGGATGCCATGCCATTGACCTGCATCTGCCGCCAAATTTCGGGCTTGTGATAGAGCCTGAATGTCCTCTTGAGGGCCTTGGCAAAGACAGAGGGATAGGGCTTCTTGAACAGGATTCCCGTGGACCCTTTGGGGCTGCGCGGCAAATAGCGAATGGTGTCCACCAGTCCGCCAGTCGCGCGGGCGATGGGCACACAGCCATAGCGCATGGAGATCATTTGAGAGAGGCCGCAGGGTTCATAGCGGGAGGGCATCATGAAGATGTCCGCCGCGGCATAAAGTTGGTGGGCTAGATTGCCGTCGAATTTGATCAAACTGCGGACCCGGCCCGGGAAAGCGACTTCCAGCTGCTGGGCCATTTCCTCCACATAGGGAATGCCCGTGCCGAGCATGACGGCCTGCCAATCTTCATCCTGGCACTCATGGAGGCCGCGCAGGGCGATATCAATCC
Source organism: Anaerolineaceae bacterium (assembly GCA_011620555.1). Classification (GTDB taxonomy): domain Bacteria; phylum Chloroflexota; class Anaerolineae; order Anaerolineales; family Anaerolineaceae; genus Brevifilum. Next base: position 19,177 of record WOYY01000061.1, on the reverse strand, counting down.
CTTTTTGCGGGTCCATCCGGCTGACCAGGGTGAGGAGCGGTGTGTCCGGCCTGACCTCCAGACCTAATTGGGCCTGCAAGGCGGCTTTGTTGCGCGGTCTGAGGGGCAGGCTCGCGAGGTCGTAATTTTGGGTCAGCGCGGGATCGGTTTTCGGGTCCCAGCGGGTGGTATCCAGGCCGTTGAGGATGCCGGAGATTGCATCGCTGCGAGATTTGAGGAAATCATCCAGCCCACAGCCGAATTCCGGGGTGAGGATCTCTTCGGCATAGTGCGGGGAGACGGCAATGATCCGGTCCGCGGCATAGAGGCCCATCGGGAGCGGCGAGTGTCTGGCCCATTCCGGCAGGATGGGGTCTTCGATCGGGGGCAGGCCGTAATCGGTCAATGCTTGTTGGACGCCAAAGCCCATGAAAGGCAGGTTGTGCAGGGTGTGGATCGTCCGGGCGTCCTTCAGGCGGCCTTTGCGGTATTTCTTTTTGCTCAGCGCGTAGATTGCCGTGGCCGTGTGCCAATCGTTCGCTTGCAGGATATCCACCCGCCAATCGAGGAACTGGGGCAACCCCAAGGCTGCCAATGAAAAGAAGACGAACTTGTAGCCGTCATGGATGGGGTCAATGGAATAGACCGGCGACTTTTCATTAATGGGCAGGCCATCCAAGAGGTAGACGGGAATGTCGCCCTTCTTATAAAGGTAGACCTGGCATTTTTCTGAGCCTTCAAGCTTCTCAACCTCGTATTCCCCCAGGTATTGGGTCTCAAAATGCCGTTCTTTGATGGCATAGTGGAAGGGAATGACCAGCCGGATATCGACTTCGGGCAAGCCCGAACCTGGGCGGGTGGCATTGTGGATGGCTTCCGGCAGCGCGCCGGCAACATCACCGAGGCCGCCGACCTTGATGAAAGGTTCGGCTTCAGCGGCGAGGAAAAGGACATTGAGGGTCATAGGGCTTGGCTTCCGATCAGGCTTTCCGGAGGTGGGATTCGACGATCTCGATATAATCCTCAGTCTCCGCCGCTTCGGAGGAGGCGCCAAGGTATTCGATCAGCTCGGCGATGATCCTGGATTTCTTTTCCGCATCCTCGCGGCTCCAGGTACGGCTCTTGACCTCGAGGAAATGGCCCAGATCGGGCTTGATCAGCGTATCGACATTGATATAGAAATCCACGCGCCGATATTTGATCTTGTAGCGTTTGCGGTCTTTCTCGATATCCAGCTCGGCCTGCGGCTCGAAGTATTCCCGATAAAAGCGCAGGGAGTGGGTTGCCGGGGCATAGTAACGGCTGCGGGAGAGCATCACGTCGTGATCGAAGGCATCCTCGCGGGTCACGCCCACCAGGGTCAGCCGGCCGCGGACATTGATGATCTCGCCGGTTTCGTCAATGAATTCATCCTCGCGATAGCGCAGGCGGCCCTGGTCTTCATTCTCGAAGAAGAAGTAGGTGTCATATTCATGGTAATGGCGGGAGTAGTCCACTTCCACTGAATTCTTTTCAAGGGCTTCAATGATGCTGTCGGGGTCTGTCACATGGACTTTCGCCTGGACTTCAAAGCTTTCTTGCTGCATTGCGCCGCCAATGGCGATCAACTTGGAGAGCACGGATTGTTCGCGCTCGATCAGGAAGGTGTCAATCTTTTTGGCGTAGTCCTGGGCTTCGGCGATCAGTTCGTCCTCATCGAGGGTCAGGAGTTCGCGGTCCCGCATCAGCCATTGCCCGTTCACCATCACGTCGCTGATGTCGGTGGACTTGGCGGCGTAGATAATCTGGGCATAGATGCCGTCGGGGTCGCGCTGGAAATTGGGCGAGTTGTGCAGTTTATCGATCCCAAGCAGGATCAGGTCGGCTCGTTTGCCAGGGACCAGCGAGCCGGTGAGGTGGTCAATGTGGACGGCTTTGGCGCCCATGCTGGTGGCCATGGCCAGGGTCTGACGGGCGGGGAGCGCGGTGGGGTCGCCGGATTCACATTTCGCCACCATCGAGGCCAGGCGGATCTCTTCGATCATATCGAGGTCGTTATTTGAGGCGGGGCCATCCGTCCCAATCCCGACATTTACCTTGACGTCCAGCATCTTCTTGACTTTGGCGAAGCCCGAGGCGAGCTTGAGGTTGGAGGAGGGATTGTGGGCGATCCCGGCGTGGGCATGTTGGATGGTGCGCATTTCGCCTTCATCAATGTGGACGCAGTGGGCGGCGATCACTTTGGCGTCGAAGATGCCGCGTTTTTTGACATAAGGGATGACGGGCATCCCGAATTCCTTGCGGATATTCTCCACTTCGCCCGCCGTCTCGGCCAGGTGGATGTGGAGGGGCACGTCATATTTGATCGCCAGGTCGGCGCAGGCCTGCAGGATCTCATCGGTGCAGGTGTAGGGCGCGTGGGGGCCGACCGCCGGGATGATCAGGGGGTGGCCCTTCCAGGCTTGGATGAACTCCTCAGCCGCTTTGAGCGATTCTTCATAGGAAGCCGCATCCGGGGTGGGAAATTTCAGGATGGATTGAGCGCAGATCGCCCGCAGGCCGGCGTCCGCGGTCGCTTGGGCGATATCCGCTTCAAAATAGTACATATCCACAAAGGTGGTCACACCGCTGCGGATCGATTCGGCGCAGGCCAGTTTCGTGCCAAGCCGGACGAATTCCGGTGAGACGAATTCCCGCTCCACCGGCATCATGTAGCCCATCAGCCAGACATCCAGCCTGAGGTCATCCGCCAGGCCGCGCAGCAGGGTCATGGGGACATGGGTGTGGGCGTTGATCAGGCCCGGCATCAGGATCTTGTTCTCACAATCCATCACATTGTCGGATTGGTAGTTTTCGAGGATTTCCGCCTGCGGACCGACGGCCAGGATGCTGTCGCCTTCCACGGCGAGCGCGCCGGGTTTATGGGTGTGGAATTCATCATCCATGGTCAGGATGGTGGCATTGGTGAAGATGAGGTCAGCTTTTTTCATGATTCTCCTTAACAATATTTAGTCGTGAGCGAGCTGGAGCTTGCGCCTGAGACAGTCCAGACTGACATTCCTGGCCCAAAGGAGGACATGGTCCTGGGGGCCGCCGTAGTGCCGGGTGACGCTTTCGTGCTCATCACCTTTTTGGAAAGCGATGTGCAGGGTTGCATTATCTTCCACAATCAGGGCAACACCCAAGCAAACGTCAACAGCCAACTGCCTGGCGTATTCCGCAACCTGGTTTTCAAACAGGAACAGATCTTCAGGCTCATCATCTAAAATGAAACTTTTGAAATGTTCGGGGTGACTAGCCTGAATTTGCTCGATCAGACTGCCAGCGAGACCGTATTCCACTACCCCCAGGCTCAACCCCTGGTCCTTGAGCAGGCCGTGGATCACGTCTTGCAGGGTCTCTTCATCCCGGCCGTAAATATTATCACCAAGCCGGTCCAGCAGCTCCTGCACGACGGGTTTGCTCAGGGCTTCGGCTTCTTCACCGGAGGGAGCCTTGGCCGTCACCCGGATGTCGACCTGGCCAGGGTGGGCCAGCAGGCCGACGGTGGGATTGCTGTATTCCTCCAGGTCGCCAATCAGCTCGTCAATGGCTGATTCGCCCAGCGAAGCGGCGTGCAGCACGGTCGCTTTGATGATCCTCGTTTTGAGTTCGAATTTCTGGTGCAGGAAGGGGATGATGGACCGATGCAGGATGAATTTCATCTCACTCGGGACGCCGGGCAATGAGACCACGCAGGCATTGCCCAGGTCCACAACAAAACAGGGCGCCGTCCCGACCGGGTTCTCGATTTTGACCGCCCCTTTGGGGATATAGGCCTGCCGCCGGTTGTTTTCGGTCGGCGCGCGGCCATAAAGCTTGAACCGCTCCTGGATCACTTCCCAAAGGTCTTCCTGGTAGGTCAGTTCCCGGTCTGTCGCCAGGGCGACGGCTTCACGGGTGGGGTCATCCACAGTGGGCCCCAGGCCGCCGGTGGTGATCACGATCTCCGCCCTGGTGAGGGCTTCCTTGATCACGGAGGCGATCCGACCCGCATTGTCTCCGATGGTGGTGATCCGGTAGATGTCGATCCCGTGGTCCCTGAGGGTTCGGGCAATATAGGTTGAGTTGGTGTCTTGAATTTCGCCTAGTAAAAGTTCGGTACCAATTGTAATGATTTCTAATGTTGGCATTTTACCTCCACTTGAATTTTAACCGATAATCCCCCCTAATTTCCAGTTCTGCTCAAAATTTCTTGACGCACTTTCACCTTTGACGTAGGATTATTTTGATGATGGCTGAGAACCGGACTTATCAACAGCAGGTCGGCGCACGGGGCGAGAAGCTCGCGGCGGATTATTTGCGTCAACAGGGCTATAAGATTCTCGAAACGAACTACCATTCCCGTTATGGCGAGATTGATCTCGTTGCCGAAGGCGATCAATGCGTCATCTTCGTGGAAGTCAAGGCGCGGACCAATGACCGCTTCGGCCTGCCGGAGGCCAGCGTCACGCCCGCGAAGTTGGAGAAGATTTATGATACCGCCTTGCTCTGGCTTCAGGATCACCCCGACCAGCCTGATGACTGGCGGGTGGATGTGATCTCCATCTTATTGGATAAAACCCTGCAGCCGCGGGACATTCACCATTTTATTGATATTGATTAATGGTTGCCAAAAACAAACGCCCTTTGATCGTGATCGTAGGCCCCACAGCGGCTGGTAAAACCTCGGTTTCTATTGCGCTGGCGGAGCGCCTGAATGGCGAGATCGTCTCTGCGGATTCGCGCTATCTCTACCGCGGGATGGATATCGGCACGGCCAAGCCCACCCCTGCGGAAAGGCGCGGAATCCCGCACCATCTGATTGACGTGGCTGACCCCGCGGAGACCTGGAGCCTGGCCGTATTTCAGCGGCAGGCCTATCAGGTCATTGACGCGATCCACAGCCGGGCTAAGCTGCCGATGATGGTCGGCGGGACTGGTCAATATGTGCGGGCGATCATTGAAGGCTGGCGGATACCGCCCCAGTCGCCGGACCCAGGCCTGCGCGCGGCTTTGAACCATTGGGCGGACGAGATCGGCGCGGAGGCTTTTCATGTGCGCCTGCGCCGGCTGGATCCGGAAGCGGCGGAAATGATGGATTACCGCAACGTCCGCCGGGTGGTCCGGGCGATGGAAGTGATCTTCCGGACGGGCGAGCGCTTTTCAGACCTGCGCCGTAAGCAGGAATGCCCCTATACGCCGATTGTTCTGGGAATTTCCCGACCTCGGGAAGAACTTTACCAGCGGATTGACCAGCGGGTAGAGATAATGCTGGCGGATGGCTTGGTAGCTGAGGTTGCCGGCCTGCTGACGGCTGGCTATGCCCCGGACCTGCCGACGATGTCGGCGATCGGGTATGGCGAGATCATTCAATATTTGCAGGGGGAGGTCTCTCTTGATGAGGCTGTTGCGCTGATCAAGCGCAATACGCGCGTTTTTGTGCGCCGGCAGGCCAACTGGTTCAAACCGGATGATCCCCAGATCCAGTGGTTTGAGGCGGATGATGAGGTAATTGACCGGATGGAATTATTAATAAGGAGTCGTTTGGATGACCTATAACAGTAAGCCCTGGCTTAAACGCTATGATCCGGGAGTCCCGGCTGAGATCACTATCCCTGCCATGTCCCTGGTGGACCTTCTGGCTCAGTCTGTGGAACAATTTGGAGATTCGACCTGCATTATCCATGGCGGGCGGGAATGGTCCTATGCTGAACTCGACTCCGCTTCCAACCGGATTGCGCATTATTTGCGGGGTCAGGGCCTGAAAAAGGGCGACCGGGTTGGCCTTTTTTTGCCCAACACGGCTGAATTTGTGATCGGGTATTATGGCATTCTGAAGGCCGGCGGCGTGGTGATGGCGCTGAACCCGCTTTATACCCCGCCGGAGGTTCAGGCTCTGGCGGTGGAATCGGGCATCCGATTTCTGATCCTGGCTGGCGCAGCTTATGAAAAAATTCTGGCCATCAAAGCCGATACCCCGCTGGAAAAAATGATTGTGGTCGGGCCAGGCTCGGGTTTATCCCCAGAGGAGGATGTCGCCTGGGATTGGGTCATGGCGACCCAACCCGTGGGAACGGTTATGGGCGTCTCCATCAGCCCGGACGACCCGGCGGTATTTCAATATTCCGGTGGGACGACCGGCGCGCCCAAATGCGCCATCGGTCTGCACCGCAACCTGGTTGCCAATGTTCAGCAATTCCGGCAGTGGCTGGTGAATACTCAGGAGGGGGAAGAGACTGTACTGGTGGCGATCCCCTGTTATCATGTTTACGGCATGGTCTTGGGGATGAATCTGGCAGTCCGCCTGGGGGCGCGGATGGTCTTGATCGACAATCCCACGGACATGGATGGCCTGCTCAGGGCGATCGAAACTTACCAGGTCACGGTCTTCCCGGGCGTGCCAACCCTCTATGCGGCTATCAATCGCTATCCGGCTGTCCTGGCTGGGCAATACGACCTTTCATCGGTCAAGGCCTGCATCTCCGGTTCGGCAACCCTGCCGATGAAGGTCAAAAGGGAGTTCGAGGCTTTGACGCATGGGCATTTGGTTGAGGGCTACGGCCTCTCAGAGGCCCCGACGGCCACCCATTGCAATCCGGTGCTGGGTGAAAACCGGGAGGAGGCTATCGGCCTGCCTTTGCCCGGGGTGGATTGCCGGATCGTGGACCTGGAGACAGGGACCCGCGATGTGCCGGTGGGGGAAGCGGGCGAGCTGATCGTGCGCGGTCCGCAGGTGATGCAGGGGTACCATTTGAAACCTGAAGAGACGGCGCAAACCCTGCGGGAGGGCTGGCTTTTCACCGGTGATGTGGCGCGGATGGACGCGGACGGCTATTTTTACCTGGTGGATCGCAAGAAAGATGTGATCAAGGTCGGTGGTTTCCAGGTTTGGCCGAATGAAGTTGAAGCGGTGATCCGGCGGCACCCCAAAGTGCGGGAGGCGGCGGTGGCCGGCGTTTTGGATGATGAGGGGGCTGAATATCCCAAGGCCTGGGTCGTTTTAAAAGACGACGCGCAGGCCGCGCCTGAGGAGATCCGGTCCTTCTGTTCGGATTATTTGACCCCTTACAAGATCCCCAGAGAAGTGGTCTTTGTCGGAGCTTTGCCCAAAACGGGGGTGGGAAAAGTCCTGCGCAGAGTTTTGGCGGCGCAGGAACGGGGTATCTGAAAACAAAAACGGCTGCTTCTGATGAGGCAGCCGTTTGAAATATCCGGTAAGGTGTTAGATTTGAACCGGGATGCCGCCGTTCTTATCGACTGGCGTGGGGAAGAGCGCCTGGAATTCGTCAGCATCCAGGGTTTCCTTTTCGAGCAGTTTGCTGGCAATCTTATCCAGCTCTGAGCGGTATTTGTTCAGGATTGTCTTGGCTTCTATGTAGGCTTCCTGAATGAGTTTCTGAATGGCAGAGTCAATTTGCTGGGCGATTTGCTCGGAGTAATCCCGTTGTTCTGAGATCTCACGGCCGAGGAAGATCAATTCTTCCTTCTTGCCATAGACCATCGGACCCAGCTCATCGCTCATGCCCAGGCGGGTGACCATGGTGCGGGCCAGTTTGGTGACCTGTTCCAGGTCGTTGGAGGCGCCGGAAGTGATGTCATTGAAGACCATCTCTTCGGCGGCGCGGCCGCCCAACAAGCCGATCATATCACTGACGATCTGCCTCCGGGATTTCAAGACCCGATCTTCCTCGGGGAAGGCGATCGTATACCCACCCGCTTCGCCGCGGGAAATGATCGAGACTTTTTGAACGGTATCCGCTTCCGGCAGGGCGTTGATCACAACGGCGTGGCCTGCTTCGTGGTAGGCGATGATCTTTTTCTCGTTGTCATTGATCAGGCGGCTCTTGCGTTCCGGCCCAGCGATCACCCGTTCAATCGCTTCCATAAATTCCGGTTCTTCAATCACTTTCTTATCGCGCCGCGCCGCCAGGATGGCAGCTTCATTGACCAGATTTTCGAGGTCAGCGCCGACAAAACCGGGAGTGGAGCGGGCAATGTTATTGAGATCGACATCCGGTGAGACCGGTTTGCCCTTGACATGCACTTTGAGGATGGCCTCACGGCCTTTGATGTCCGGGCGGTCCAGGATCACACGGCGGTCAAAACGGCCGGGGCGCATCAGGGCCGGGTCCAGAATGTCGGGCCGGTTGGTGGCGGCGATGATGATCACATTGGTATCGGTGTCAAAACCGTCCATCTCGACCAGCAATTGGTTCAGGGTCTGTTCACGTTCATCATGGCTTCCGCCCAGGCCGGCGCCGCGATGGCGGCCAACGGCATCAATCTCATCCACGAAGACGATCGCCGGGGAATGGCGTTTGGCCTGGTCAAACAGGTCACGGACGCGGCTGGCGCCGACGCCAACGAACATCTCGACGAATTCAGAACCGGAGATAGAAAAGAAGGGAACGCCTGCTTCACCGGAAACGGCTTTGGCCATCAGAGTTTTGCCTGTGCCAGGCGCGCCGACTAGCAGGACGCCCTTGGGGATTCGAGCGCCGAGGGCGATGAACTTCTGCGGTTCGCGTAGAAATTCAACGATTTCCTGAAGTTCTTCTTTGGCTTCCTCCACACCTGCGACGTCATCAAAGGTCACGGTGGGGTGGTCGCCGGAGAACATCCTCGCCCGGGATTTACCGAAGGACATCGCAGCGTTGTTGCTGCCCTGTGCTTGCCGGAAGATAAAGAAGAACATCCCGATAAAGAGCAGGAAAGGCAGGATGTAACTGAGGATGGATATGATTCCCAACATCGGGCTGGGCAGCAAAATATCAATTGTGATGTTTTCAGCGGAAAGCTGTTCGGGGGTAACGCCCAGTTCAACCAATTGGGCGATCAGCGGCATGCTGGGATCTTTGGTCGACGTTTTGATCACATCGCTGTTTTTATAGGTGATCTCAAGGCGGCTTTCGTTTTCGGTGATTTTTTCAACTTTCCCGTTCTTAATATCGGTTGCCAACTCGTTAAACGGAATTTCCGTTGAATCAACAGCCTGTTGGTTCACAGAGAAAAATACCATCGCGATTATTGCTGAAAACAGCAATAAGTAGATGATATAGGATTGATTGCGAGATTTCACTAAAACCTCCAGCTTTTTAATCGACAAACGTTAATTAGTAATGACTTTGGTATTATACCAACCTTGAGTGGCGAAAACCAACGTCATGTCAAAAGATTAATAAATCTTATATATTCACTAAATCCCGGGATTGTCCAAGGTGGAGACGGTCGTGTTGGGACACGAAAGAGATCATTTCAGCGGGTGTGGTTTGACTAAACACGGCATGCTGGAAGGTTTGTTCGAACAGGGGTTTTGCCGAAAGGGCTTCCAAGAGTTCCAGGCTTGCCATCCGATTGTGATAGAACTTTTGGTAGGCTTCCCGGGGGTCTTTGTGGCTGTAATCCCTTTCTTCCGCCCAGCGGCTGGTATCCGGTGCGGTGATTTGCACCGCCGGATCGGCCAAAAGCTGTTCCCATTGGGGCAGAAAGACTTCCTGTTCCAAGTCCGCCAGGTGCCAATAGATCTCCGTCAGGTTCCATTCGCCCGGCGCGGGTCTGGATTGAAAATCTTCACCGGGCAGGAACCGGAGCCAGCTGTCCAGGACGGCTGGCGTTGAGCGGAGGATGGCCAAATTTGAGGGGACGGAGAAATTGGGCGTTGTGCCGGAAGCGTTGCTTTTCAGCCAGTCCGCGACCTCTGCCAGAGTGCCTTGGTTGGGTGCGGAGCCATTCTTTTCTGCCTGGACCTGGAAAGTCGGAAAACCGAACGCCTGCATGGGTTCAATATCCAGGACTGAATCATCCCCGATCATCACGATCGACCCTTTGGGCCAGCCCAGCCTCCCCAGGCATTCCGCGTAATAGGTGAGGTTGGGTTTGGTGAAATGGAAGGTGTCATAGGTGGTGAAATAAGTGAAATCCTCCGGGTCCAGCCCAGCCCATTCGATCCGCTGGCGTGTGGCGATCTCCGGGAAAACGGGGTTGGTTGCGACAGCGATTTTGATCCCCTGCTGTTTGCACCATGCCAATAGGGATTGCGCTTCCGGACGCGGGGTGATGAGAGGCCGCAGGTTCGGGTACTCTTCCAGGTAGTATTGATCGACCAGTCCTTTGCAATCCGCCTCCGTGGTTCCCAAGGGCGGGTAGAAATGTTCAGCAAAGACCTCCGAGAGCATTTTTCCCGGGTCCTGATTCTGTATCATTTGTTTGACAGCAAACTGAACCTGTTTTTGAACCGCTTGGGGTGAAGCAATTTCGTTGAGAGCAGAGCCGAGATCAGCAAAGAATTTTGGAAAATACTGATCCATATTCGTGGAGATCAAAGTGTCGTCGAGATCGGTTAAAAGAGTGAGGGTCATTCAGCTTCCTTGAAGAGGTCTAAGATGGGATGACACTCACCGCAGCCCACGGAGGGGTTTTCAATATCGCGATGAGTCTTTTTGCAGTAGGCGGTGACGGCAACTTTGCGCCCCAGCCCCAGGATGCCTTTCCTGATCTCGCCGGCCAGGATCATATTGGGACAACTGTTCGCCAACAGGATATCCGGCACGGGGCAGGATTGGCAGTCTTTTTGAGACCATTCCGCGTTGTTGAGCAGTCGGCATTCTTCATGATCCCGCCCGCGATAGTAGTCACCATAAAAATATGGGCATTCTTTGCCGGTTGTGGGAATCTTCATGGCACCTCACATTAAAAATGAATCCCCAAGCGGGGATTCGGTCTTTGGATACAACATGCGGGAAAGACCTTGGATCAGACCCGGGTGACGTAATTGCCATTGCGGGTGTCCACCCGAATGACGGTTCCCTCTTCAACGAAGGAGGGGCAGGTCACTTCCAGGCCGGTCTCGGTGATGATCTTTTTGGTCACGCCGGTTGCCGTGTCGCCTCGGACCGAAGGGTCGGCCCGGGTGACCAGCAGATCAACGGAGGTCGGGAGTTCCATATCCAGCGCTTCCGCACCGAAGAACATCAGTTTAACTTCCAGGTTGGGTTTCAGGTAGCCCGCCATATCACCGACGATATCTTTGCTGATGGGATATTGCTCGTAGTTTTGCGTGTTCATAAAATAGAAGAACTGATCGTCGCTGTAAAGGAATTGGGCATTGTGATACTCAAGGCGGACGTCCTGCACCCGGTTGCCGGAGATGAAGGTCATTTCCAATGTGGTGCCCCTGCGCAGGTCGCGGGCTTTGATCCGGATGGTGGCCGAGCCGCGGCCGGGTTTGTTGTGCGAATATTCCAGGACCTTATATAAGTTCCCGTCTTGTTCAAAGGTGACGCCTTTGCGGAGTTCGTTTACATCGATCATAAGTCTTCTAATCCTCTTTAGCTTCTGAAAATACCTAGAGGATTATAGCCCAGACCTCCGGCGATTACAAGGCCGACAGCTGACCCTCTATATAAATGAAAATGGCGGCATCATCCGGGCTGGGCGCGTTTATTCAGTTTTAAGGTCTTCTTCAATGCCGCATAGCCTGGCAGAGAGTTGCCAGAGCCGTTTGGCCGCTTCTGGTTTGCTTGAATAGGGGCTGGGGGGAATCGGATGGCACTCTTTCCAATACCATTGGTCGTGATAGGGAATGGAGGAGCGGCAGGCCAGGTAGATGCTGGTCTCCGCCGCGATTTCCGGCGGGTTGCCGTGCCGGCTGCGCCTGCCCCAAAACCATTTGACAAATCCGCTGGTATCCTTGGCGCCGATCTGGGTGTTGACCAATCCGGGGTCGACGGCATAGGCTCGGACCTTGGATTCGGGGCCCAGGCGGCGGTTCAATTCGTAGGTGAAGAGAACATTGGCTAGCTTGGATTGTTTGTAGGCGCGCAGCGTGCCGTAATGGCGGCTGAGCATGACGTCTTTCCAGTGGACGCGGGTATGGCGGTGTGACCCGGAACTCACCGTCAGGACACGGCCTTTGGGGGCTTTCTGCAGATCAGGCAGCAGGAGGTGGGTGAGCAGAAAAGGGGCGAGGTGGTTGACGGCAAATTGACGTTCGTAGCCGTCTTCGGTCTGAGCGTACCAGCTTGTCACTGCGCCGGCATTGTTGACCAGGACATCCAGGTGATCCAGCCCCCACAGCCGGAGGACGCCCTCAACTTCCTCCGCCAAATTGCGAATTTGGGATTGGGAGGAGAGGTCTGCTCTGAGGAAGTTCAGCTCCACATCCGGGTGAGCCTCTCTCAGTGATTTTTCAGCCGCCGCAATTTTCTCCGGCGATCGGGCAACGCCAATCAAGCGATGACCTTCATCCGCCAAGCCTTGCATGGTTGCCAGGCCAAGGCCGGAGGTTGCGCCGGTGAGGACGATCGTCTTTGAATTTTTAGTCATTTCGAATTTGTCTCCTGGCATTAACCAAATGGTTACACCAATTAGTATAACCAAGCGCTTGACTTTTTGCAAGCTTGCTTTTATGATAAAAGTCCGATGGATTATTTAACATTGAAAGGAAAATAATGGCCTATCGGGTTTGCATCACGGGCGCGCTTGAGCGTCCGGTCAGCCACCATCTCGGGCGGCATCACCCAGTTCGTGCGCTCGATGAGCCCTTTGGTCCCGCCGGATTGGGTGGCCTGGATGATCAGGCGGCGGTGGGCGAAAACTAGGGCCATTGCCGCCCAATTTGACACCCGGGAGGCGCAACAGGCTGTGTCTCAGGCTGAGCCCGGCAGCCTGAATCGGAATCTCTAAGGAGGGTTTGCCAGTGGAAACCCAAAATACCAAACAGCATATTCTTATCTCAGCGATCAATGCGATCGAGAAATATGGGTTGGCGAACCTGACCACCCGCCTGATCGCGGAGGAGGCCGGGGTCAATAACGCCGCGCTTCATTATTATTTTGGGACCAAAGAACAGCTGGTGACCGCCGCATTGAACCAAACTACCCTGCACATGCTGGAGGACACGAAGGAGATCGTCCAGTCCGATGCGCCCATTGAGGAACGCCTTCGGGGTGTGCTGGTTTATTTGCTGGACGGCATCTATCAATTCCCCAATATCATCCGGGCGCACATGATCCGCCCTCTGTTTTATGAGGAGCGCCAGGGGGACCTGCTCAACCTTTTGGAATCATGGATCGAGTTGACGGCCGATGCCGTGCAACCTTATCTGGCGCCTCATAAGAAGCCGCTGGTTCGGATGCATTTGAACATGATCTTGTCCCAAATCCTGATGACCGGACTGATCAACTCTCCTGCAACGAGTCAGATCTGGATCGATTTTCAAAACCCTGAAATCAGAAAGGATTTCCTTTCCGAGGCCATTCGTTTGATACTAGAAACCTGATTCAATTTTATGGTCTGTCGGAGGCTCTCCGGAGGAATGCGCATCCGGAGATTTTTGGGTTTAAGGATGGGGCGCGACGGTTAGATGATGGCTTTTGCAAGTTAAAAAGGTATATAATCCTTTTTGTGGTTATTTTGTTCGTCATTTGTGTCTAATTTGTTCTACGGTTTGCCAAAACCTTAGAAGTGCTATCGCTTCGCAACCATTTGACGGATTCGTTGTTTTATATTTTAGTGTCATTTTGGTTCGCTGAGGCAGAAAGGTCATTATGATCAGTATTCATAAAATTGATTTAAAGTCCAAATCCGAAATTGATCGCTTTGTCCAATTCCCTTTTGATCTCTACGCCGGGCATCCCCAATGGGTGCCACCGTTCAGAGTGGATATCAAAGCGATGATGAATCCGGCTAAGCATCCTTTTTATGAGCATTCGGATGCCGAGTTTTTCATCGCTGAACGGGAAGGCAGAGTGGTGGGCAGGATTGCCGCTCTGGAGAATAAACCCTTCAATCAATATCACGACTCTAAGGATGCGGAGTTTTATCTGTTTGAAACAATCAACGACCAGGAGGTTGCTGATGTCCTTTTTGAGACCGTGACGAATTGGGCAAAGGACCGCGGTCTAACGAAGCTGGTTGGGCCCAAGGGCTTTGGCCCCCTGGATGGCTACGGCATTCAAATTGAGGGATTTGAACACCGCCAGATGATGAATATGATGAACTACAATTATCCTTATTATCGGGACCTGGTGGAAAACCTGGGCTTCACGAAAGTTGTTGATTTTGTTTCCAGTTACATTGATCCTCAACAGTTTAACCTTCCTGAAAAAATCCGCAAGGCGGCTGATATTGCCAAAAAACGGGGGACCTTTGAGGTCCTTGATTTCAGGAACAAGCGCCACCTGAAGCAGTGGGCTGATAAGATCGGCCAGGCCTATAATCAGGCCTTTGTGAATAACTGGGAATATTATCCCTTGTCTGAACGCGAGATCGATTTTGTGATTTCCAATGTGATGACCGTGGTGGACCCCAATTTGATCAAGATCATCGCCAAAGACGGTGAGGTGGTCGGTTTTGTCTTGCCCTTCCCGGATGTCTCAGGGGCCATGCAGAAAAATGGCGGTAAATTGGGGCCGCTGGCAATTCTCCGATTGCTGCAGGAAATTAAAAAGACCGATTGGGTGGCCTTCAACGGCGTTGGCATTCTGCCAGAGTATCATGGGCTTGGCGGTAATGCGATCATGTATGCTGAGCTGGAAAAGGCCATGCACCAGAACACGCAATTTGTGCATGCCGAGTTGACCCAGGTCGCCGAGACGGCCGAGCAGATGCGGAAGGACCTGACAAACCTGGGCGTCAAGTTCTACAAGAACCACCGGGTTTATCAAAAGGACATCTAAATTCCGGTTAGTACCCTTACAACCCTTGTCTGCCTGGCGGGGGTTGTTTCTTATGGCGGGATGTTCAATTTACAAGCGGATGTTCATCGGGTAAACTGGGCCTCTCCCTTGATATTGAAAAGAAATGGGATCACGTATGGAAAATAAAAAAAATACTGGTAAAACATTAATCATTATTTTGCTTGTTGGATTGATTGTGGCCACCATTGGTGCGATGATATTCCTGACCCTGTCCATTCGCCGGACGATCGTTGCGAGCATCAGTCCCATTCAGGCGGCGAATGAGGCGATCTCATCCCAGGTATCTCAGCTGCTCCATCCGACGCCGACTATTATCCCCGATCCCGTGACGATCATCCGGGATATCCAGTCCATGGCCAGGCTGGAGACCATCCAGTACACTGTGGAAAAAGTGATCACGGCGGAGGTCAACCAAGGCGTTTTTGGCCCTTTGTTTGGGGATAAATTGCTCTTTGTTGCGCATGGGTATGTGGTTGCAGGTGTGGACCTGTCCAAGCTGTCGGTGGAAGATCTGCAAATGGATGGGGACGTTCTCAGGGTGGCGCTGCCTGATGCAGAAGTATTTGTGGCGACCTTGAACAATGACGATTCCTACGTTTATGACCGGACGACAGGGCTGTTCCGCAAGAGTGACCCCGATCTGGAAACTGACGCCCGGCAGGCCGCTGAAGAAGAAATCCTGCGAGCGGCCTTGGAAGATGGAATTCTGGAACAGGCCCAGATCAACGCTGAGGCATTCATCGAGCGTTTGTTGAACGATCTGGGATATGCAGTTGTCCTTTTTGATTGAGCGAAATTAAAAGGCCAAATCGTAAGGCGTGACCAGATTCCGGCCGGCATCTTTGGATAGATAGGTCGCTTGATCTGCCTGGTGGATGAGTTCCTTCAGGCTGTGACTTGTGGCATTTAAGGCGGAAACGCCTTGGCTGATCGTGATCCATAACGAGAGGTTGTTGGGGGAGAAGGGCGTTTCTTCCACAACCTTGCGCAGTCGCTCGGCCACATCCAACGCACCCTCTGTATTGGTTTCCGGCAGAACGATCACAAATTCCTCGCCGCCATAGCGGCTGATCAGGTCAATAGAACGCAAGTTGCTTTTCAAGCGGTCGGCCAGTTCTCGCAAAACCAAATCGCCCACGGGGTGGCCGTAGGTGTCATTCACGACCTTAAAATGGTCAATATCAAGGAAGATCACAGCCAGCGGTCGATCAAACCGGATGGCACGGTCAATTTCCCGGCAGCCTAGTTCGCTCAATCCCCGCCGGTTAAGAATGCCTGTGGTCACATCTACCCTGGCTTCATGCTGGCGCTCTTCGTAGGGTTGGGCGTTCTCCACGGCAATGGCTGCCTGTTGGGCAAACATGCTCATCAGGTCTTTTTCCCGCTCAGAGAATTTCCGGGAGCGGTCAGAATTCATGATCCCAAGCACGCCCAGGAAGCGATGGCCGATCATCAGCGGGGCGGCGATCGCAGCATGGATCGGGCTTTCTTCGTAACTTTCCATCTGACCTTCCCACTCTTTATAATCCTCAAGGATCTCAATCTGGCGGGTCCGGGCAACATAGCCCATCAAGCCATCATTCATATGGATGAGCGTCCCCAGGTTTTCTGTGGGGCCCATATTATGGCTGACCAGAATTTTGATGGTGTTGTTCTTTTTATCGACCAGGCCC
The DNA here is from genome assembly GCA_011620555.1 of Anaerolineaceae bacterium. Classification (GTDB taxonomy): domain Bacteria; phylum Chloroflexota; class Anaerolineae; order Anaerolineales; family Anaerolineaceae; genus Brevifilum. Next base: position 2,826 of record WOYY01000061.1, on the reverse strand, counting down.
AATTCACCCCCTGTGGCATTCAGGAGATCCGTCGCACGCTGAAGGATCGCCTGCAATAAATTCTTTAAGCCCAGTTCTTTAGTGATATCGGCAGTAGTCGCTCTGAGGGCCTCCAGTTCGCCAACTCTCCGCAGTTCATCGGCATACAGCCGGGCGTTTTCTAGTGAGATCGCCACCTGATCCGCAAAAGCCGTTACCAGGTTGATGATCTGCTTATCGTTATAAAAATTGGGGAGCGAATGGTCCAGGGTGAGCATGCCGATGACCTTGTCATGCACTTTTAGGGGGACGCCCAGCCAGGAGCGAATGTAGGCGTGTTCGACCTTGCCGAAGCTTCCGTAAAGATCGGGGGCATTGTTCAGGACATAGGGCTGGCCGCTCAGGATCACCTGGCTGTTGGGATTGTCACCGGGGATGGGGAAGCGCTTGCCGACCGGATTGATCTGGGACGGCCAGCCGCGCCCCTCTTTGATTTCGAGATAACCCTCATACAGGATTTGAACCGAGGCGCTATCAAAGGGGACAACCTGCCCCAACTGGTCGAGGATTGAAGAGATCGCCACATTGGGGTCAAGGTTTGAGGCGACGATCGCGCCTGCCATCCGTAATTTCTCCGCTTCCTGGGCAGATTTCTGGGCATTTTCGAGCAAGCGCTCTTTTAGGATGGCTTGCGAGATTTGGAAGGATGCCTGTTGGGTGAGCGAAACCTCAGAATCTGTGAATTTGTGAACGGCTTTGAAGCCAAAGATCCCGGCGCCGAGCTTATGTCCGCCAGCAATAAATGGGACTGCTATCAGCGACCTGGTTTGGAAAAGGCTTTGGAGGTCCTCATTGACCATCTCAGATTGGGAAGTATCTTCAATGACGATGGGTTCAGCTTGTTCAAGAACATACTCGGTCAGGGCGGTTTCGTTTTGCGCCAAAGCCGGCTGGTTTTGCTGATAAGCCAGGGCGCCATTATAGGCCGAGTTGATGATCTTCTTGTTGGCCTCATCCCACAGGTTGATGGAGCAATTGTCGGCATTGATCAGCGGAAGGATCTTACTCGCAACGACATTGACCATTTCGTCAGGGTTCTCTGTGTTCAATGAGGCGACCGTGATCTCGTTGAGCTGTTCAAGGTACTTCCGCTGGTTGCGCAGCTCTTCCTGGCTGCGCTTCTGCACAATGGCATTGCCGATGGTGCCGCTGATGATCTGGAGGATATTGATGACATCTTTGGACCATTCTCTTGCCTCTTTGACGGCATCGAAACCGATGAAACCGAGGACCTCACCGGTATTGACCAGCGGGAGACCGATGAGGGATTTGACCTGGCCTTCCTGCAGGGTCTTCATCAATGTCTCAGATTCCTTCGGCAGCTCGGAGATATCTGAGATCAGGATCGCTTCATAGTTCTTTATCCGGGACACCCAATTTTCATAGGTCTTCAGTTCGAGGTCCTGCAAACTGTCCATTTGAGGACTGATCCCCTCCCGGCACCACTCATGGGTATTGCTCATGGTGTCCATTTCAGGATTAAACAGGAATACGTAGCTTCGATCGACATTGGCAAACTGGCCGGTTTCAGCCAAGAGCCTATTGATGTGGGGGTTGATGTCATCCAATGACAGGTTAATAAAATCGATTGAAAATTTCGTGATTAAACGCTCGAACTCAATCCTGCGCTCCAATTCGAGTTCTGAAAGTTTTATATCTGTGATATCCCTGCCGGTGGAGAGGAATTCCCATTCACCGGTATTCTGGTTCTGTATATATTTATCGATCCATTGATGCCAGCGGGTCTCCCCTTTGGGATTAGTGATCCGCAACTCGATCATCGCCTGCTGGTCTTTCTTACGGAATCGTGAAAGGTGCTCTTTTAGTTTTTGTTCGTCTTCGGGGCAGATGTAATCGAGGCAGGTCTGTCCAATCAATTTCTCGGATTTCTTTCCGAAATACTGGCAATAGGCTTCATTCGCAAAGGTCAATGTGCCATCAGGCAGCCATTTGCAAATAAGGTCCGGGTGATTGTCTACAATGCTGCGGCATTCACTTCGGTGAGAAGTTGAATTATTTTTGGGTTGGCTGTCCTGTTTTTCCATAACGGATTACGAGTTTCTTCTTGACGTCTATTTTTGACGATGAGGGTAAAGGGAGAAGTCTTTCCAATAGACCGTGAGGGGCCGTGATTATTCTTGACAGTGAGCATCACTCTAAACTATTCTAGCCTTCGGATCGTGCAGTTCGACGCTTGCACCAATAAAATCATGAAGTGCTTATTTCATTCTTATTGGATTCTATAAGGAATATGGATAATATGGGTTTAAGTGATTTAAATTTTTGAAATAATTGAAGAATAACTCTTTCAAAACTTGGGGAATAACTCACAGACCCCTGTTTTCTATCCTCCCGTTTTCCCTTTAACGTGCGAAGGAGAGCAGCAGGAACAAAAAGACCCCCAGGATGGTGCCTTGGGTGGTGTTGTGGGCAAAGGCCGAAACGGAGAAGTCGTCGGTGAAGGCGTGGGTAACGGCTAACAGGTCGATAATGCTGAAAGCAAGGCTGAAACCGCGGTAGTCCAGTGCGATGCGTCTGTCATGGATCATAAAATTTCCCTCTCAGTGTCAGGTTGTCAGGCGTTTTTTCCCACAGTTTTATCAGAATACCTTTGCGTTCCGCAGGGCGGGGGCGCGAGTAGAAGCGTTATTTTATAATTATTCGGATAGCTATTCGTGAGAGATTGAATGAGAATGGGACGGGTTTTCAGTTTTAGCCGAAAGCTGGATTAAAACCTGAGTTTCCCACCCCTCTTCAAAAATGGCGCTTTTACGGGTAAAAATGAGA